>NZ_CP107009.1:3054070-3381105 GCF_025725665.1 Halomonas sp. LR3S48 | reverse complement strand
AGGCGCGCCTGGAGGCCAAGCTCTCTGCCTTGCTGGCCAAGCACAACGGCCAGGCGAAAGGGCACTGAACCCCGAATGAACCAAGCGTTTATAGAGGTGCTTGCCTCTCCTCTATCAGCGGGGCATGATGTGCGGGCTCATCGCTGCCAGGCAACACTTACTGCCATTGCCTGCGGCACGCGGCCCCTGGGCGGGAGCGCTCAAGACCGCATCAGCAGGGAAAAGTTCCGGCGGGGAGGCGGGCAACGAAGGAAAACAGTGTTTTTTCTTATTGCGTTCCCATTTTTCCCGGTATAGAGTTCTACCTGCGAGCATTGGACTATAACAAGGCTTCGCTGCGGTCATGACCGGCCCTGGCGCTTCCTGAGAAGGAACCGAGCCACGTACGGCGGGACCCATGCCCGGCAAGCTACCTGCACCGATCACCGATCCGTGCAGTAACGATCGAAACAGTAAGCTAGTAAAGGAACTATCGCGATGAAAAAGACACTGTTAGCGACTGCCATTGCCGGTGCCATGGTTTACGGCGCCACTGCTGCACAGGCTGCCACCGTTTACGACCAGGATGGCACTCAGCTGATCCTCAACGGCCGTATCGCCCTGGGTATCGCCGGCGGCGGCCCGGAGTATGTTGAAGGCACTACTACGGCCCGGGACGACAGCCCCGAGTTCGTCAACGTCTACTCCCGTCTCGGCCTCTCCATGAGCCAGCAGATCAACAGCGATCTGAAGGCCTTCGGTCGCGTCGAGTTCCGCTTCCGCGCCGATGAGTCGAACAACGACGGCATCAACCATGTGCGTCACAGCTACCTCGGCCTTGAGAGTGCCAGCTACGGTACCGTGATGGCCGGTAACTACGACAGCTTCTACAACAGCCATGTCATGGCGCCGTTCGATGTCTACATCGACCGTGGCTTCGAGTTGACCAATGGCCGTGGCGGTTCTGCACAGGCTCGTGGTGACTCCATCGGCTATATCACTCCGGATCTGTCCGGCTTCCAGGCTTTCCTCTCCGCCAAGCACTACAGCGACCGTGGTGTCGAGCCGACTGGAAGGGAGTCCGAGATCGTTACCCAGGGTGGCGTGAAGTACGAGCAGGGCCCGCTGCGCCTGGCGCTCGGCTACATCGATGATGATCAAGTGACTGGCCATGCTGGGACTGATGAAGGCAACGACGAAGTGCTGTACGGTGCCACCGCTTCCTACGCCGTCACCGATGCCTTCTCTGCTCGCCTGGGCTACGAGACCCGTGACGACAACGAGACTCTGGGTGGCGGCTTCGACACCTGGGGCCTGGGTGCTACCTACGCCATGGGCCAGTGGGCCTTCAACGCCGACCTCTACCGTGTCGACGAAGATGGTGAGGACGATACTCGTACCGCCTGGGCTGCCGGTGCCTACTACAAGGTGGCCAGCAACTTCGACGTCTTCCTGGAGCTGAACGACAGCGATCTGCCGGATCTGGACGATACTCCGGCGGGTGACCTGAACGACAACGTCTACTGGCTGGCCGGCGCTCGCTACCACTTCTAAGCGAACCTGGCGGTACAGTAGGACAGCAAGACACGTCGATTCATCGACGACAGAACCGGCCCTTCGGGGCCGGTTTTCTTTTATCAGTCTTTCTGCGCTCCCTGCTTCTCTGGATATAAATGCCAGGCGTACTAAGTGGGATTAAACCTTTCCCTTTGCCTGCCGATATTTACTGTTGACACGCCAGCAGTGTGGATGGGTCGTTTCGCTTTCGGCTGTCCAAAGGAGTGCGTGCATGTCTCACAAGACGCTGGATATCGCCAGGAATACCACGCTCTACATGGCGGCGGCCGTACTCATCCTGATGGGCGGGGCGGGGCTTCTGACCTACTGGTTGGAAATCGTCTACCCCTTGCGTAGCGTACTGCTGCCCGACAATGCGCTGGCCGTGTTGATGGTCGGTGTCGGCTTGCTGGCCATCATGGCGCGCTGGTCGGTTCTGCGTCGCCTTGCCGGTCTCATCCTGCTTGTTCATGTCACCTACCTGTTGATGCACAACGCCCTGGCCGGAGGTCGGGAAGTCGGGGTGTCCTGGCTGACCGGCGACGTGCGGATGGGCTCCCTTGCATCGGCGATGCTGTTGCTGGTGGCCGTTTGCCTGCTGCTCGGGGTGGGCAGGCGAAGTTCGCGCTGGCTGTGGGCCGGCGTAGGCACTCTGTTACTGAGCAGCAGTTTCCTGGCGCTGCTCAGGCTCTTCCTCCCGGGTGGCGAGGTGGCCTGGACGCTTAACAACGCCTCTTCGCCCCTGCTGGGAACCGTGCTGGCCATGGTGCTGGGCGTTTCGATGTTGCTGATGCCAGTCGGTGTCGACCGCCCACAACCGCTAATGGGGCGGCTGGCGCTGGCGTGCGGTCTCTTTGGCGTCCTGTTGAGCTGTGCGGTCTGGTACCTGTTGAATTGGGAATACCAGGAAGAGAAGCAGCGACAAGCCAGTCATTTGCTCGACAACCTGCAGTACAACGCCGAACAGGCGATTTCCGCGCAGCTTCTCCTTGGCCAGTATGTGGCCGAGCGCCTGGATTCCTCGGAGCCGCGGTTCGATGCAGCGATGCGTGCCCATCATATTGAGCACTACTTCCGCGACTCACCCGGCATGCAAGCGCTCGTGTTGCGGGATCGGGGGGGATCGATTTGGGAGTTCGCTCGCAATGCGCCAGCTGGCCGATGGCTGGAGGCGCAATTGGCCGACCCCCAGGTCGAGCTGAGGCTGCAGTTCGACTTTGCTCAGCCATGGATGATGCCGGCCGATCGCGAGCAGCGCCATATGGCCCTGGTGATGATACCGCTGCCTGCGGCGGGTCATCAGCTGCTGGGGAGCATCGACCTTGTCGTGCTGCTGAGAGAAGAGCTTCGCGTTCAGTTGGGGTTCTACATGGTCCGTGTGCTGCAAAGTGGCGCTCCCCTGCTGGAGATGCGGGCGCCCGGCCGTGCGGCGAGCGAATCGAGCTACCCGCTGGTTGCGCATCGACATATCGGCTTGCCTGGCGGGCTGGGGCTGACACTGGAGGTCTATCCCGACTCGGTGGACGAGATGCTCAAGGCTGGATTGATACCTGGTGGGGTGGCTCTTGCCGGACTGATGCTGAGCTATCTCATGTCGTTTAGCCTGGGGCTGGCCCACCAGCGCCATCAGGACAGACGAGTGCTCGCCTTCAGCGCCAGTCACGATCCCTTGACCGGACTGGCCAATCGCACGCTACTGGAGGAGCGTCTCAACCATAACTTTACCCTGGCGCAGCAGCGCCGGAATCGTAACATGGCCGTGCTGTTCGTGGACCTGGACGACTTCAAGCCGATCAACGACAGCCTGGGTCATGCCATAGGCGATAAGGTGCTGATTGAAGTGGCCCGCCGATTGTCCAGCGCCATGCGGCCCGGAGATACCCTGGGCCGATTGGGTGGCGATGAATTCGTCATATTGATGCCCGACGCCACGCAGGAAGCGCAGGCGGAAATGGCCGAGAGCCTGCTGCAGCTCGTCGCTCACCCCTATAGTATCGATCATCACGAACTCCACCTGTCGGCCAGTATCGGCATTGCCATCAGTAACGACGCCATCGTTCAGCCCATGGAGCTGATCCAGCAGGCCGATATGGCGATGTACATGGCCAAGCAGCAGGGGCGCAACGCTTATCAATGGTTCACACAGGACATCACCGCACGCGTCAACGAGCGGCTGATGATGCGTAATGAGCTCCAGGACGCCATCGACGGGCAGCGTCTCGAGCTTTACTACCAGCCGCTGTACGACCAGGCGGGCGATATCGTCACCGTGGAGGCTCTGCTGCGCTGGAACCACCCTGCAAGGGGCTTCGTGCCACCGAGTGAATTCATTCCCCTGGCCGAGGAGACCGGCCAGATCATGCCGATCAGTCGCTGGGTACTCGAACGCGCATGCCTCGACATGGGATTGCTCGATGCGCAAGGCCATGGTGGGTTCAAGGTGGCGGTCAATGTCTCGCCCCTGCAGTTTCACCGCGCCGGGTTTCTGGACACGCTGAGGGAAACCCTTGCCACTACCCAGCTCCCAGCGAGCCGGCTGGAGCTGGAACTGACCGAAGGTGTGCTATTGAAGGATGCACAGGATGCGGTCGATGTTCTCCATGACCTGCGCCGGATGGGGATCAACGTTTCCATCGATGACTTCGGCACCGGCTTTTCCAGCCTGAACTACCTGAAGCAGCTTCCCATCAGCAAGGTGAAGATCGATCGCAGCTTCATCAAGGAGGTCACGCATAGCGTCGACGATGCCTCCATCGTGCAGGCCATTATCTCCATGGCTCATCACCTGGGCCTGACCGTGGTGGCCGAAGGCGTTGAAACCGAGCAGCAACACAGCTTGCTGAGGGGATACGGCTGTGAGCAATTCCAGGGCTTCCTGCTTGCCCGACCCATGCCGCTCGATCAACTGGAACTCTCGCTGAGAGCCGGCACGGAATTGTCATCCGAGATGGATAACCGCGATTGAGGCCATCCTGATATGAAACGGCCACCCTATACAGGATGGCCGTGCCGATCTGGCCTCAGGAACATATCCGATGGTCTGGAGCCGCCAATACGGCCTTGAGATGAGCGAGATCACGGGAAACGTCGGTTTCGACGAACTCCGCGAGCAGCCGCTCGGCTTCACGCTGGGCCGACTGCTCCACATAGGCGGCGTAGGTCGTGATGGCGGCTTCGCAGTAGCGGCAGTGAAGCACGTCCGTCGGCTTGGGGTTGCCGTGCCAGAAGTTACTGCCATGGCATTGGGAACACGCGACTTTCCTTGTGCGTTGAAACATCTGGCCTCCTGCCTGAAGTTCTCTGGTGAGCCATTACCCTAACACAATTCAGCTTACAGGCTTGTGACCGTTCATGAATGATGTGTCGCCAAGCGCTGGTCGCGTGATTACCTTCGACGACTGACGATGGTCGGCAAGCACCGAGGCACCACAAGAGTTCTTTTCACGATGTTTGCTTAGGCTACCTGTGAATGAACTAGGGTGATGGCAGTGACAAACGAATCGTTCACGGAGCGCAAGCATGAACGCAGAGGCGCATAGGCCCGATACCCTGATGATTCGCAAGCTCGAAAGCAACTTCTCCCTCACCAGGGAGGAGAAGCAGGCGCTCAAGGGCTTGCCCGTGCAGATCACACGCCACAAGACCGACCAGCACATCGTGCGAACTGGAGACCGTCCGCACCATTGCTGCCTGGTCCTGGAGGGCTTCACCTGCGTCTTCAAGCTGAGCTACGAGGGCAGGCGCCAGATCATGGCGCTGCATGTACCCGGCGACATGCCGGACCTGCAGAGCCTGCACCTGGAGTACATGGACAGCAGCATCGCCACGATCAGCCCTTGCACGATCGGGTTCATTCAACACGAGGACTTGCGCCGAATGTGCGAGCGCTACCCTCGTCTCACCGCGGCGTTCTGGCGCGAGACGCTGGTCGATGCCTCGATATTCCGCGAATGGCTGCTCAACATCGGCCGGCGCGATGCCTACAGCCGGATGGCCCATCTCCTCTGCGAGCTGCTGATGCGCCTGAAGGCAGTGGGGCTCGTGGAAAATTCCAATACCTTCCTCATGCCGCTGACCCAGGAGGAACTGGCGGATGCGATTGGCATCAGTGCTGTCCACGTCAGCCGGACCATGCAGGCGCTGCGTGCCGAGGGGCTGATCGAGACGAAGAAGATGCAGATCACCATTCCGGACTGGGAAAAGTTGCAAGAGGCGGGCGAGTTTGACTCTCTCTACCTGCACTTGAAGAAGGACAAGGCGGCTTGAGCTTCACGCTTCCGGCAGGCACGGTCAGCGGCAGGAATGGCGCCCCCTTCAGGATTCGAACCTGAGACCTTCCCCTTAGGAGGGGGACGCTCTATCCAGCTGAGCTAAGGGGGCTGCACGGCTGCGCATTATACGAGCTTGAGTTGACGAGATAAACCGCCGCTTGGGTTACGTTGCTCCGCAAGGCGCCACCCGGCATCATCGAGGCATTCGATGGAGAGGGGATGGCGATGGAGTACGAGGAGTACCGTCGGCATGACGGCCTGGGCCTGGCCGAACTGATACGCAAGGGAGAGGTGAGCCGCGAGGAGGTGTTCGAGGCCGCCTGTCGTGCCATCGAGTGCGGCAATCCACGGCTCGGGGCGGTGGTTCGCACGCGCTTCGAGCGCGCCCAGGCCGAAGCCGCTACTGTCGCTACCGAGTCGCCCTTTGCCGGGGTGCCGACCCTGACCAAGGATCTGCTGATGGCCATCCAGGGCGAGCCGCTGGCCTTCGGCAGCGCGGCTCTGGCGGAATGGAGGCCGCCGATGGACTCGACCCTGGTCACCCGCCTGCGCCAGGCGGGCTTCGCCATCCTTGGCCAGACGGCCACCCCCGAATTGGGGTTGATGGGCATCACCGAGCCCCGCGCCTTTCCACATCCCGTCAATCCCTGGCTGCCGTCGCACTCGCCCGGCGGTTCCAGCGGCGGTGCAGCCGCCGCGGTTGCCGCAGGCCTGGTGCCGCTGGCCATGGCCGGAGACGGTGGTGGCTCGATCCGCATTCCCGCCAGCTATTGTGGGCTGTTCGGCCTCAAGCCCTCGCGGGGGCGAGTGCCGCAGGGCCCGATGCATGCCGAGGTATGGCAGGGCGCCGTGGTGGAACACGCCGTGACCCGCTCGGTACGGGACAGCGCCGCGCTGCTCGACGCCATCAACGGCATGGATGAGGGCGGCCCTTACCCTGTAAAGCACGAACAGAGCTTCCGGGCGGCACTCGAGCGCCCGCCCGAGCCGCTGCGCGTGGCAGTCTCGCTGGGAGACCCACTCGGCAAACCGCTTGGCAGCGTGCTCGACCCCGAGGTACGCCAGGCGGTGGAAGCGGCGGCACGTACGCTCCAAGGGCTAGACCATCACGTTGAATGGGCCGATCCGCCGGTGGACGGCGAGCGCCTGGCCAATGCCTACCTGACGCTCTATCTCGGCCATCTCACCGCCGACCTGGCCTGGATCGCTCGAGAAACCGGCGTTCCCGTCACGCGTCTAGAGGTCGAGCCCTCCACTCGCGCCATCGCCCGCCTGGGGCGCAGCCTGCCGGTGCGCGACTACGAGCTGGCCAAGCGCGACTGGAATTCGGCGGCACGTGCCATGGGGGCGTTTCACCGCCGTTATGACGTGCTGCTGATGCCGGTTGTCGCTGCGCCGGCGCCACGCCTGGGGGAGCTCTATCCGCCGCCGGCACACGAACGCCTGATGTCGCTGCTGGCGATACCCGGCCTGCCGGCGTTGGCGCTCAAGGCGGGTATGCTCAGGCACCTGGCGCGTGACGCCCTGGCCCGTACGCCCTTCACCCAACTGGCCAACCTGACCGGTCAGCCGGCCATGTCGTTGCCGCTGCATGTCACGCCGGCAGGCCTGCCGGTTGGCGTGCAGGTGATCGGCGCCATGGGTGACGAATGCCGCCTGCTGGCACTGGCGGCACAGGTAGAAGCCGAGGTGCGCTGGGGACGACACCTGCCCAGACCTTGGCAAGACGGGTAGAATGCGCGCCACACCCCGCTATCGCAGCCCAGACATGACCGATTCCGCCCCACTTTCGCCCGCTGGTGACCGACACTTCGATGGCCTGGCCGAGAAATTCGCCGGAAGCCTCTATGGCGGGCCACGCGGCGCGCTGCGCCTGGCGATGCTCGACGAGCTGCTGCCGCTCATGCTCGAACTCGATGGCCAGCCGGTGCTGGATGTAGGCGGTGGGCTAGGGCAGCTCTCTGCCTGGTTCGCTCGGCATGGCCACCCCGTCACGCTACTGGAACCGGCCGGCGACATGCTCGAACAGGCACGCCAGACGCTCGATGACTGGCCGGTGACGTTCCTCCAGGCCCCGCTGCAGACCTTGCAGGAAGCTGCTCCAGGTCCCTGGCCGCTGGTTGCCTGTCACGCCGTGCTGGAGTGGTTGAACGATCCACGCGCTGCCTTCGCCACTCTGGCGGATGGGCTCGCTCCCGGTGGCCAGCTGTCGCTGATGGTGTTCAATCGCGATGCGTTGCGTTTCTCCAACGTGGTCAAGGGCAACCTGCAGAAGGCGCTGGACGATCGTCTGGAGGGCACCGGCAGGCGCCAGCGGCTGACGCCCATCTCGCCGCTGTGTCATGACCAGATCGTCGCCTGGAGCCAGGAGTGCGGGCTTTCGATTCACTCGGTGGCGGGGATTCGTATCTTTCACGACTACCTGCGCCAGCCGCCGTCCAGCGAAGCGGACTGGGAACGCCTGGTGGCGCTGGAGCGACGCTACTGCCAGGCTGAACCCCACTGGCGCCTGGGCCGTTACTTGCTCTATACGCTGGTGAAGGAGGACGCCCAATGAGTGCCGAGACACCGGTCTGCCAACTACTGGAGCGCCAGGAGGCCGACTATCGCGGCTGGCTGTGGGTGGCGCCACCGCGTGATGCCTGGCTCGAGGAGGGGCAGGGGAGTGTCGTCAGCGCCGACCATGGCGTGCTGCAGGCCTGGCGCGACCGCGACCGTCCGGCTTGCTCACCGTTCGATGCCTTGCAGACTGGAGAGCCGCCAGGCGCGGTGCTGTTCTGGCCCAAGAGTCATGCGCTCGGCGAGTGGTGGCTGCTGTGGCTGTGCGCCAACCTGCCGCCGGGCACGCCGCTGCAGCTGGTGGGCGAGAACCAGGGCGGCATCAAACGCGTGCTCAAGGTGCTGGCGGCGCTGGGGCTGGGTTGCCGCAAGCGCGACAGCGCCCGGCGTTGCATCCTGTTCGAGACGCGCCTCGACAGGGTGGGGATCGACCCGGATGCGGCCTGGACCCGCTTCGAGGCCGATGGGCTGTGGCTTGCCAGCCACCCCGGCGTATTCGGCCACGGCAAGCTCGATGAGGGCACCCGGTTACTGCTCGACCAGCTCGAACGTCATCTGCCGGGGCCTGAGCGGGTAGCCGAAGTGTTGGACATGGGCTGCGGCGATGGCATCCTCGCCGCCTGGCTGGCGCGCCGCGGCCACGCCGTAACGGCAGTCGACGTCAATGCCTTTGCGGTGGAGGCGACCCGGCGCACCCTGGCCGCCAATGGGCTCGAAGGGCAGGCTCTGGCCAGCGACGTCTACTCGGCACTCGGCGGGAGACGCTTCGCCGCCATCGTCAGCAATCCGCCATTCCATCAGGAGCGCAGCATCGACTACGGCCCGGCCGGTAGCTTGATTCGCGAGGCATCTGGGCACCTCCTGCCCGGAGGAGAGCTATGGCTGGTGGCTAATGCCTTCCTGCCCTATCCGGACCTGCTGCAGAATGCCTTCGGTAGCTTCGAGATCCAGGCCGATGACCGGCGCTTTCGGGTCTATCGGGCGGGGGTGGTGGGATCCCGGTAGGCGATATCCGTGATCACGTAGGTCGTATCGCCCGCCGGCGCCTTCACCGTGACGTCGTCGTCCAGCGACTTGCCCAGCAGCGCCTTGGCCAGCGGTGCGTCGATGCTGATCCAGCGCTTGGCGGTGTCGGTCTCGTCATGGCCGACAATGCGGATGTGAATCTCCTCGCCTTCCTCGTCCTCGAGCGTGACGAAGGCGCCGAAATATACTTTTTCGGTATTCGCCGGCAGGCGGTCCACCACCTGCAGTTCGTCGAGCCGCTTGGTCAGGTAGCGGATGCGCGCGATGACCCGGTTGAGCTCCTTCTTGTTGTAGGTGTAGTCGGCGTTCTCGCTACGGTCGCCCAGTGCCGCGGCTTCACCCACCTTGGCCGAGAGGTCAGGGCGTTTTACCCGCGATAAATGGTCGAGAATGGCACGCAGGCGCGCCGCGCCTTCGGCGGTGATCAGGTTGCTCTTGGGTTCCTGGCGCGGATCCTTGGCCGGGTCACGCCAGCGCGCCATGTTGCGGCCCTTCATGCCTATACTTCCTCTTTCTGGCGAGACTGGCCAACATACGCCATTCGCACCCGGCGAACCAGCTAAAGGCTGACGACTGGCGATTGATTCAAACGTTCGTTACAGTGCTGTTTGTGGCCCGTGCCGCACACAAGAACAACCTCCACATGGAAGGAGACTGGACATGATCCGACGTCAGCTACTCGCCGCCGCCTTGGGCGCTGGCCTTCTGCTCGCTCCGTTATCAGGTGCCCTGGCCTGGGAGAACGAGGTCGAGGCGCTCAAGCAGCGCTGGGAGCAGATCAACACCCGGCAGGCCGAAGGTCAGCGCCGCGGCTCGCTCAAGTCGCTCTCCGAGGAAGCGGAGCGATTGGTACAGGCAAATCCCGGTGCCGCTCAGCCGTTGATCTGGTACGGCATCATCGAGGCGTCGCATGCCCGTGAACGCAGCGGTCTGGGGGCGCTTGGCAGTGCCCGTACGGCGCGCGATGCCCTGGAACGGGCCATCGAACTCGATCCCCAGGGAGGCAACGGCTCGGCCTATGTCACGCTGGGGGCGCTGTACGACCGCGCACCTGGCAGGCCCATTGGCTTCGGCAACAGCGATACCGCCGAACGCATGTTCCAGCGCGCGCTGGAGATCCGTCCCGACGGTATCGACGTCAATTACTACTATGCGGCCTTCCTCGAGGACGAGGGGCGCAAGAACGAAGCACGCGAGCATGCTCAGCGCGCCGTCGACGGTACCGCCCGCGAGGACCGCCAGGCCTCGGACGAGGCGCTGCGCGAGGAGGCCCGGGCTCTGCTGTCCAGGCTCTGATTCGGCCTTGTGCCGAGCCCGGTCACCCTGCCAGTGGGAGTATGGGCTCGGCATGCGACGGTTGGCATAGCCGGCTCCGGCCGTGATAATGGTCGCCATTCGCAGACTCGGAGGTTTGCATGACCGATAACCACGTACGCGGCCGGGATGCCGCTCGCCTGCCCAGCTTCAGCGGTACCGACGTCGATCTGATCGAGCGTCGTTGCCTGCATCAGGGCTTCTTCCGCCTTGACGAAGTGCACTTGCGCCATCGCCTGTTCGAGGGTGGCTGGAGCGGCGAGATGGTGCGTGAGGTCCATGTGCGGCATGAAGCCGTGGGCGTGCTGCTCTACGATGTGGAGCGCGATAGTGTGGCGCTGGTCGAGCAGATCCGCGCCGGCGCTCTGGACGACCCCGAGTCGCCATGGAAGCTCGAGATCGTCGCCGGCCTGGTCGAGGAGGGCGAGAGCCCGGCCGAGGTGGCCCGACGAGAAGCCATGGAGGAGGCCGGCTGCGAGGTTTCTGATCTGATCGAGTTGCACACCTACTATCCGAGCCCCGGCGCCTGCTCCGAGCGGGTGACGCTGTTCTGTGCCCTGGTCGACTGCGACGGACTGGGAGGTGTGCATGGCCTCGATGAAGAGCATGAGGATATTCGCGTTCACGTGTTACCGTTCAATCAGGCTTGGGAACTCTTGCAGGCCGGACGACTCGACAATGCCATGTGTCTGATCGCCTTCTACTGGTTGGCGGCCGAACGAGCATCTTTACGAGCAAGGGGGTAGCGTGGCGAGAACCGCCTATGTCACCGATCTGAAAGGCCTGCAGGGCGAATGCAGCGCCAATTACCTGCGCCTGATTCGGCTGCTGGGCGATCTGGGTGCGGGCGAAACACGCGAACTCGAGCTGACCGGCGGGCGTGGCCGCTTCGGTACCCTGTGGCTGTCGGTGCTGGAGCAGGCGCCCTATACCACCATCGCTCGCGTGAGCCAGAGTAGCCTGATGGATGCGGTCATCGAGCCGCCCCGCATGCGCGTGCATCTCTACCACGACGTGCGCATGGCCGAGGTCACGGACTTCCAGCGTGAGCGCCACTTCAACGGCCGCTACCGTTACCCCAACGTGCGCATGTTCCAGCCCGACGAGAAGCTTCAGCTCAACCGCTTCCTGGGCGAGTGGCTCGCCCATGGCCTGGCCCACGGGCACCCGACCAACCTGACGGAACAGCCGGGATGATGCGGCTGGTCCAGATCACCGATTGCCATCTGCACGCCGACCCCGATGCCCGATCCCGCGCCGGTTTCCCGTTGCGCCAGCTCGAATCGGTGGTGACAGCCGTGCGCGCCGAGCACCCGGATGTTGTCATCGTCAGCGGCGACATCAGCCAGGACGAGACGGCAGCTTCCTACCAGCATGCTCATCGGATTCTCTCGACGCTGGATTGCCCCTGGTTCTGGCTGGGTGGCAACCACGACCAACTGGAGCTGATGAAGGACATCAAGCCCATCCACGAGGACATCGACCTGTCCGGCTGGCGCCTGCTGGTCGTGGAAACCAATGTCAAGGGACACGCCCATGGCGAACTGGGCGAAGAGCGGATCGCCGCGCTGGTCGAGCGCCTACGCCAGGACGAGCGTCCCACACTGCTGGTCATGCACCATCCGCCGCTCACGGTCGGCTCGGCCTGGCTCGACGAGATCGGGCTCAAGGATCGCGATGCCCTGTGGCAGGCACTGGCGCCGTTCCCGCAGGTCAAGGCCATTCTCTGCGGGCATATCCATCAGGCCTTTGTCGGCCGGCAGCGGCTCGAACACGGTGAAGTCATGGTCTACGGTTGCCCTTCGACCACCGACCAGTTCCTGGCCGGTTCCGACGATTTCGCCATCGACGAGGCATCGCGCCCGGGTTACCGGATCCTCGACCTGCGTGGCGATGAGTGGCTGACCTGGGTCGAGCGCATTGATCTTTGACTCATCGATTCGTTTTTGATCTAAAAAGATAGGTAATCATTCTTTTACGTTATTATTGGCCCAGCGTTACCCTGTGCGCATGATCCTTATTGCCCATCGTCATGCGAGGTATCCGGGCCGATGACCAGTCTCAAAGCTCCCGAGCAACAGCCGGCGTCACAGGTTGCCGGCTCGCAGGCATCCCTGTCACCGCACCGGCTGACCCATCTTCAACAGCTGGAAGCCGAGTCGATCCACATCATCCGCGAGGTGGTAGCCGAGTTCCGCAACCCGGTCATGATGTACTCCATCGGCAAGGACTCCTCGGTGATGCTGCACCTGGCGCGCAAGGCCTTCTTCCCCGGGCCGCCGCCGTTCCCGCTGCTGCACGTCGATACCACCTGGAAGTTCCGCGAGATGATCGCCTTCCGCGACCGCATGGCCGCCGAGGTGGGCATGGAGCTGCTGGTGCACACCAACGAGGAGGGGCGCGCCGCCGGCATCAACCCCTTCGATCACGGCTCCAGCGGCTATACCGACGTGATGAAGACCCAGGCGCTCAAGCAGGCACTGGACAAGTACGGCTTCGATGCCGCCTTCGGCGGTGCCCGTCGCGACGAGGAGGCCAGCCGCGCCAAGGAGCGGGTGTTCTCGTTCCGCGACAAGTTCCACCGCTGGGACCCCAAGAGTCAGCGCCCCGAGCTGTGGAACCTGTACAACGCGCGGGTCAACAAGGGCGAATCGATCCGCGCCTTCCCGCTCTCCAATTGGACCGAGCTGGATATCTGGCAGTACATCTACCTCGAGCAGATTCCCATCGTGCCGCTCTACTACGCCGCCCCGCGGCCGGTGGTGGAGCGCGACGGCATGCTGGTGATGGTCGACGACGAGCGGCTGCCGCTGGCCCCCGGCGAGGTGCCGGAGGAGAAGTGGGTGCGCTTCCGCACCCTGGGCTGCTACCCGCTGACCGGCGCGGTGGAGTCCAAGGCCGACACGCTGCCGGAGATCATCCAGGAGATGCTGCTGACCCGCACCAGCGAACGCAGCGGCCGGGCCATCGACCACGACCAGGCCGGCTCGATGGAGAAGAAAAAGCGCGAGGGGTACTTCTGATGGCACACCAGTCGACATTGATTGCAGACAACATCGAGCAGTACCTGCACGAGCACGAGAACAAGGACCTGCTGCGCTTCATCACCTGCGGTAGCGTGGACGACGGCAAGTCGACCCTGATCGGCCGGCTGCTGCACGACTCCAAGATGATCTTCGACGATCATCTGGCGGCCATTACCCGCGACTCCAAGAAGAGCGGCACCACCGGCGAGGCGGTGGACCTGGCACTGCTGGTCGACGGGCTGCAGTCGGAGCGCGAGCAGGGCATCACCATCGACGTGGCCTACCGCTTCTTCTCCACCGACAAGCGCAAGTTCATCATCGCCGACACCCCGGGGCACGAGCAGTACACCCGCAACATGGCCACCGGCGCTTCCACCGCCAACCTGGCGATCATCCTGATCGACGCCCGCTACGGGGTACAGACCCAGACCCGGCGGCACAGCTTCATCGCCGATCTGCTGGGCATCAAGCATCTGGTCATTGCAGTGAACAAGATGGACCTGGTGGGCTTCTCCCAGGCGCGCTTCGACGAGATCGTCGCCGACTATCGCCGCTTCGCCGAGCAGCTCTCGGTCGGTGATCTGCACTTCGTGCCGATGTCGGCGCTGGAGGGCGACAACGTGGTCAACCGCAGCGACCGCACGCCCTGGTATCGCCAGCAGGGCGGCGAGGCCGGACCGACGTTGCTGGAGCTGTTGGAAACGGTGGAGGTGAACCGTGACCGCAATCTGGTCGACCTACGCTTCCCGGTGCAGTACGTCAACCGGCCCAACCTCGACTTCCGTGGCTATGCCGGCACGCTGGAGGCCGGTGTGCTGCGCCCTGGGCTTGCCATAAAGGCGCTGCCCTCGGGCAAGACCAGCCGGGTCGAGCGCGTGGTGACCTTCGATGGTGACCTGGAGAGGGCCTGGCCGGGGCAGGCGGTGACCATCACGCTGGAGGATGAGATCGACATCTCCCGCGGCGACTGGATCGTCGCCGAGGAGGCCGAGGTGGCTCTCACCAATACCTTCGATGCGGACATCGTGTGGATGCACGAGCAGCCACTGGCACCGGGACGTCAGTATGACATTCGCCTCGCCGGCCGTTCGGTGGCGGGGCAGGTGAGCGCCATTCGCTATCAGATCGACGTCAACACCCTGGAACGGCACGAAGCCGAGCGGCTCGAGCTCAACGCCATCGCCCGCTGCCGGGTCGAATTGACCGCCGAGGTGCCGCTCGACACTTACGACCAGAGTCCCGGTACCGGCAGCTTCATCGTCATCGACCGGCTCTCCAACGTTACCGTGGGGGCAGGGATGGTACGTGCCGCCGCCGACGCTACCGGTCAACCGCGTACGGAGGTCGACTGGGCCGCCTTCGAGCTGGAGCTCAATGCCTTGATCCGCCGCCACTTCCCGCACTGGGAGGCCAAGGATGTACGCGACCTGTTACGCTGAGATAAGCTAGGCGACGCATAAACGGTTGATCTTGCGGCTGCATCCTCCACACTAGAGACAGGGCTCGGCGCTTGCCGGGCCCTGTCGAGTGTCAGGGAGGAGACCATGCGGCATTGCCAGGATTGGCTGATAGCGCACTGCTCGGAAGCATCCCAGCAGAGCGGCGCAGGACAGGTGAGAGGATGACGGGTTTCGTCAGGCGCCTGCTGCGTATTGCCGCCCGCCCGATGAAACGCGATCGGGGCCAAGGCGGCTATATCGTGCACCCTTATCGCGGTTACGGTTCCCGCCACGAAGCCTTCTTGATGGGGCGGGTATTCCGTCAGGCCACACTGGGCGAGGTGATTCCTCGCTATGGCGTGCTGCGCGACCTGGCCGACGTGATTCGCCGCATTTTCCGCCACGGCCTGCCCCAGGTGGACGTCAAGGTGAGCCTGGGCGAGAACGCCACGACCGTCACCACCGACCGCGACGGCTACTTCGACGTTCACATGCCCCTCAAGGAGCCCTTGCCGTCGGATACCGCCTGGCATCATGCCGAGCTGCATGTGGTATTGCCGGGTGTGGAACCGGTGCAGTCCTTTACCGAAGTGTACATACCGCCGGCCGAGGCCGACCTGCTGGTGATCAGCGACATCGACGATACGGTGATGTATACCGGCGTGGCCAACAAGCTGCGCATGCTGCACCGTCTGTTCGTCAAGCGGGCGCACCAGCGCATGGCCTTCCCCGGGGTGGCGGCGTTCTACCAGGCGCTGCATGTCGGCAGCAGCGGCAAGGCCAAGCGGCCGATCCTCTATGTTTCCCGTGGGCCCTGGAGCATCTACGAGATGCTCGAGGAGTTCTTCCAGCTCAACCGTATCCCCGTGGGCCCCATCCTTTTCTTGCGCGAGTGGGGTATTTCCTGGCGCAAGCCCTGGCCGCGCCGCGCCGAGGACCACAAGTACGACATGATCCAGCACATGTTGTCGATGCGCGACGAGCTGCCCTGCGTGCTGATCGGCGACAGCGGCCAGCACGATCCCGAGGTCTACGCGCGCATCGTGCACGAGTATCCCGAGCGTATTCGAGCAGTGTATATCCGCCGGGTCGAGCGCAAGCCCGAGCGTGAACGCGCCATCGATAGGCTGCGTGACGAGATTTGCCACACCGGCTGCGACCTGGTGCTGGCCGACGACAGCCTGACAATGGCGGAGCATGCCTTTCGTCAGGGGCTGATTGGCGAAGAGGGCATGGAGAAGGTGCGCCGGGAATCGGATCGATAGATCGATTTGGCGCCGGCTCCACTGCCTGATGAAGGCATGGAGAGGGTTGCGGTATCGTTAACCTGTGTGTCGATTTCTTGCGTTTTTCGATTTTACCCTGCGCCTGACGCAAGGGGCTTCGTCGTTGAAGCCTGCGCCCGATCTACACAGAGGTACTCAGCATGACCACAATCGTATGGGACGGAACGACGCTCGCGACGGATTCGCTGATCAGTGTCAATGGCTCGACCTACAACCATGCGCAGAAGCTGTTCCAGCTCGACAATGGCGAGTGGGTCGCCTTTGCCGGCGAGCAACAGGAGTGGTGGGAGGTCATGGAGTGGCTCAACGCCGGGGCGCCGCGCAACGACAAGCCGCACGTGACGCGGGTCGAGATGATCATTGCCGGCCCCGATGGCGTCTACGAGATGTTCAACAAGCTGGTACGCATTCCGGTCAAGGGCCCCGTTGCCTACGGCACCGGCTGGAAGTGGGCGTTGGCGGCAATCGACCATGGCAAGAATGCTGTCGAAGCGGTGGAATATGCCAAGACACGCGACCACGACAGTGGCGGTGAGGTACAGTCCGTTACGCCCGCGACCAGGGCCCGAGTGCCCTTCGAGGTGCTGATGCGCGACGTCGAGGCGGCACCCGCCACCACCTGAACGTCGCGCTACGCTCTACGCAATGCAGCCCCGGCCAAGAGTCCGGGGCTGTATCGTTTACGGGCTTAAGGTGCCAGCACCACCAGCGGCGAGCCGTCGCAATGATTGGCCCGCACTTCCAGTTCGGCATCGAACACTCGCGACAGAGCGCCGAAGTTGAGTACTTCGGTGGGCGACCCCGAGGCGATGCGCCGGCCGCACTCCAGCAGCCAGACCCGATGGGCGTAGCGCGCCGCCAGGTTGAGATCGTGCAGCACGCAGGCGATCGTCAGGCGTTGCCGCTCAGCCAGCTGACGCAGCAGGCGCATCAGGCGCTGCTGCTGGCCGATATCCAGCGCGCTGGTGGGCTCGTCGAGCAGCAGCACGCTGTCGGTAGTTACGCTGGTGGTGCGGCCCAGGCCCAACTGGCACAGCGCCCGGGCGATCATCATGCGCTGGGATTCGCCGCCCGAGAGACTCAGGGCACCGCGCCCGGCAAGCGCCTCGAGATCGAGCATGGCCAGTACTTCCTCAACCTCCCGTGGCGAGGCTTCGCTACCCAACGCTACCAGTTCGCGCACCGGCCAGTCGAAACCGAGGGTGAGCTTCTGTGCCACCAGCGCGCGGCGTCGGGCCAGCATGGCGGAATCCCAGCGATGCAGCGGTATACCGTCCAGGCAGACACTGCCGCGGTCCGGGCGGCGATAGCCCGAGAGCAACGATAGCAGGGTGCTCTTGCCGGCGCCGTTGGGGCCGACAATGGCCAGCAGTTCCCCCGGTTCGAGGCGGTCGCTGAAGGGGGCGAGCGACGGTGCCCGGATGTAGCCGGCGTCGATCAAACTCAGCATCGCGCCCTCCGCTTGAGCAGCAGCCACAGGAAGTAGGGGCCGCCGAGCAGGCTGGTGAGCAGCCCCACCGGAATCTCGGCGGGGCTCGCCAGGGTGCGTGCCAGGGTATCCGCCACGATCAGCAGCAGGGCGCCTCCCAGCATCGAGGCGGGCAGCAGCAGGCGGTGCCCTGGCCCCAACCACAGGCGCAGGCAGTGTGGTACCAACAGGCCGAGGAAACCGATGATGCCGGCCAGCGCCACGCACAGCCCCACACCCAGTGCCGTGGCGACTATCACGCGGTGCTTGAGGCGAGGGGCATCGAGCCCGGCGCCATGGGCGGTCAGCTCGCCGAGCTGCAGCAGATCGAGCTCTCGGGCACAGCGCAGCAGCCACCACAGCGCCGGCGGGATGCCGATCAGCGCCCCCAGAGTGGCACTCCATAATGCATGCGACAGGCTGCCCATGCCCCACAGGCTGAGCTGGCGCAGCTGCTCGTCGCTGGCGATGAAGGCCATCACGCCACCCATGGCACCCGCCAGGGTATTGATGGCCAGTCCCGCCAGCAGCAGAGTGAACAGCGCCTCCTGGCCGTGCTGGCGCTCGCCGAGTGCAAACACCAATACGCATACGCCCAGCGCGCCGAGAAAGCCGGCCAGGAACTGGCCGTACAGGCCGAAGGAACCGGCGGCACCATCGAACAATACGATCCACAGCGCCACGGCAAGCCCCGCACCGCTGGCCAGGCCCAGCAGGGTGGGGTCGGCCAAGGGATTGCGAAACAGCCCCTGCATGGCCGCGCCACTGCTGGCCAGCATGGCGCCGACCAGTGCGGCCAGGAGCAGACGCGGCAGGCGCAGCTGCCACCATACCTGCCAGGCCAGCGGAGAGGGCCATTCGCCGAGCAGTACTCTCGGCGAAAGCCCCGCGCTGCCGCTCATGGCTGCGATCAGCAGGGCTGCCAGCACGGCCAGAGCCAGGGCAGCCAGCACCCGGGATGGAGCTGGCGTGACTTTTCTACCTCTTGCGGCGGCGTTGCGCCGGCGGGGCAGGGTGGAAGTGACAACACGGCTCATGGCGCCACCCTCCAGCAACCCTCCTCGGCAGCGTGGCTGGTGGCATCGGTTGCCTCATGCAGCGCCCGGTGCAACGCCAGCAGGGCCAGGGGTGTACGCGGGCCGAAGCCGAGTGCCGCCTGGTCATCGCACACGATCAGGCTGCGCTCGCGCCCTGCCGGCGTCATGGCAAGTCCTGGGAGCTGCCACAGCTGGATTTCGCCGCCGATGCCCTCGAGCCCACTCCGGGTGACGATTACCTCTTCGGGGGCTTCATTCACCAGTGCCTCGGCGCCCACCGCCTTGTAGCCGGTGAAGCCGGCGAAAGCATTGCGCGCCCCGGCAGCTTCGATAATGGCCTGGCCGGCAGTATCGTGTCCCGCGGCCATGGGTGTCATGCCGCTATGGCTGAGCAGGAACATGGTGCGCGGCTGGGTGCCTGGCGTGGCGCTGCGCAGTGCTTCGAGCCGGGCGAGATCCGTCTCGACCTCGGTCGCCAGCGCTTCGCCCGCAGCGTCACGACCGATGGCGCGGGCCACCGCCCGCACCTTGTCGGGTAGCGCTGCCAGGCTCGCTCCCTGCTCGATGCGCATGACCTCGACACCGACCGCCTCGAGCTGGCCCAGTACCTCATGTGGGCCGGCCGCGGCGGTCACGATCAGCCGCTCGGGGGCAAGCGACAGGATGCCTTCGGCTGCCAGCTGGCGCAGGTAGCCCACCGAGGGCAGGGCCGCGATGCCCTCAGGAAACTGGCTGGTATCGTCGCGTCCGACCACGCCTTCCAGCCCATCGAGGGCGGCGAGTATCTCGGCCACGTCGCTGCCGATCACCACGGTGCGTGGCGGCGCAGCCGATGCCTGCATGTGCCCGACCAGCAGGATCAGGCTGGCCAACCAGGTCAGCCAGGACGGTATCCTCATGCCGCTGCCTCGCGAGCATCGAGGCCATCCAGCAACTGGCGCCATTCGCTTCGCTCGGACTGGCCCTCGCGGCGTTCGGCGAAGATCTGCAGTACCAGCCCTCCCTGAGCGTCGAAAGCTTCCAGGCTGGTGACGCCACCGTTGCGGTTGGGCTTGTGTACCTGCCAGACGCTGGCGATACCGGCATCGTCCAGGTGCAGGGTGAAATCTTCCCCGAACAGGTTGAGCCAGCCGCGCATGCGCTGCGGCGCCGGAACCGTGCCGGTGCGGATCTGCACGCAACCAGGACTGGCGACGAACAGCATCAGCGGCAGGTTGCTCGCGGCGGCCTCGAACAGCGCCTGCCCGCAGGTCGCTGTTCGAAGGGCGCGAGTGAAGCGGCCCTCCATCAGCGCATTGGCTTCGTGACGGCGCAGCTCGTGGCGGCGCAGCAGGCCAAGGAACTGGTGCACGTCGCTCATGTGCGACCATTCGTCGGCCAGGGTGGGAAGCTGCGGCAGAGGCCGCGGAGGCGGTTCGACGAACTGGGTGAAGGCGGGCACATCAACGATGCCCAGCGCTTCCAGCTCCTGCCACGCCTCGGGCGCTTCGTCCGCCTGCGAGAAGACCTTGTGCAGGGCGATGCCGTGGCGGTTGAAGACCTGCAGGCTCAGGCGCTGTGCGGTCTCGCCATCCTTGGCTGGCAGCCGGTCGCGAATCAGGCAGGCCCAGTGCCACTGGGCCAGGTGCAGGCGCAGGTCTAGCCCGCCCGGGTCGAGCAGCAGGCCGGCTTGCTCGGAGCCGCGCAGCGCCGGGTAGCGCCCTTGCTGTTCGAGTACGGCATGGCGCGAGCGGGTCAGGGCCTTGACCTCGCCCAACTGGTGGAAGCGAGCGGCCAGCGCATGGGGTGACAGCGGCAGGGTCAGCACGTCGCGGCCTAGGCGGGCGGCCTGCAGCTCGCCCTCGCTGATGTCCAGGCGCTGGGCGATCTCCAGCGCCGGCAGGTGAGGGGAGGTCGCTCGGGTGGCGTCCAGGGCTTCGAGAATGGCTTGGCGGGTCTGGATCGTGGCATCTGTTGCGTTCATGGAAGTCTCCTTGGTCACCATTGCAGGCTGACGTTGGCGAGCAGGCTGCGCCCGTCGCCGAGGTTGCCGTCGGGGCGGTACCACTCCTTGTCGGCAACGTTGCGCAACTTGAGCGAAGCGGAAAGCAGCGGAGTGACTTGCCAGGCGAGCTGTACGTCGTGCAGGCCGTAGCCGGGCAGTGCTTGATCCTCGCCCTGCTTGTCGAAGGAACGGGCGAAGCGGCCGCGCCAGCCCAGCGTCAGGTCGGTGCCGGCGAGGTGGTGGTCGAGGCCGGCCAAGGCTTCCAGCGGGGTCAGGCTGCCGAGCGGCTCGCCGCTGTCGCGGTCGCGTCCGCTGACCTCGGCCAGGCCCAGGAAGGCCGTGACTGGGAGGCTGGAAGGCGACCAGTCGAGGCGGGCGTCATATCCCCATAGCTGAGCCCGGCTGACGTTAACCGCCCGCGTGGTGCCCGCGAAGATGTCGACTTCGGTGTCGATGAAATCCTCGGCCCGAGTATCGAAGTAGCTGGCACGCAGGCCCCAGTCGCCGAAGCGCCAGGCTAGGCCGCTCTCCCAGCTCTTGCTGGTCTCCGGCTGGAGGTCGGGATTGGGCACCCAGAAGTTGTCGGGAACGCAGACGAAGGGGCCCATGCAGAAGCCGCCGAAGTGACGCTCGTCGGCATAGAGCTCGGAGAGCGTGGGGGCGCGGAAGGCCTCGGCGTAGCCGGTATAGAGCATCAACTCGTTGCTGGGGCGCCAGGCCAGTCGCAGACGTGGCGAGAGACGGCTCTTGTCGCTTTCGCGGCCATCGGCATCCTCGGCGCGGTAGCTGTCGTGGCGAGCGCCGAGGCCGAGATCGAACTCACCGGCACCGCCCTGGTCGAGATAGCGGCCGAGGGTGAGGGTATCGTCGAGATAGAGCGCGGTGCTATCGATGTCGGCCTCGGGGAAGCCCGACGCCGTACCGCCCGGGCGCTGGGTGGCACGGCTTGCCTCGGCGCCGAAGACCAGGGTCTGGGACAGCCAGCCGTGCTCCAGGCGATGATAGCCGTCGCTCTGTACGCCCAGGCGCTGCAGGGTACGCTCCGCAGTAGGCTCGTCGATGTCCTGGCGGCTCAGGGTCAGGCGAGTGTCGAGCTGAGTGACTGGCGTCGGCGTCCAGCGATGGCCCAGCTGCAGGTTGTCGCTGGTGGTGGTCCGATCGCGCAGATTGCCATCCTCGACCGCCAATTGCTGCGGGTTGGGCGGCTGGTTGGCGTCTTCACGATAGTGCTGCCAGCTGGTGAACAGGCGGTGCTCATTGCCGAGCTGCCAGCCGCCCTTGGCCAGCAGGCTGTCGAGGCTGGCATCCTCCGGCGTGGTCTGGCCGCCGGCGCGGCGGATGTCGCCGGATTCGCTGCGGCCCAGGGCGACCAGGCCGTCGAGGCTGCTGCCGTCGCTCAAGTCGCGCTTGCCGAACAGGCTCAGCGTGGCACCGAGTTCGTCGCTGGCAGTGGCGCCGCGCAGCGAGAGCCGGGCTCCGCCGTTCTCGCCGGCGCGCAGCAGATCCCCGGCGTCGACCGTCTCGAAGCTGATCACGCCGCCCATGGCGTTGCTGCCATAGAGGCTCGACAGGGCGCCGCGGGCGATCTGCACCTCGCGCAGCAGCGCAGGGTCGAGGAAAAAGTTGCCCAGGTGCCCGGTGTTGATGTCCTGGCGAACACCATCGAGGCGTACCAGCACGCCGTTCCTGTCGAAGCCGCGCAGGCTCAGGGTCTGACCGTTGCGCCGCCCCTGACCGGCGACGTGCAGGCCGGGCTGGTCGGCGAGGATGTCCTCGACCCGTGAAGCGGTGTGCAGCGTCGGGTCGTGTCGGTCGATTACGTCGACGATCAACGGGGCGAAGAAGGCGTCGGTGGGGGTACGCGTACCGGTAACCACCAGCGGTGCCAGTTCGGACGTCGCGTCGGGCGTCGCTGTATGTTGGCCGGAGGATGACTGGGCCAAGGCCAGCGGTGACAGCAGAAACAGCGCCATGGCGCCGGTACAGCTCGTTGCTCGCTTCATGTTCCTGAAGTTCCCTTGTCGTATCAGGCGATGAGCGGCTGGCTGGGTGGCGTGGGCTACCTGGCTGGCGTTCTTTTCGTCGGGTTTATGAGGTCAGTATCAACTTGCCGTTGCGCGTCTCGCGCAGTTGGTAGCGTTTACCGCGGTGTTCGATGATCAGTTGGCCCTGCTCATCGAGCAGCGCGCTGCTCTCGACGATGCCGGGCTTGCTCGAACGCTCGTGCGGCGTGGCGGCCTGCGCGCGGGCCGTCGTCGGGTCGGGGGAGGTTGCGCACATGGTATGGGCCTGAATGGGTTATTATTTCAAACGCGAATAATTATTGTTCTTGTGGCGCGTCGGCGTCAAGAGCCAACGCGACAGCATGAACCCGAAACGGGTACGCTAAGTCCTATTCAGTGCCCCCTGAGACGAGACGCATGACGCCATGATCGTAGTTGTCATTGCCCTGCTGCTGGCCATCTTCCTGCTGCCCAACGTCTGGGCCAAGTGGGTGCTGGCGCGTCATTCCCGCGGTCGTGACGACTATCCGGGTACCGGTGCCGAGCTGGCCGACCATCTGTTGCGCCGCATGGGCATCGAAGGCGTCAAGGTGGAGATGACGGAGCAGGGCGACCATTACGACCCGGAGGCGCGACGGGTGCGGCTATCCCGCGAGCACTACGAGGGTCGTTCGCTGACGGCAGTGACCGTGGCCGCCCATGAGGTCGGCCATGCCATTCAGCACCATGAAGGCTATGCACCGCTGACCGCCCGGGCGCGCATGGTCGGCGTGGCGCAGCGGGCCGAGAAGCTCGGCGCCCTGCTGATGATGGCCGCGCCTTTCCTGTTCATCCTCACCCGGCTGCCTGGCGGGCTGGCCATCGTCATCGCCGCGGCGGTGATCAGCTTCGGCACGGCGGCGCTGGTGCACCTGGTAACCCTACCGGTAGAGTTCGATGCCAGCTTCAATCGCGCCCTGCCGCTGCTCAGGGAGTACGTACCGCCCTATGACATGCCCGGCGCCCGTCACGTGCTCACCGCCTGTGCCTTCACTTACGTGGCGGCGTCGCTGGCGAGCATTCTGAACCTGGGGCGCTGGCTGGTGATCCTCAGACGATAACTTCTTGAGCGTAAGCGGGAGTGGTTTCTACAGTTCTGAGAGCGGTCACAGGCCTTCATGGAGGAGGTGCAGCATGACGACTCCCCAGGACTACGTTCGCGACAATGCCAAGCCGCTTGCCGGTCGCAGCAGCGATTACGACGACCTGCTGGAGCAGGTCGGCGAGCGCCCGCTGGTACTGCTCGGTGAGGCCTCCCACGGCACGGCCGAGTTCTACCGTATGCGTGCCGAGATCACCCGGCGGCTGATCCGCGAGAAGGGCTTCGAGGCGGTGATCGTCGAGGCCGACTGGCCCGATGCGCTGCGGCTCAACCGCTATGTGCGCGGTGAGGGAGACGACACCCTCAAGACCGCCTTCGACGATTTCCAGCGTTTCCCGCAGTGGATGTGGCGCAATACCGAGGTGCGCGACTTCATCGGCTGGCTGGAGGAGCACAACGCCGGCAAGGAAGCCAACGAGCAGGTGGGTTTTCACGGCTTGGACATCTACAGCCTGCACCGCTCGGCGGAGGCAGTAATCGAGTATCTTGAAGGCATCGACCCGGAGCAGGCGCGTATCGCCCGCGAGGGCTACGGCTGCCTCGACCATGGCGGCGATCCGGTGCGTTATGGGCACGATGCTGCCTTCGGTCTCAGCCGTATCTGCGAGGATGCCGCCGTGCGCCTGCTTGCCGACCTATTGGAGAAGTCGGCCGGTTACCTGGGCGAGGATGGCCCGCGCTCGCGGGACGAGCAGTTCTTCGCCGAGCAGAATGCCCGTGTGGTGGTCAATGCGGAGCATTATTACCGTGCCATGTTCGGCTCACGGGTGGATACCTGGAACCTTCGCGATGAGCATATGACCGATACCATTGTCGAGCTGCGTGAGCACCTGCGCCGCCAGGGTGGGCAGGGCAAGCTCGTGGTCTGGGCGCACAACTCGCATCTGGGCGATGCCTCGTTCACCGACATGGGCTGGCACCGTGGCCAGCACAACGTCGGCCAGTTGGTGCGTCATCGCTTCGGTGCCGACCAGGCGCTGCTGGTGGGCTTCACCACCCATACCGGCTTCGTCTCGGCGGCTCGTGACTGGGATGGCCCGGTGGAGCACCGTCGGGTCCGGCCCTCCATGGAGGGCAGCGTCGAGCGGCTGTTCCACGACAGCGGCAATGGTGACTTCTACCTGCCCCTCGGCGAGCGTGCGGCCCCCCTGAAGGAGCCGCTGTGGGAGCGTGCCATCGGCGTGATCTACCGCCCCGAGTCGGAGCGCATCAGCCACTACTTCAAGGCTTCCGTGGCCCAGCAGTTCGATGCCGTCTTCCACCTCGACGAGACCCGCGCCGTGGAGCCGTTCGACAAGGGCGAGCTGTGGCGGCCCGAGGAGGTGCCGGATACCTATCCCTTCGGGGTGTGATACTCAGGGATGGAACCGGCCTGCCTTCAAAACTCCGATACCTTGCCCCAGGCGCCCTTGTTCAGGCGAGCCAGTCGGTACTGCTGATGATCGACAAAGGGCGTCTTGCCGGTGACCATTTCCGCGATCAGGCGTCCGGCGCCGGGGCCGATGCCGAAGCCATGACCGGAAAAGCCGGCGGCCAGCAGGAAGCCGGGCAAGTTAGCCGGTTCGTCGATGACCGGGATGCCGTCGGGCGTGCTGTCGATGTAGCCCGCCCAGCCAGCTTGAACGGGCACACTGCCCAGGGCGGGCAACAGCAGGCGTGCACGGGCCAGGGTCTCCCTCAGGATTCGCTCCGATGGGCGCGGATCGAGAATGCGCACCCGCTCCATCGGAGTGGGCCGGTCGAGCGCCCATTTCCTGCGCGTCTCATGGCCGGACAGCCAGCCCTGCAGGTCGCCGGGGGAGAGCAGTTGCCAGCGTTTGGCGAACATTGGCAGGAAATGCGATGAAAAGCGAAGCTGCTGCGGCGTCGGATCCAGGCAGGCGCGCCCCGAGGTGGCAAGCGTATAGCCGCCGTCTCCCCGTCGAGTGACCGTTACCTCTGCCGTGTGCAGCGCATCGGGCAGGCCCTTGGCGCCTGGCATGACCGAGAGAATAGAGGAGCGCACCGACGCCTGCGGAAAGCGTATGCCGAGCTGGCGGCAGAAGGAGGAGGCCCAGGCGCCGCCGGCCATCACCACCTGTGACGTCTTGATCACGCCCTTCTCGGTGATCACCCCCGACACGCGTCCAGCTTCGGTTTCGACCCCGCGTGCTGCGCAGAACTGATGAATCGACCCGCCATGCTTGATGACGCCCTTGGCGATCAGCGGTGCCGCCCGCGATGGATCGGCGATGCCGTCCGTGGGTGAAAACACTCCCCCCAGCCAGGATTTGCCGGTCATCGCGCCGCGCTCGGTGGCTTCGGCGGCGCTCAGCATATGGGTCGTGACCCCCTGGGTGATGGCAAAGTCGCGCCATTTGGCCCAGCCATCCAGCTCGGCTTGGCTATCCGACAGATAGAACAGCCCGCAGCGGCGGAAACCGAGGTCCTCACCGAGGTCGGCGGTGATCTCCTCCCACAGCTCGAGGCTCTTGGTCGACAGTGGCAGCTCGCGTGCGTCACGGTTCTGCTGGCGGCACCAGCCCCAGTTGCGGCTGGACTGCTCGGCTCCGATGCGGCCCTTTTCGATCAGTGCCACGCTCACGCCCTGGCGAGCCAGGTAATAGGCGGCACATACGCCGATGATGCCGCCGCCGATAACCACGGCATCGGCGCGCTCCGGCAGGTCCGGCGTGGATGGAATCGCTAGCAATGGAGCCGGCATGGGGCTTCTCCTGGCCTGACTACGAGTTTTTATACCGCTTCGGCCTGCGCCTTTCAGGTGAGGTTACCCTGGCACAGGTATTTGGTCGCCATGTAGTCGTCGAGGCCGTAGCGTGAGCCTTCGCGACCGTAGCCCGACTCCTTGATGCCGCCAAAGGGAGCCGACTCGGCGGCGAGCGCGCCTTCATTGATACCAACTAGGCCGGTTTGCAGACGCTCGGCGAGGCGCCAGATGCGTTCCACATCGCGGGAGAAGAAATAGGCGGCCAGGCCGTAGGGCGTATCGTTGGCCGCCGTCACCACCTCTTCTTCATCGGCGAAGCGGAACAGGGGCACCACCGGGCCGAAGGTTTCGTCCTGGGCCAGCTCCATGTCGTGGCTGGCGTCGCCGAGCACGGTGGGAGCGTAGTAGTTGGGTCCGCTGGTGACGCCGCCGCTCAGGCGCTGCCCCCCGGTGAGCAGCGTGGCGCCTCGGGCCAGGGCATCCTGAACGTGACGTTCAATCTTGTCGATGGCGCGGCCATTGATCATCGGGCCGATCTGGCTCTCTTCACGGTCGCCGGGACCGACGCGCAGCGACTGGACACGGGCCACCAGCTTGTCGGCGAAGGCCTCATAGACCGACGCCTGGGCGTAGACCCGATTCGGGCTGACGCAGGTCTGGCCGCCATTGCGGAACTTGGCGGCCATCAGGCCCTCGACCGCGGCATCGAGATCGGCATCCTCGAACACGATGAAGGGGGCGTTGCCACCGAGTTCGAGCGACAGGCGCTTGAGCGTGGCGGCCGAATCGCGGGCCAGCAGCTTGCCGACCGCCGTCGAGCCGGTGAAGGTGATCTTGCGCACCCGGGAATCGCTCAGCCAGGCACCCACGACCTCGCCCACTCGTTCGCGCGAGGAGGTGACGATGTTCAGCACGCCGGCGGGCAGCCCGGCTTCCTCCGCCAGTGCGACCAGCGCCAGCGCGGTCAGCGGCGTGTCCTCGGCCGGCTTGGCGACCACGGTGCAGCCGGCGGCGAGGGCCGGCGCGATCTTGCGGGCGATCATCGCCAGCGGGAAGTTCCACGGCGTGATCGCCGCCACCACGCCGACCGGCTCCTTGGTCACCAGCATCCTCTTGCTGCCCACCGGGGCGGGGATGATGTCGCCGTAGCTACGCACCGCTTCCGCCGCGAACCAGTCCACGTAGGAGGCGCCGTACGCCACTTCGCCGCGGGCTTCCGCCAAGGGCTTGCCCTGCTCGCGGGAGATCAGGCGGGCGAGATCCTCGGTATGTTTCACGATCAGGGCATACCAGCGTTTGATGATCTGTGCACGCACCGCTGCCGGTTGCTGACGCCAGCTGTCGAATGCGCGGTGCGCTGCAACGGTGGCAGCCTGTGCATCGGCGGCGGTGCTGTCGGCGGCGCTGGCAATGGTCTCGCCGGTTGCCGGATCGCTGACGGTGTATTGGTCACCGGCGGCACCTGGTTGCCATTGTCCGTCGATGAAGTTGTCGGAGCGCACAAGATCGGAGCGATCGAGATTCAGGGCCATGGCTGCTGCCTCGTTGATGTAATGGGTGTCGAAGCCAGAGCAGCCAAAGGGCCTTGCCCCGAGACGATGCCGGCTGCTGCATGGACCCTATATTAGGCGCCCCGTCCCGGCGGAGGCTTTCGTAATGAGGTCCTGCAATCGCAGATTAGGGCGTTTACGAGGGAGCTCACGGAAGCTTATGCCGTTAGGGTAATGGGGGGTGGTGATAGGGTAAGGAGGAGAGAACCCAGTCGGGAGGGATCAGTCGTCATCGCTGATCAGTTTTTCAATGGGATAGTATTTTTTCACGACGGGCGACTTGATCACGATATAGCTGAAGTACTTGTCGATACCGATATTCTGCTCGAGCAGGTCCTCCATGACACTTTGGTAATGGACGACGTTGCGGGTAAGGAAGGTCAACTGGTAGTCGAATCCACCACTCACCAGATGACATTCGAGAACTTCATCCACTTTGCGTATATAGGACTCGAAGCGCGCAAAGTCTTCGAGCCGATGGTCGGAGAGCGTTAGCTGGGTGAAGACCCGCTGAACGCTGCCGAGCTTCTCGAGCTGTAAGTGGGCGCCATAGTCGATAATGTAACCGGCTTTTTCCAGGCGTTTGACACGAGTCAGGCAGGGGCTGGGGGAGAGTCCAACGGCGTCTGCCAAAGCGACATTCGATATACGACCGTTGCGCTGCAAATGACTCAGAATGCGTATGTCGAGGCGGTCCAGTTTGGGTGCGCCGATCATCCAGGGCTCCGGTGGGTTCGGTCTGTCGGTCCGGCAATGACAGAAAAATGCGACGCACCATTACCTGCGTGCGTCGCATGCGACTATCAGCGCAGGGCCTGGCGTACTTCGGGCTGGTCGAGCACCGCATTCAAGGTACGTTCGAGGCGTTCGAACAGTAAGTCGAAGTCATTACTTGTATAGCAAAGTGCGGGAGCAAAGCCAAGAACGTTATCGGCGAAAGCCCGCAGGATGATGCCGTTGCCATAGGCGGCTTCGAAGAGACGATCGGCCAATTTTAATGAAGGGTCGAAGCGCTCTTTGCTCTGCTTGTCGGCAACCAGTTCGAGGGCGCCAAGGAAGCCGCGACTGCGAGCATCGCCGACAAGGGGATGAGCGAGCATGGAGCGCAGACCTTCTTCGAACCGTGGTGCCAGGGCGATGCCGTTCGCGAGCAGGCCATCCTCATACAGGCGCAGCACCTCCAGGGCGACGGCGGCACTCACGGGATGGGCGGAGTAGGTATGGCCGTGTCCAATCGGGAATTCCGCCCCGCCGCCTTCGGCGATGCCCTGGTAGACGGCATCGCTAATCATCACGGCACCCATGGGGGCATAGCCGGCAGTCAAGCCCTTGGCCAGGGTCATCAGGTCCGGCGTGACGCCTTCGGCTTCGCAGGCGAACATCGGCCCCGTGCGACCGAAGCCGGTGATCACCTCGTCGACCACGAACAGTATGCCCAGCTCCTGGCAGCACTCCTGCATGGCTTTCAGCCAGCCCTTGGGCGGTACGATCACACCGCCGGAGCCCTGAATGGGTTCGCAGAAGAAGGCGGCTACACGATCGGCGCCGAGCTCCCCTACCTTGTCACGCAGTGCCGCCACGGACGCTTCGATGATGGCGGCGGGATCCGAACCGAGCGGGTTGCGGTAAGGGTAGGGCGAGGGGATGCGGTGCTGGTTGGGCAGCGGTAGATCGAAGTTGCGATGGAACACCGGCAGGGCGGTCAGCCCCGCGCCCTGGGACGAGGATCCATGGTAGCCGCGCTCCAGGGTGACGAAATGCTTCTTCTCGCTTTTGCCCTGAGCGTTCCAGTAGTTGACGATGAAGCGGATCGCTGAATCCACCGCATCGGAGCCGCCCATGGTGAAATAGACGCGCTGCAGCGATGCCGGGGTCAATTCCACCAGCTTGGCGGCCAGTCGGATGGCCGGTTCGGAGCCGAAATGGAAATAGCCGGTAGCGTAGGGCAGCCGGCGCATCTGCTCCTCGGCGGCACGCACGATGCTCTCATGGCCGTAGCCGGTGTTGACGCACCAGAGGCCGGAGAAGGCATCGAGGAGCTCGCGACCGCTGCTGTCCTGCAGGTAGGCACCGCGGCCCGCCGTGAGTACCGTGACGCCGCGCTGTTCATGAGAGCGGTAGTTGACGACCGGATGGACGAGGTGATCGCGGTCCAGGGTGACGAGATTATCTGTGTGCATGGGTCTGTCCGCCGAATATCAAATGAACGTTGGGCCTGGTGCGAGCCGCGCCGTTCCGGCGCGGGTGTCGGCCTGCCAGTTATCCTCGGCGGTTGACACGGTGCACCCAGGACCATGATAGTCATCCGGCCGCAACGTTTTATTGCGACTATTCACTTCGCCAGAACCGATAGTTTCGTAATCGTCACTGTTTCGGAAGATGCTGTCGGCACCGTTCTGTCGCGGCCATTGAGCCGTTGCCACCCGTTGCTTCATGCGCTCCGCGCGGTGGCATACGAGCCGAACGGTCGAGTCTCTCGTTGCTGCGGCACGTCATGCCCAACTTGGCTTTCCGGTTGCGATCACAGTCAGTGGATATCCGCGTTGATCGAGTGGCCGGCGCAAGACGACCCGGCTGGAAAATTTCTCGATGCCGATGTCGTCTTCCAACAGCCGCTCCATGAGCGCCTGGAAATGCGCGATGTCCGGCGCCACGATTTTCAGAAGGTAATCGTAGCCGCCGCTGACGTTGTAGCATTCGACGATCTCGTCGTACTTGCCGGCCCCGGTTTCGAACTTGCGGAAGTCGTGCGGCCGATGGTTGCTGATGGTCACCTCGGAGAACACGATGACGTGGCTGCCCAACTTCTCCAGCGCGACGTCCGCGCCGTAGCCCCGGATGACACCGATCTCCTGCAGTCGCTTGGTACGGGCGAGGCATGGGCTCTCACTGAGGCCGACGGCCGCGGACAGGTCGACATTCGAGCAGCGTCCCTCGCGCTGAAGATGCACGAGAATCTTCATGTCGAACTGATCGAGGGAGGCTGCAGATCGCATGGTCGATTACCTTCGAGGCCGGCGCCGGTTACTGTGCTTGTGCCGCGAAGCCCAGCGCTTCGTCGAGCACTTCGATCACCATTCGGGCCTGTTCCGCTGACAGCACCAACGGCGGTCGAATCTTGAGCACATTGTGGCCCATTGCGCAGGCACTCAACAGCACACCCTTGTCGCGCATGCGATTGACGACCCGGGTGGTGAGTTCACGGTCGGGTGCTCGCGTTGCGCGGTCCGCGACGAGCTCCACGCCGACGAACATGCCAACGCCGCGTACGTCGCCGATGGCCTCGTGCCGGCTGGCAAGCTCGACGATGCCGTCGCGCAGGAGCTTCCCGACCCTGGCGGCATGCTGTATCAGGTCTTCCTTTTCGATCGTATCCAGCACCGCCAGCGCCGCCGCACAGGACACGGTGTTACCGGCGAAGGTATTGAAGTACCTGGAGTTCTTGCCGAACTCCGCCAGCGCATCAGCGGTGGCCAGCAGTCCTGCGATGGGTTGTCCGTTGCCCATCGGCTTGCCCATGGTGACGATGTCCGGGGAGATGCCGTGACGCTGAAAGCCCCACATGTGCTCGCCCGTGCGGCCGAAGCCGGGCTGCACTTCGTCGGCAATGAACAGGCCGCCGGCCCGCTTGATGGCATCGACCGCGCCCTTCAGGAAGCCCGTGGGCTCGGGGAGGATGCCGTCGCTGGTGAAGACGGAATCGACCAAGAGCATTGCCGGCTTGATGCCGTGGCGCTTCAGATCGGCGATTGCCGCCTCGACGTCGCGGGTAAAGCGCTCGGCGAGATCGACCCCTTCGGCATGATAGAGGCACGGTGCAGGGACCGTGCGCACGTGAGCGCCGAGATCGACCGTCGTACCGAGCGATGGTGAGAATTTCGACACCGCATCGGTGAAACCGTGGTAGGCGGTTTCGGTCACGATCACACCGGTGCCGCCGGTACGGACCTGAGCGATGCGATAGGCGACATCGTTCGCCTCGCTGCCGGTACAGGTCAACATGAGATGGGCAAGCTCGGTCTCGGGCACGGTGGCGAGCAGGCGCTCGGCAAGTTCGAGAATCGTGTCGTGCAGGTAGCGGGTGTTGGTCGCGAGGACCTTCACCTGCTGGCAGATCGCCTCGGTAACCGCCGGGTGGCAGTGCCCGAGCGAGGCGACATTGTTGTAGATGTCGAGGTAGCGGCGACCTTCCGGATCGATCAGCCACACGCCTTCGCCGCGCACGATGTGCAGCGGATGTTCGTACATCAGTCGGTAGGCCGGGCCGAGCAAGGCATCGCGCCGCTCGATCATCGCCGCGGTGACGGGGCCCACGTCGACGCGACCGGGAATATAGGCGTTGACCATGTTGAGGTCAGTGGTGCTGTTCATCGGCTTTCTCCTTTTCGTACTTCGGCCAGCAAGCGGTCGCGCGCTTCATCGCGGGAAAGTGCGTTCATCATGGCCAGCGCCGCCCAGGACGCAGGATTGTGGCGCATGATGTAGTCGTGGTTCTCGGGATAGCGCTTGGCGCGCCATTCCGAAATCAATACGGTGATGAGGTGGCGTGTCGCCATGAGATCGGCAACGATCTCCTGCTCGATGTCGGTAAGCGGCAACGTCGCGTGATAGGCCCCGACGAACTGCGCCGCTCCCTCGAACGGGTCGGCATTGCCCGTGGTGTGGAAGGCTGCCGCCGTCGCGACCTCGCCGACCAGAGGCGCATGCAGCATGTCGCCGAAGTCGATGATCCCCACGATGCGCTCATGATCGTCGGGTGCGACCAGCACGTTGTAGAGGTGAAAATCGTTGTGGATGACCTGAGCCCGTACCGAGGCAAGGCGGGGCAGCACGTGGTCGGTGAAGCGCGTCATGAACGACTCGGCGAGCGCACGACGCGGGGCGTCCACGATGGCATCGAGCTTGTCGGCCAGCCGGTGCGCGGTAGAAACGTTCCACAGCAGGTCATGCGTTGCCCCTGGGTGCCAGAAATCGCGCAGCGCGAGGTTCAATTCTGCGAGCACCGTGCCCATGGCGCGACGCTGCGTAGCGGTCCGAGGTGTCTCGCGTATCTGGGTGCCGTCGAGATAGGTCAGCATCCGCACGGTGGTCTCGACCCCGTCGGGCAAGGTCACCGTGTCGCGTGAACGTCCATCGAGGGTCCGCACGACGCGAGGCACCGGCTGGTCCGGCGCTACGCGGGCGATGTGGTCGAGTGCTGCGATCTGAAAATCGATGACCGAAACCGGCTCGGATGGATTGCTGATCTTGAAGACGTAACGCCTGCCGTCTGCGGTCTCTATACGACAATTCTGGTCACGCTCGCCCGCCAGTGATTTGACGCTGCCAGTGATACCGTAGAGACGGCAGACCAGGGCTTTCACCTCGTCTGGGGCCAGATTGGGCACCGCCGTGCTCAGTGCCGCTGTCGCAATCGCAAGATTCTCCACCATCACATACCTCGTTTCATCGTGGTGGTCTGGGGCAGGCATCCGGATTCAAGCAAGCCGGGAGGTTGGAGTCTTCCGGTCAACCTGAACGCGTATTCGAGTGCCTGGGCCCGTGTCGGTGTGTAAGCACTGACAAGTTTATGGCGGCCAGATCCAAGGCGATGCTTTATTGCCGCAAGACTCGAGCAGTTTCCTTTTCGATGTTCCGCATGCATGACACTTTCTGCGGTGGCCGTTGAAGGTGCTGCAATCAGTAGCGCTTGGTATCACGATATGATGCGTGTTATCCAACATCACGACTGGATAAAACGGAAAACTAGTAGCCTCGCGTCCTATCCACCAACCCGACCAGCGGCAACCCTTCCCGGTGCCGGTGCAGGTTGTCGAGCACTGCCTCGGCGGATGTGTCCGGCTGCGTCATGCTGGCGATATGGGGCGTCAACATGATGTGTGGGTGATGCCAAAAAGGGTGTCCCTCCGACAGCGGTTCGACGCTGCAGACGTCGAGAATCGCCGCCGAGAGATGTTGGCTATCCAGGGCCTCCAGCAGGTCGGTTTCGACCAGGTGATCGCCGCGTCCCAGGTTGATCAACATGGCCCCTGGCGGCAGTTGCCGGAACAATTCCCGCGACAGGATGCCACGCGTCTCGTCGGTCAACGGCAGCAGGCAGACCAGGATCTCGGTGCGCGCAAGGAAGTCTGCCAACCCCTGCTCGCCGGCGAAGCATTCGATGCCGGGTAGACTGCGCGCCGAGCGACTCCAACCGGCGCATTGGAAACCGAAGTCGCGCAGCTTCTCGAGCACTGCTTGGCCCAGGACGCCCATGCCGAGCACCCCGACGCGGCGCGTGTTCGCCGTGCGTACCGGCATCGGCTTCCATATCTCCTCGCGCTGCTGGCTGGCATAGGCGAGCCAGTCACGGTGGGCAGCCAGCACGGCCAGCGTGGCATATTCGACCATGCCCGCGACCAGGCCGCTTTCTATCATTCGCACGACAGGAATGTGCTCCGGTATCCGAGACAGATCGAACTGGTCGACACCGGCTCCCACCGAAAACACCAGTTCCAGATTGGGAAAAGTCTGCGCGATGTCCTCTGGCGGCTGCCAGGCGGCGAGATAGCGCACCTGTCTTGGATCGCCGATGGAGGGCCAGATATGAAAGTCGATGTCTGGCTCACGTTCGGCGAACAGCTCGGCCCAACGTGCGCCGCGAACCGGTTCGGATTTGTAGAGAAAACTCATTGGGACACCTTCCTTCCACGGGTCAGGGTTAGAGGTAATGACACTTAACTCTGACAACATCGAACGGCCAAGACTAGGACAATCTTGCCTGCCATTCGTATGCAAGCTTGGCCAGAGGCTCAGCGAATATTGGCGGCATGATGTGCCGGTAAGTAGGGAAAATACCGTGGATCATATAATAAATCGCGCTGAAAACAGGGCAGTCGTTCAAGGGGCGGGTGCTGTAATGATTTGGAACTTGGGATGTTCCCGAGGATAGGTGGAGTTGCGACGAGGCGGCTCGAGATTCCCGGGAGCCAAGTAGGGCGCAACGATAGTCGTCAATGACAATGGTGCAATGACAGAAGACACTGGAGGCATGAGATGCAAAACAACAAACTGCCCTTTGCTCAGGCTGCTTCGGACCTGATTCGCACAGCCGGCCAAGGAGGCGTGCATGGCCTCTCGCGGCGCGATGTACTGCGGGGAATGGCCGCCGGCACCGTACTGGCCGCCACCGCCGGCGGCTTGATGACCGGTGCGTCGTCCGCGTTCGCCGAAACCCCTCAGCGCGGCGGGCGCATCAAGGTGGCGAGCGCGACCAGCTCGACCGCCGATACCCTCGATCCGGCCAAGGGCGGGAACTACACCGACTATTGCCGGCACTTCATGTTCTACAATGGCCTGACGACACTGGACGACACGCTGGTGCCGCAGATGTCGCTGGCGGAGTCGTTCGACACCGACGACGCCCAGTCCTGGGTCGTCAAGCTGCGCGGGGACGTCGTCTTCCACGATGGCCAGCCGTTCACCTCGGTCGACGTGGTCTACTCACTGAATCGCCACAAGGATCCTGAGACCGCCTCCAAGGCGCTCGCCGTGGCCCAACAGTTCGAGGAGGTCAAGGCCGCCGGGCCGCATGAAGTGCATATCCGGCTTGTCAGCCCCAACGCCGACCTGCCGGCGATCCTCGCCACCTCCCACTTCCTCATCGTGCGCGACGGCACCACCGACTTCAGCCTCGCCAACGGCACCGGACCCTTCGAATGCGCGGAGTTCCAGCCGGGGGTGCGCTCGATCGGGGTGCGCAACGACAGCTACTGGAAGCCGGGCCAGCCCTACCTCGACGAGATCGAGTTCTTTTCGATCCCGGACGAGGCCGCGCGCATCAATGCCCTGCTCGCCGGCGATGTCGATCTCATCAACCCGGTCAATCCGCGCTCGATTCCGCGTGTGCTGGACAGTGCCAATGCCTCGGTAATGGAAACCCCGACCGGCGGCTTCACCAACCTGGTGATGCGTGACGCCCTGGGGCCGGTCCAGAACCCGGACTTCGTGCTGGCGATGAAGTACCTGCTCGATCGCGAGCAGATCCAGCGGGTTGCCTTCCGTGGCTTCGGCGTTCTTGCCAACGACCAGCCGATCGCGCCCAACCACCGTTACTACTTCAACGAGCTGCCGCAGCGCGCGTACGACCCGGACCGGGCGAAGTATCATCTGGAGCGCTCCGGCATGGCGGGGAAGACGATTCCCCTGGTGGCCTCCGAAGCCGCCACCGGCTCGGTGGACATCGCCCAACTGCTGCAGCTTTCGGCGCAGCAGATCGGGCTCGGGCTCGAGCTTCGTCGGGTGCCGTCGGACGGCTACTGGTCCAACCACTGGATGAAGCATCCGCTGGGCTTCGGCGCCATCAGTGCCCGGCCGACCGCCGACCTGATGTTCAGCCTGTTCTACCACTCCGACGCCGCCACCAACGAATCGGGCTGGCGCAACGAACAGTTCGATCAGCTGCTGCTGGCGGCGCGCGGCGAGACCGACAACGCCAAGCGCCGGCAGATGTACGCCGACATGCAGGTGCTGGTGCACGAGCACGGCGGCATCGGCATCCCAATGTTCAGGAGCAGCATCGATGGCCACAACGCCAAGCTGAGAGGGCTCAGTCCTCACCCGATGGGTGGCCTGATGGGCTACATGTTCGCCGAGCACGTCTGGCTGGAAGCCTGAGGAGCGGGATGCCCGAGGGGTAGTGCATCCCGGTGAAACGCGAAACGTGAGAAGTGAGAAAGGAGAAGGGAGCGGCCACACTGGCCGCTCCCTTCTTATTTGCTGGTTTTATTACTAGAGCGCAGCTTATGCCGGGCGGTAAATCGCGTACACCTTCTTCACATCCTCGCGGCTTTCCCAGCTCCATACCGCCCCTTTCTCGACCAGGCAGATGTCGCCCTTGGTGAAGGTGCGCGTGGTGCCGCTCTGCTCCACGACCGTGACGGCCCCCGCCAGCAGGTGCATCAGTTCGTACTGCCGGGACTCCATGGCGCGACGGTAATAGGGAGTCGAGTCCCAGGTGCCGCACATGAATTCCTCGTCGACGGAGCGGTAGTCGGTATGGTTCCGGCAAGCGGGCGTCGGGCCGACCAGCAGTTCCGCCAAGGGGCTGCCGGAGGGCTCCAGGGCGGCCGCTTCGTCGATGGCGATCAGTCGGCCCTTTCCCGCACTTTCCCCTTTGTAGCGAATATAAAGGAGGGTGGCGGGGGCCGGGCAGTGCCAGTCGAAGCCGGCGCCGGCACTCAGCACCGCGCTGGCACTGTCGGCCAGCTCGAGGGTCTGGCCCTGCTGGTTCAGCGTCAGGCTGCCATCGCACAGGATGATGAACTCGTCGGCCGGCAGCTCGGCCACGCTGCCCGTGCCCGCTTCCAGCCGGATGGCACCGATCTCGACCGGGCCGGGGGGAATAGCCAGGGGGGTGCGATTCGCCAGGAAGGCATTCGTTTGGCCGTCGCCTTGGTTGGCCGGGGCGGCAACGGCCTCCCTGGCGAACTGGCGCAGGTCGATGATGGAAGGGTGGGTTGCCCGGCTGGAAGCCTGGCGCGGGTCAAGAGATTGCAGCATGAGAACCTCGGATCGATGATTGGTGGAAGCCACCGGTGGGTAGAGTTCGGTCATGATCAGCCGATTGACTCGGGATCAGCGGAGACTGGTCAGGGCAGCATGTCCTTCATTCGGTAGTACGCCCCTACAATGGGCAGGAACCAGGGTTTTCCCGTGTGCATGGGAACGGCTCGCCAGGACAGGCCCTCGAGCGGATTGGTGCCCTTGCGGCCCATGGCGATATCGGCGAGCACGCTGCCGATCAGGGTCGAGACCTGCGCGCCATGTCCCGAATAGCCCATGCCGTAGATCACCCCGTCGGCGGTGCCGGCGCGCGGATAGCGATCCTGGGTGCAGCCGACGAGACCGCCCCAGCAGTAGTCGATCTCGACGTCGGCAAGCTGCGGAAACACCTCGGCCATCTGCTTGCGCAGCAGTTGCCCGGAGCTGACGTCCGTTTTCTGGTTCGACGCCGACGAGAACCTTGCCCTGCCGCCGAACAGAACCCGGTTGTCCGGGGTGAGGCGGAAGTAGTTGGCGATGTTGAGCGAGTTCGTATAGTTGCGGTTGCCCGGCATGGTCGCCGCCACTTCTTCCGCGGTGAGCGGGCGCGTGACGATGATGAAGGAGGCGACCGGCATCATTCGCCGACGAAAATAGCCGAAGGTCTCCGAGGTGTAGGCGTCGGTTGCCAGGATGACCTGCCGGGCGACCAGGGAGCCGGTCGGCGTGGTCAGTCGCCAGCCCTGCGGTACCCGCTCGCGGGCGATGACGGGATTGTGCTCCCAGATGGTCGCACCATGGCGATGAGCGGCATGGGCCACGCCGACGGCGTATTGCCCCATGTGCATCATGGCGGATTTCGGCGACAGCACACCGCCGTGGAAAGCGTCCGATCCCAGCTCCCTGCGCACGTCCTCGCGCGACAGCCACTCCACCGTGGGATCGACCTCACGGCGGATCTCATCGCACATGGCCTGCAGCTTCTTCACATGGGAGGGCTTGGAGGCCAGCTTGAGCTTGCCGCCGCGGCGGAAGCCGCAGTCGATCTTCTCTTCGTCGATGATCGCTTCGATCATGTCGATCGAGTCGTCATAGGCTTGCCACAGGCGGCGTGCCTGGGCATCGCCGAAGCGGGCCTTGATGGCGCCGAAGCTGGCGAAATGACCGCTGTTGAGGTGCCCGCCGTTGCGTCCCGATGCGCCATAGCCGACATGTTCGGCCTCGAGCAGGGCGACCTTGAGGCCGGATTTTGCCAGCTGCCGGGCAGCATTGAGGCCAGTGAAGCCTGCGCCGATCACCGCTACCTCGAACTCCCCCGAGACGGGATCGGTTGCAGCCTTGTCGAACGGAGCCGAGGTATCGTGCCAATAGGAAACGAATTTCATTGCTGCATCTCCTGCGAGAAGTCGACATGGGTGAGCAGGGGGCGTACGGAGCCTGAGGCATGGCTGGCAGGCCAGGCGGATGGCCGCATCGACTCGGCTCATCGGCTTGCGCGCCACATTGCGATTCGGTCCTGCATTCCATAGCCCTGTATGACGGCCGGCATGAACCACGGGTTGCCACGATAGAACGGGATGAAGGCGGGCGGCCGGAAGTCGAAGGCCGAACAGGGGTGTTTGCTGCCTCGCAGCAGTTTGTGGGCTGCACGCGTACCGACCCACGGCGCCCAGACCACGCCCGAACCGCAGAAGCCGGTGGCGTAGAGCACGCCATCCTTCTCGAAGATGCGGGGTAGCATGTCGCGGTTCATCGCCACGTTGCCGAACCAGCTGTGCGAGAGGCACACGTTCTCGAGTTCGGGAAAGCGTGTCACCAGCCCCTTGCGCAGGCGCAGCGTCGGTGCCGCCGGGTCGCCGACCCGGGAGCTGTCGCGGCCGCCCAGCAGGATCCGCCTGCCGTCGGGCGAGGGGCGGTAATAGAAGCCCAACTGCAGGCCCTCGCCCATCATCATTCGCCTGGGCATCAGACCCGCCATCACCTCGGGGGCGAGTTCCTCGGTGGCGATGATGCGGCTGCGGACCGGCACCAGGCGACGGCGCAGGTAGGGCGCGGCGCCATCGGTATAGCCGTTGGTGCAGACCAGAACCTGCCGCGCCTGAACCGTTCCGGCCACGGTCGTGACGCGGAATCCAGAGCCGTCCCGCGCTATCGAGCTTACGGGTGTGTTCGAATGGACCGTCACTCCCGCAGCCAGGGCCACGCGCAACAGCTCGGCGTGGAGCTTGGCCGGGTTCAGTCCGCCGATGTCCATCCTGACCGTGCCGCCGCGATAGAAGTCGGTGCCGATATAGTTGCGCTGTTCGTCATGCGGAACGGCAAAGGACTCGATTCCCAGCCTCTTCGCCAGCGCCTCGGCGCCACGGGCCATGCTCTCGTACTGTTCATGGCCGATGGCACCGCGAAACAGGCCGCTGAGCTGGAAGTCGCAGTCGAGTCCTTCGACTTCGATGAAATCGTAGAGGAATTCGCGGGCGATCTTGCCTTCCGCCTCGATGGCCAGCGCCGTCTTTTCGCCGAAGCGGCGGCTGAGCGTGGCGTAGGCCGGGCGAATGCTGCCACTGGTGATGCCGCCGTTGCGCGATGAGGCGCCCTCGCCCGGACTCATGGCATCGAATGCGGCAACAGACCGTCCAGCCCGTGCCAGTGCAAGCCCCGCCGCAAGCCCGGCGTAGCCGGCGCCCACGATCAACACATCGAGTTCCTTGGCCAGCGGCTGCTGCGGCAGTGGTTTGACGGGTGCCGCTTCCCACCAAAAGGGAGTGCTCTGTTCGGCGATGTTGCGCTCGTGCATGGGAAGACCTCACGTCGAGTATCAGGCGAGGATTGATATCGAGAGTTTGCCGGGCCAGCGGCCCGTCATGATAAGAAGTATGGCGCTTTAGTCTTCTTTAGAGTCGCCGAAACTCGAGGGGTAGGCGGCAGGAAACACCGAAAACGGCGCCGATGTTGATATATCGATCCGCGCGCTATGCAAGAGGTCCTTGCCCTGTCATGGCATATTCATGCAGCACTATCGCCATTGTCTTGTACTGGTGTGGAGAAAAGGAGAGGAGGGGGCATTATTCGCCACCTCCTCTTTGTGTTGACCGTGATGCGTGATGACGTTCCGGGATCAGCCCAGTGCCTGGTTGATGATGGCGAACTGCTGCAGGCCGGGAACCGGTACCGGTGCTTCGCCCTTGACCATGGCAACGACGGAATCGACCTGCAAGAGCCCAAGCTCCTGCAGCCAGGGGCTCAAGTGGCCGGAGTCGTGGACGTCGATACGGATGAAGGAGTCGACACGTGCCCCCATCCAATAGCTGATCATGGCCTTGGCCCGCTCGGCAGATGAGGCCACTACCGGTCCGATCACGTAGCCGTGACCGAAGCGCCGCATCAGTGCGAATCCGGTGAGCTCTCCCTGGCTGTCGAGCACCACGCCATCGGCGACCTGAAGCAGTTCGTTCAGCGCCGCTGCCCGGGGCATGCCGGTGCCGGCTGTCGCCAGCTCGATCAGCTTGGCGCGATCGTTCACGCCCGCCGGCCGTATGCGCTCTCCAGGCGGTGGCGCAACGATTTCGGGCTGAACGACGGTGCCCTGGTGTTGGTGGACCGTGCCGATGGGCTTGAAGCCGAGTCGCTCGTAAAGCGGCTGCCCCTCAGGAGTGGCGAGCAAGAGCGTATTGCGCTCGCCGATCAAGTCGAGTATCGATTCCATCAATACGCGCCCGATGCCTTTGCCCTGCGCCTCGGGCGAAACGATGATCATGCCGAGTGTTGCGTAGTCGCTGCCATGGCTCCAGCACATGGCAGTGCCGATGACTTCGCCGCTGCGCTCTGCGACGAAACCGTCGCCAAGACGAAGTACGAACTGCCAGTCTTCGTGTCGATGCGGCCAACGAACCGCCTGCGAGAGTCGATGGGCAGCAGGCAGGTCGCTCTCCTGTAGGCGTCGATAGGTAATGTCGGTATCAAGGTTCTTGACTGCCATAATAAGTTCCTCCATAGCTCCTTTTACTCTGGCGTCTGCGGATGGTCATTACTAGGATGTTCTTGCCGTTATGGAGGTGTGATTAGGTTGAGAGATGAATTCGGTAGCAATGTCCGAAGCCGGTAGCAGGAGCAGATGAAAGTACCGCCATTACCCAGGTTTTTGGCATGTTATTGATCTGGTCCTGCGCAGCAGAGTCAGGAGAGAGGAGGAGAGTGGGCGAGTGCGATCTGCGGTTTTTTGCACGGTAGCTCTGGGCATCCGGCATCCCGTGAGCGGCTAGCCCAGTGACTGGTTCACCAGCGCGAAAGTGCTGACCTCGGTGTCGGCCGCCTCGGGAGAAGGGTGGGTCATCACGGTCACCTTTTCATGTTCCTCCATTCCGCAGCGCTTGAGGAATTCGGTGAAATCGCCCTCGGATTGGGTGGTATCGACCCTGAGAAATCTTCCTGCATGCTTCGCCACATGAGGGGCGGTCAACGCGATGGCGTCGCTGGAATCCTTCGCGACGACCGGTCCTACGACATGGCCCCGACCGAACCTGCGGCACAGGGCAAAGCCGGCGATATGGCCCTCCCGCTCGAGCACCGTGCCGGTGGAGCGTCCGACCAGCTCTTCCAGGATGGCGGCTCTATCGGCGCCGAAGGCGGCCTGGTCGAGGCGGGCGATGTCGGTGAAATCCGTGGCTTTCAATGGGCGAACCCGGGTGTCGGCCGGCAGCGAAACCTCTCCCGGGTCGATGGCCGTGCCCTGGTGCTGATGCACGACGCTCACGGCCTTGAAGCCCAAGGCATGGGCGAGACGATAGGCGACCTGAGGAGCGATGATCTGAAGACGACGGCCGTGGCACTGCTGCATTACGTGATCCATCAGCCAGCCGCCACCACCCTGCGCCTGTAGCTGTGGCGTGGTGATGACCATGCCGATGGTGGCGAAATCGTTGCCCATCGGAAACCACATCGCCGAGCCGACGATTCGGCCGATCTTGTCGCAGCCGGCAAACCCCTTCCCAACCTTGAGCAGCAGGCGCCAATCGTCGGGCCGGTGCGGCCAACCGACACCGACCGACAGCTGGTGCAGCTTGGCAATATCGTCTTCCTGAAGGTCTCTCAGCGTCAGCTCATAGGTCTGCAGGCGCTTTGACGTCTTGTGGGACACCTGGCTCTCCGTCAGTGGCTTCCCTGGCAACTTTTGCAGTTTGGCAGCTGGCAAGGGCCATGGCTAGGACGTTCTTGCCGCACGGGGTGGCATGGATGTAGAGCCCGTTGGCTGACGAAGTGCCGCTTCGACGACATCTCGGCAAGAGGGATGGAGGCGTTACCGGCGTGGCTTCGGATGCGCGGCAGCATCTGCCGTAGGGCATGGGCAATGCCAACGATTGTATGTGCGGGAGGGAATAAAACGAACCAAAAGCGTTGCCCGTTGGTGCTGTAATTGTTTCAACGGCTTGTTCACTTTCGATGGAGACCCCGGATGCCTGAGGTGGGCCCCTGAAGAACGGTGCGCCGAGATAACAACAGACAAGCAATGATAAGCGGATAGACGGAGGTAGAACATGAAAAACAGGAACTTCCCCAATCACGACCGGAGGATCATGGCTGAGCTGGCGCGCACAGCCGGCCAGGGGGCCGGCCACGGCATCTCGCGGCGCGATGTGCTGCGCGGCATGGCCGCCGGTACCGTGCTGGCCGCCACCGCGGGTGGCTTGATGACCGGCGCGTCGTCCGCCTTCGCCCAGACCCCCCAGCGCGGCGGGCGCATCAAGGTGGCGAGCGCGACCAGTTCGACTGCCGATACGCTGGATCCGGCCAAGGGCGGGAACTACACCGACTATTGCCGGCACTTCATGTTCTACAACGGCTTGACGACGCTGGACGACACGCTGGTGCCGCAGATGTCGCTGGCGGAGTCGTTCGACACCGACGACGCCCAGTCCTGGGTCGTCAAGCTGCGCGATGACGTCGTCTTCCATGACGGCCAGCCATTCACCGCGGCCGACGTGGTCTACTCGCTGAATCGCCACAAGGATCCTGAGACCGCCTCCAAGGCCCTCAGCGTCGCCCAGCAGATCGAAGAGGTCAGGGCCGCCGGGCCGCACGAAGTGCATATCCGGTTGGTGAGTCCCAACGCCGACCTGCCGGCGGTCCTCGCCACCTCCCACTTCCTCATCGTGCGCGACGCCACCACCGACTTCAGCCTCGCCAACGGCACCGGACCCTTCGAATGCGCGGAGTTCCAGCCGGGCGTGCGTTCGGTCGCCGTGCGTAACGACAGCTACTGGAAGCCGGGCCAGCCGTATCTCGACGAGATCGAGTTCTTCGCGATCCCGGACGAGGCCGCGCGCATCAATGCCCTGCTCGCCGGTGATGTCGATCTCATCAACCCGGTCAATGCGCGCTCGATTCCGCGCATCCTGGACAGTGCCAACGCCGTGGTGATGGAGTCGCCGACCGGCGGCTTCACCAACCTGGTGATGCGTGACGCCCTAGGGCCGGTTCAGAACCCGGACTTCGTGCTGGCGATGAAGTACCTGCTCGATCGCGAGCAGCTCCATCGTGTCGCCTTCCGTGGCTTCGGCACCATCGCCAACGACCAGCCGATCGCGCCCAACCACCGCTACTACTTCAACGAGCTGCCGCAGCGCGAGTTCGATCCCGAGCGGGCGAAATACCACCTGGAGCGTTCCGGCGTGGGCGGGAATTCGATTCCCCTGGTGGCCTCCGAAGCCGCCACCGGTTCGGTGGACATGGCCCAGCTGCTGCAGCTGACGGCGCAGCAGGTCGGGCTCCGGCTCGAGATTCGTCGGGTGCCGTCGGACGGCTACTGGTCCAACCACTGGATGAAGCACCCGCTGCACTTCGCCAATATCGGTGCGCGCCCGACCGCCGACCTGATGTTCAGCCTGTTCTACAAGTCCGACGCCGCCTGGAACGAGTCGGGCTGGCAGAACGAACAGTTCGACCAGTTACTGGTGGCGGCACGCGGCGAGACCGACGATGCCAAGCGCAAGCAGATGTATGCCGACATGCAGGTGCTGGTGCACGAGCAGTGCGGCATCGGCATTCCTCAGTTCAACAGCAGCATCGATGGCCACAACGCCAAGCTGAGAGGGCTCAGTCCTCACCCGATGGGTGGCCTGATGGGCTACATGTTCGCCGAGCACGTCTGGCTGGAAACCTGAGGACTCACGGCAACGACAACTCCATCATCAAGGCGCCACCCGTGCAGCCCAGGGGTGGCGCCATAACAAAAGGGTGAATCATGAACAGCACCATTCCACGGCTCGTGATTGGCCGGCTGGGCATCGGCGTGCTCACGCTGCTTATCGTCTCGCTGGTGGTATTCGTTCTCACCAGCCTGCTTCCGGGCGACGCCGTCCAGGAACAGCTTGGCCAGGAGGCTACGCCGGAAGTGGTGGCGGCACTGCGCGCCAAGTTGGGCCTGGACCAACCCGTGTACCTGCGTTACCTGAGCTGGCTGGGTGGCCTGGTGACGGGCAACCCCGGGGTTTCGCTGGTCAACGGCATGGCGGTCGATGACCTCATTGCGAGCCGGCTTCCCAACTCCCTGAAACTGGCAGCGGCCACTGCCCTGATTGCCGTACCGCTGGCGCTGACCATTGGCATCGTGTCGGCGATGTATCGCGGATCTATCTTCGACCGCTATACCAACATGCTGGCGGTGTTCCTAGTGTCGGTGCCTGAGTTTTTGATTGCCACCATCGCGGTACTGATCTTCGCGGTCAAGCTGGGGTGGCTCTCGGCGCTGTCGCGCTCGGTGGAGGTCGACTCCTTCCTGGAGCTGCTCAGTGTCTATGCCATGCCGGTGCTGACCCTGTGCTGCGTGCTGGTCGCGCAGATGGCGCGCATGACGCGGGCGGCCGTCATCGACCAGCTCAGCTCTCCCTACGTCGAAATGGCGATACTCAAGGGCGCACGGCCGATGCGGGTGGTGCTCCGCCATGCGCTGCCGAATGCGATCGGGCCGATCGCCAACGCCGTGGCGCTGAGCCTGTCGTACCTGCTTGGCGGCGTGGTCATCGTCGAGACGATCTTCAACTATCCGGGCATTGCGACGCTGATGGTGAACGCCGTGGTCACCCGCGACATGCCGCTGGTTCAAGCGTGCGTGATGCTGTTCTCCGTGGGCTTCCTGATGTTGGTACTGGTTGCCGACATCATCGCCATCGTATCCAACCCGAGGCTGCGCACATGAACCCGAACACGATTCCGCCAGATTCAGCGAAATTGAGCGCACCGGGTGCGCAGGCCGGCGCCATGGACGATGTGACATTCGACGAAAAGCCACCGCAGGTCGTGCGACGCCGTGCCAAACGGCCGATCAGCGGTGCCCTGGGCTTGTTCGTGGTCGGCTTCTGGCTGCTGATGGCATTGGTCGGCCCCTGGTTGGCGCCCTATGGGGCCAACGCTCTGGTCAGCTTTGATGTATTCGGCCCAATCAGCATGGAATACCCGCTCGGCACGGACTTCCTGGGCCGGGATATCCTCAGTCGCCTGTTGAACGGTGCGCCCTACACCATCGGCGTGGCACTGGCGGCCACGGTGCTCGCCTGCCTGTTCGGCGTGGTGTTGGGCCTGGTGGCGGCGGCCTCCGGCGGCTGGGTGGATGCCGCCATCAGTCGTACCCAGGACGCCTTGATCGCGATTCCCAACAAGATCTTCGCCCTGATCATGGTGGCCTCCTTCGGTTCTTCGGTGCCGTTGCTGCTGGTCATGGCCGCCTTCGCCTACATGCCCGGCTCTTACCGCATCGCGCGTGCAGTCGCAGTCAACGTCATGACGATGGACTTCGTCCAGGTCGCGCGAGCAAGGGGAGAGGCCATGCCCTACATCATGTTCATCGAAGTGTTGCCGAACATGCTCCGTCCGGTGCTGACCGACTTCGGCCTGCGTTTCGTCTACGTCGTGCTGCTGCTGAGCGCGATGAGCTTTCTCGGTCTGGGCGTGCAGCCTCCTGATGCAGACTGGGGCTCTCTGGTGCGGGAAAACATCCAGGGCCTTGGGGAAGGCGCTCCGGCGGTATTGGCGCCGGCGGTTGCCATTGCCACCCTCACCGTCGGGGTCAACCTGATCATCGACAGCTTTGGCGGTCGGGCCAAGCGCGAGATGGAGAACTGAGATGAGCGAAATCGTCAAGGTAAGCGGCTTGCGCGTAGCGGCGCGCAACGAGGCTGGCGTCGATGTTCCGATCGTGCACGGTGCCGATTTGAGCCTGAACAAGGGCGAGGTGCTGGCGTTGATCGGTGAGTCCGGCTCCGGCAAGACCACCATCGCGCTGGCGCTGATGGGCTATGCCCGTGCCGGCTGTCGTATCGTCGGGGGATCGGTGCGCATCGGTGATGTCGAGGTACTCGAACAGCCGGATTCCGAACTGGCGAAGCTGCGTGGACGCACTGTGGCCTATATCGCTCAGAGTGCGGCGGCGGCGTTCAACCCTTCCAAGACCATCATGCAGCAGGTGATCGAGAGTGCGCTGATCCATGGCGTGATGTCGCGACGGGCAGCGCAGGCCAAGGCGGTCGAGTTGTTTCGGGCGCTGGCACTGCCGGACCCCGAGAACATCGGTGCGCGCTATCCCCATCAGGTGTCGGGCGGGCAGCTGCAGCGGCTGATGGCGGCCATGGCGCTGATCACCGAACCGGCCCTGGTGATCCTCGATGAGCCGACCACCGCGCTCGATGTCACCACGCAGATCGAGGTACTGCGGGCGTTCAAGAAGGTCGTGCGCGACCTCGATACGACGGCGGTATACGTTTCGCACGACCTGGCGGTGGTGGCGCAGATGGCCGACCGCATTGTCGTGCTGCGCAATGGTGAAATCCAGGAGAACAGCCGCACCGAGCAGATCCTGGAGGAGCCGGCACACCCCTACACCCGCAGTCTGTTGGCGGCGATGAAACCTACCGTGAGCCAGGGCGCCCCTGGTCGGAGAGCAGAGCAGGCGAAAGAGGACCTGCTGCTCGACGTACGGGGTCTCGAGATCTGCTATGGCAGCAAGCGGGTAGTGCAGGATATCGATCTCCAGGTCCGCCGCGGAGCAACGGTCGGAATCATCGGTGAATCCGGGTCGGGCAAGACCACCGTTGCGCGGGCCATTGCCGGCCTGGTGGCACCCTCGGCCGGGCAGGTCCTGCTGGATGGGCAGTTGCTCAGCGGCACGCTCGCCGGACGAACCCGAGAGCAATTTCGGCGCGTCCAGTACGTGTTTCAGAATGCCGACACGGCGCTGAATCCGCAGCACACCATCGAGGAGATCTTGGAGCGGCCCCTGCGTTTCTACCACGGCATGCGCAGCGCGCAGCGCCGTCGCCGGGTGGCCGAGCTGCTGGAGCTCGTACAACTGCCGGCGAGCCTGGCGACGCGTCGCCCAAGCGAGCTTTCCGGCGGCCAGAAGCAGCGTATCAACCTGGCGCGAGCGCTGGCGGCCGAGCCGGACCTGATCCTCTGCGACGAGGTCACCTCGGCCCTGGACACGGTAGTGGGAGCCGCGATCCTCGAGCTGATGGCGGAACTGCGAAGGGAGCTGAACGTTTCCTATCTGTTCATCAGCCACGACATCAGCACAGTACGCTCGATCTGCGACGAGGTGGTGGTGATGTATGCCGGCGCCAAGGTGGAGCAGGGCGATCGCTCGACCTTCCAGGCGCCGCCGTACCATCCGTATACCCACCTGCTGATCGACTCGGTGCCGGAGATGCACCAGGGTTGGCTCGAGGAGACGCGAGCTGGCCGCGGTGCGCTGCCGCAGATCGTCATGCCGGCCTCGTCGACGCCGCTCTGTCCGTTCCTGTCGCGCTGTCCGGTCAGGATCGACGGCAAGTGCAACAAGGTCCGGCCGCCGCGTGTGCGTCTCGACAAGGGCAACGAGATCCTTTGTCACCACAGCGATAGCGAACTGCGGCAGCTCGATGAGCCTGTGCCCGCCATGGCGGCCAGCAACTGACGTTGCATTCTGTCATGCCGGTCGCACCGCGCTTGCGGTGGTGCCGGCATAGGGAGTGTGGAGCATGAACGAGAAGCGCGGCATTCCTCTGGTGCGGCAACATGGCGAACCTGCCCCTGACGGGGAGCGGAACGACGACGAAACGGCCGTGGCGATGGCAACGGCCAAGCAGTACATCGATGAGCACTTCTACGAGCCGATCAATCTCGACGATCTGGCCGAGCTCGTCGGCATGACACGTTTCAGTCTGGCCAAGCGCTTCCGCAAGCGATTCGGCATTTCCCCCTATCGCTACGTCTGTCAGGTGCGGGTCCGGCAGGCACAAACGATGATGGAGCAGGGGTTGCGGCCGACGGACATTGCCAGCGAGACCGGCTTTTTCGACCAGAGCCACCTGGCGAGGCATTTCAAGCGCCTCTGCGGGATGACGCCGCGTCAGTACAGAACGCGCTGTACACAGTCCGCAGGTCAGTGAACCCTGCGGCAGATCAAGGGGGCGGTTATGGAAAAGACGAAGGTAACGCTCGAGGACGTAAAGCAAGCGGCGGTGCGCATCCGGCCTTATGTGTGCCGTACACCACTGCTTCGGGAAAGCAAGATGGACAGGGCTTTGGGCTGTCAGGTCTATGTCAAGCCCGAAATGCTTCAGGTAACCGGTGCCTTCAAGATCAGGGGGGCGTTGAGCAAGATCCTGTCCTTGACGCAGGCCGAACGGGACAAGGGCATCATCACCAGCTCATCGGGTAACCATGGTCAGGCATGTGCGTATGCAGGGAAAGTGCTCGGCATACATGCGACCGTCATCGTTCCAGAAGACACGCCCAAGCTGAAGGTCGACAATGCCCGGTCGATGGGGGCGGATGTGATCCTGTGGGACCGTGCCTATACAGAGCGCTGGAAAAAGGTGCATGCCGAGGTCGAGGAGCATGGCTACACCATAGTGCACAACTATGAAGACTTCGACGTCATGGCCGGCCAAGGCACGATTGCGCTGGAGATCATGGAGGATCTGGCCGATGTGGAAACCGTGCTCGTTCCCATCGGTGGCGGCGGGCTCATCTCGGGTATTTCCACCGCCATCAAAGAGACCAATCCCGAGATAAGGGTGATTGGCGTCCAGGCCGAAGCCTGCTGCCCCTACTACTTGAGCCGCCAAAACGGCGAGCGAACCAGGGCGACAGTGAAGCAGACCCTAGCCGACGGCCTGGCATGCGACTGGCCCGGCAACAACACCTATCCCATCATCGAAAAGTATGTGGATGACATCGTTACCGTCTCGGAAGAAGCCATCGAAGAGGCGGTAAGAATGGTGGCAAACGATGCCAAGCTCGTGGCAGAGCCTTCAGCCTGTGTAGGAATCGCCGCCTTGCAGTCAGGTGCCGTGACGACTCGCCCGGATGAAAAGGTCTGTGTGGTCCTTACCTCCGGGAACTGGGGCATCGAAATGATCGGCAGGCTCCTCAAAGGGGAGCGCGTGGCAGGTATTTTTTAACAAGTAATAAAGGAGCGAGCATGAAGACTCTGTTGTTGAACAAGGATGAGGTGGGGTCGCTCATCGATCTGGATGCAGTGCTAGAAGCCGTTGAAAATGGCTATAAATCTTTCAATAGCGGAAAAGTCGTTCAGCCGGACTTCATGAGCATAGAGCTCCCTGGTTCACATGCGTGCATCGATTTCAAGGGCGGCCTTGATCTTGCTGGGGGATATATCACCATCAAGTCCTCCGCCGGTGGATACAAAGGAAATCCAGAGTTGGGCCTGCCGACGGGCATGAACACCGTGATGCTCTTCGAAGCAAGCACCGGCGCTCTCAGGTGCGTCATGGATGGAACCTGGATCACCGGCTGCCGTACCGCCGCCGCGGGTGCCATATCGGTAAAATACCTGGCACGCGAGGATGCCAGGACGCTTTGTATCATAGGGGCGGGAAACCAGGCGCGCAGACAGCTTCGGGCCATTATCCGGGTGAGGGATTTCTCCGAGGTTCTGGTGTGGAACGCTTCCCCGCAAGCGCTCGATGAGTACGTTCGGGAAATGTCCGAGGAAACGGGCCTCGACATCCGAAAATGCGAAACCGCGGAGGAAGCGGTTCGCGCGGCTGACGTCGTCGTCACGACCACGCGAGCCCACCGGGGACCGATTGTCGAGAAGGAGTGGTTGAAGCCTGGCACGCATATCGTTGCCATTGGCTCCGATATGCCGGGCAAGCAGGAGCTTGGCGCCGATATATTCAAAGAGGCCAAGGTGGTCAACGACTCTGTCGATCTGTGTATCAAGTACGGTGATACGCAGCATGCCGTTAAAGAAGGCATCATCAAGCCGGAAGACATTCATGCTGAAATCGGTGAGATCCTGCTGGGAAAAAAGGCCGGTCGTGAAAATCCGAAAGAAATCACGATCTTCGATTCGGTCGGCATGGCCATTCAAGATACCGTGACGGTTGCCATGCTGTACGAGGCGGCCCTCGACAAGGGGCTGGGCACACCCTACGCATTTTTCAAATAGTAGGCCGTATTGGATTCAAGCCTATTCAGGCAGTTCCGTCAGCAATTTTATAGCTCGTTATCACCGTGTCGACCTCGGTTAGAGGTGATCGATGAAACGTGCCAATTGAACGACCAGCTCCATGCCATCAGGCCGAATACTCGGTATAAACGGCAGATGATCTTTGCGCTGCCAGATTACACTTGCTTCCGAGCATAGTGACTGCAAGGTGAACCAATGAGCGATCACAAGACCAAACTCAACCGGCCGTTGCGCAGCGCGCGCTGGTTCCGCAAGGATGATCTGCCTGGCTTCGTGCACCGCTCGACTCTCGCGGCCGCCGGATGGAGCCGCGAGGACCTGATGGAGCGCCCCGTCGTGGGCATCCTGAATACCTGGTCCGATATCAATCCCTGTAACCTCAACCTGCGTGACCTGGCGGAGGAGGTGAAGACGGGGATTCTCGAGGCGGGCGGCATCCCGCTCGAGACGCCGCTGATGTCGATCAGCGAGAACATCATCAAACCGACCTCGTTTCCGTTTCGAAACCTGCTGGCGATGGAGGCCGAGGAGTCCATCCGTGCTTACCCGTTCGACGCGGTGGTGCTGCTTGGGGGCTGCGACAAGACGCAACCAGCACTGCTGATGGGGGCCGCGAGCGCCGGGGTTCCCTGTATCTTCCTGGCCAGCGGCCCGGCAACGCCCCGTTCGTCGACTGGCGGGAATCTGGCGAATGCCACCGGCGTCTGGCGCCTGGTCGACGAGCTGCGTGCCGGCGAGGTCTCCCAAGGCGACTTCGCGGCGTTCGAGCGCAGTGTCATGGGAACGGTGGGCCACTGTGCCGAGATGGGGACGGCTTCCTCCATGGCGACCATCTGCGAGGCGTTGGGCGTGTCCCTTCCCGGCAGTAGCCTGGTGCCGGCGGTCGACCGACGTCGTAATCAGTTCGCCCGCGAGGTGGGCCGTCGCAGCGTCCGCATGGCTGCCGAGGGAAGTCCGCGTCCGAATGAGATACTCGACGCACGGGCCTTCGACAACGCCATCACCCTCCTGTGTGCGGTGGGCGGTTCGACCAACGTCATCATCCACCTGCTGGCGCTCGCCGGCCGCGTCGGTGTGCCGTTGACCCTGGAGCGCTTCGACGAGATCGCCCGTCGCGTGCCGCTGATCGCCAACGTTCAGCCCGCCGGCGAACATCTGACCGAGCGGCTGATGACCGCGGGCGGCGTGCCGGCCCTGCTCAAGACACTCAAGCCGCTGTTGCACCTGGACGCACGGACGGTCGACGGGCGCACGATCGGCGAGGTCATCGAGACCGCCGAGGTCATCGATGAGGATGTCATTCGCCCGCTGGACAAGCCGGTGAAGCCGGGCGAGACACTGGTCGTGGTGAAGGGCAACCTGGCGCCGGACGGGGCGGTGATGAAGACCTGCGCCGCAGACCCGAAACTGTTCAGTCATCGCGGCCCTGCAGTGGTTTTCGAGGACGTCCAGACGATCGCCGACCGGATTGACGATCCCAAGCTCTGCATCGACGAGAGCAGTGTGCTCATTCTGCGCAACGCCGGTCCCGTGGGCGCGGCGATGCCGGAGTGGGGCATGCTGCCCCTGCCGCGCCACCTGATGGAGCGCGGCGTCCGCGATATGCTCCGCATCTCGGACGCGCGAATGAGCGGTACCGCCTACGGCGCCGCGGTGCTGCACGTTTCCCCCGAGGCGGCCATCGGTGGTCCGCTCGCCCTGGTGCAGGATGGCGACATCATCGAGCTGGACGTGGCGGAGCGCCGGCTGGAGCTCTGCGTCGAACCGGAAGAGCTCGAGCGTCGGCGCCAGGCGTGGCAGCCGCCGCTGTCCCGGCACGTGCGCGGCTATCGCAATCTCTACAATCAACACATCGAGCAGGCGCATCGCGGCTGCGACTTCGACTTTCTCCGCGGCGCCAACGAAGAGACTCTCCCCGAAGGCCTCTTCGACGGCTGGGTAGGAGGCTGGTAGGACATTAATATGTGTATTCTCTATCGATCAGATCCGCCGCGTGCGGCAGCTTGGGCGAGCTACTTCGCCGAACATGCCCCCGACCTCGATTTCCGTGTCTGGCCTGACGCTGGCAACCTCGACGAAGTCGAATACCTGATTGCCTGGCAGGCACCGGCGGACTTCATAGCCCAGTTGCCCCGGCTGAAGGTGTTTTTCTCCTCGGGAGCCGGGGTCGATCATGTCGACTTTTCCGCCGTGCCCGAGCACATTCCCATCGTCAGGATGGTCGAGCCTGGCATCATCGATGGCATGGTGGAATACGTGTCCCTTTCCGTCCTGAATCTCCATCGCGACTTCTTTGACTATGTCGAGGCGAAGCAATCGCGTACCTGGCACCCCATCGAGGTGCCGCCTGCGTCGTCCCGTACGATCGGAGTCATGGGCATGGGCTCCCTCGGCTGCGCCGTTCTGGAGCGGCTGGCGACCTACGGCTTCCGGCTGCGCGGCTGGAATCGTTCGCTGCGTCACCTGGATGGCGTGGAGAGTTTCGCCGGCCCCGAGCAATTGCAGCCGTTCCTCGAGGGTTGCGATGTCCTGATTTGCCTGTTGCCGCTCACCTCGGCCACCCAGGGGATCCTGAACCGCGAACTCTTCTCGGCGCTGCCCGCCGGGGCCTCGTTGATCAACGTCGGCCGCGGTCCGCACCTGGTGGATGCCGATCTCCTCGAGGCGTTGGATTCGGGTCAGCTGTCGCGTGCCATCCTCGACGTGACCGATCCCGAGCCCCTGCCACCCGAACACCCCTTCTGGGTGCATCCGCGGGTGTTCCTGACGCCCCACGTGGCGAGCATGACCCAGCCCGAATCGGCTGCGCCCATCCTGCTCGAGAACCTTCGCCGGCATCAAGGCGGCGAGGCGCTCATGAACGTCATCGATCGGTCCCGCGGCTACTGAATCCCCTGCCGCAACCTGCGGAGATCATTGCAACCAGGGTAGCATCCCTGGTTTTTTCCGTTCCCGATGCGTTGCCGGCGTGCCGCACGGTCACAGCCGACGTCGGGTTTGCTATCTAGCTCAGCAGAGCAAAGCCGGCGAACTGCCCAAGCGGTGATCTGCTAAACCATGTGAACGTAACTCGAGGGGGGTAGCTAGGGCGCTGCGGCAGTTGTTGCAATTCCAGGAAATGGAACTCGACAAGGCGAAAGGAGGGTGTGGTGTCAAGCGGAGGAGGGGAGAGCGTCAATCGACGACCGCACTCTTTGCTCGGCGGCGAAGAGTGCGGTCGTGACGAGAGGAGGCTTTTGCGCTTAGAGCCCGACCACGGAAGCCAGGCCGCCCATGTCCTTGATCACGTGAGTCACGTAATTCGGCGCCAGGTTCGGCTCATGGTTGCGATCGACCAACACGCGAGCGCCGTAGCCCAGGTCGGAGGCGGACATATGGTCGTAGCGGAAGCTGCTGGAGACGTGCATGCACTCTTCCGGTGAGCAGCCGAGCTGGTCGAACATGTATTCGAAGGCCTGGAGGCGCGGCTTGTAGGCGCGGGCCTGCTCGGCGGTGAAGACATGGGCGAACGGGGCGCCGAGTTTTTCGACGTTCTGGTAGATCTGGTCGTTGTCGGCGTTGGAGAGGATCACCAGCGGAATTTCGTGGGCGACCTTCAGCAGGCCTTCCGGCACGTCCGGGTGCGGGCCCCAGGTCGGCACGGAGTGGTAGATTTCCAGCGCTTCCTCCTCGCGGAACTCGAGCTTCCACTTGCGGCAAGTGCGCTCGACCGAGTTGTGAACGACTTCCTTGAACGGTTTCCAGTCGCCCAGGACTTCGTCGAGGCGATAGACACGGAAATCTTCGACGAAGGCTTCCATCTGCTCCGGGCTGATGCGATCCGCGAAGATCCGGCGCGCCGACGGGCCCATCTGGAAGTTCGTCATCGTGCCATAGCAATCGAAGGTGATGTACTTCGGCTTGAATGTGCTCATGAGTTGGGTTTCCTGTTTTATTGCGATGGTGAAAAAAAGCCCTTCGGCGTCGTCAGCGGTATCCCGAGGCATGCCTCACGAATGGGGTCGTTCACTTTGCGCCGTAAACCCATTACATCATGGGGTTGCAAACAGATGGTTTCGATGCGTGGGGGGCAAACCGCAAGAAACGTCGCTTTTATAGGCGCGCACGGCAGATATAAGCGTCCTTTCGTGATTGTCTCGCGAGGGCTTGCGGGTCCAGGCCAGCGCTGGTGGCCAGGGCGCGAGGCGCATGAAATGCCATCGGCCGAATAATGGCCTGCGTAGCGATGACGGACCGGCCTGCCTGCACGGCAAGCCGGTCTCGTGCGACAGAGGGAGCAGTTGGGGCTAGGAGGCGTTCGACTGGCAGCAGGAGCGGGGAGTGTCAGCGTCATCCTGGATGGCCTGTACTGCCGGTGAGCCCGAGGCGCTCTCGCGGTCGGCTGAGGTATAGAAGGCATCGGCATGGATGCGGTCTGACGACACACCGCGGGCCGCAAGCAGTTCGGCAGCCGCTTCCACCATGGGCGGCGGGCCGGCCAGGTAGGCGCGGCAGCCGCTCAACTCGCTCTCGTTCGCCACCATGGTCTCGGTGACCAGGCCGGTGCTGCGCTCGGTGGGGCGGGTGGGCTCGGACAGCACGATATGGATCTGCAGGTTGGCGTGGCGCGCGGCCAGCTGCTGGAGATGGGACTCCAGATAGATGTCACGCTCGTCGCGGACGCCGATATAGAGACGTATGGGCTGACGCATTCCGGCGGCAAGCGCGGTCTCGATGATCGACTTCACCGGCGCCAGGCCGGAACCGCCGGCCACCGCGACAATGGGGCCGGCATGTTTCTCGCGCAGGTAGGAGCTGCCGAACGGCCCTTCCACTGCCACCCGATCATCTACTGACAACCTGCTAGCCACATGAGTACTGGTAGTACCGCCCGGGACATGGCGCACGTGAAACTCGAGGATGGGCTCGTCCGGGCGATTGGCCATGGAGTACTCGCGGGTCGGGCAGCCTGGGAAGGTTACCTGGGCGTACTGGCCGGCGGTGAAGGCAAGGTGTTCGTCGCCTTCCAGACGCAGTTGGACCCGCTTGATGTCGTGGGTTAGGTCGTCGAGTGCCATCACAGTGCCATGCACCTTGCGCACCGGATGGGCGGCTCGCGCTTCGTCATCGAGCAGCCAGGCGACGGTGCAGTCGCGGCGGGGCAGGGCGCGGCAGGCGAGTATCAGGCCGGAGTCGCGCTCCTCGTCGCTCAGCGAGAAGCGAGTGTGGGGGAGCAGCTCGACCTCGCCCTCCACCAGGCGTGACTTGCAGGCGCCGCAACGGCCGGCGCGGCAGCTGTGGGGGTAGTCGATGCCCGCCGCCATGGCGGCATCGAGAAGGGTGTCGCCATTCTCCACGGTGACGCGCTTGCCGGCGGTGGTGATCGTAACGTCGTGGCTCATCTTCTTGTTCTCCAAACGTCGTGGGTGTACCTCCCGCTTGGGAGGCACGTGGTCAGGCAGGCATTCAGGCGGCCTCGGCCTGCGGGACCTGGTGGCCCGGGGCCGCGGTTTCATCCGCGGCGATCGCGATCGGCGGCCGGAAGCCCTTGAGGCGCAGCGCGTTGGTGAGCACGCAGATGCTCGAGGCGGCCATGGCCACGGCGGCGAAGATCGGCGAGAGCAGAATCCCGAAGGCGGGAAACAGCGCACCGGCGGCCACCGGGATCAGCACGGTGTTGTAGGCGAAGGCCCAGAACAGGTTCTGCTTGATGTTGCGGATGGTGGCCCGGGACAGTGCAATGGCATTGGGAACGTTGCGCAGGTCGCCGGACATCAGCACCACCTCGGCGGATTCGATGGCGATGTCGGTGCCGGTGCCGATGGCGATCCCCACGTCGGCCTGGGCCAGCGCCGGGGCATCGTTGATGCCGTCGCCGACGAAGGCCACCAGACCGCCTTCGCCCTGCAGCTGCTTCACCGCATCCACCTTGCCGTCGGGCAGCACCTCGGCCACCACCTTGTCGATGCCGAGGCGGCGGGCGATGGCATCGGCGGTGCGCCGGTTGTCGCCGGTGATCATCGCGACCTGCAGGCCTTCGGCGTGCAGCGCGCGGATGGCGGCCGGCGTGGACTCCTTGATGGGGTCGGCGACGGCGATGATCACGGCCAGGCGGCCGTCGATGGCGGCATACAGCGGTGACTTGCCCTCGTCGGCGAGCCGGTGTGCGGTCTGGGTAAAGGCTTCCACGTCCAGGCCCAGTTTGCGCATGTAGCGGTCGGCACCGACGTCCACCCGGTGTCCATCGACCTGGGCCGCGACCCCGAAACCGGGAATGGCCTCGAAGTCCTGGATGGCGCCAGGCTCCAGTCCGCGGGTCTGGGCCGCGTTGACGATCGCCTCGGCGATGGGGTGCTCCGACTGGCGCTCGACGGAAGCCACCAGGCGCAGGGTATCGGCCTCGTCGAAGCCATCGGCCACGACCAGGTCGGTGAGTTCGGGTCGGCCCTTGGTCAGGGTGCCGGTCTTGTCCAGCGCTATTACCTTGGCGTCACGCAGCGACTGCAAGGCTTCGCCCTTGCGGAACAGCACGCCCATCTTCGCCGCCTTGCCGGTACCCACCATGATCGATGTGGGGGTGGCCAGGCCCATGGCACACGGGCAGGCAATGATCAGCACTGCCACGCCGTTGACCAGGGCGAAGGTCAGCGCCGGGACGGGGCCGAAGATCAGCCAGACGCCGATGGTGGCCAGGGCCGCGACGATCACCGCCGGTACGAAGTAGTTGGTGACCTTGTCCACCATGGCCTGGATGGGCAGCTTCGAGCCCTGGGCCTGCTCGACCATGCGTACGATCTGGGCCAACAGGGTGTCAGCGCCGACCTTGGTGGCGCGGAAGGTGAAGCTGCCTACCTTGTTGAGGGTACCGCCGACCACGTCCGCGCCGGCTTCCTTGCGCACCGGTACGGGTTCGCCGGTGATCATCGACTCGTCGACGAAGGAGCTGCCGTCGATCACCTGGCCATCCACCGGGATCTTTTCGCCGGGGCGTACCAGCACGATGTCGCCCTGGCGCACCGCGTCGATGCCGATCTCCATCTCCTCACCGTCGCGAACCACGCGGGCAGTCTTGGCCTGGAGCTTCATCAGCGCCTTGATGGCCTCGCTGGTGCGGCCCTTGGCGATGGCCTCGAAATAGCGGCCGACGAGGATCAGCGTGATGATCACCGCCGAGGCCTCGAAGTAGACGTTCACGGTGCCGGCCGGCAGCACTTGGGGCAGGAAGGTGGCCACCACCGAATAGCCCCAGGCCGCGGTAGTACCCAGCATCACCAGCGAGTTCATGTCCGGGCCGCCGCGCATCAGGGCGGGCCAGCCCTTCTGGTAGAAGCGCAGGCCGGGCCCGAACTGTACGATCGAGGCCAGCACGAAGAACAGGTAGAACAGGTTCTGCTGGCCCAGGCTCATGTGCAGCCAGTGATGAAGCCCCGGTATGAAGTGCGAGCCCATCTCCAGCACGAAGAGTGGCAGCGTGAACACAGTGGCGATGGTTACCGCACGCTTCAGCTCGGCGATCTCCCGTTCACGGGCCTCGCGTTCGCGGTCACTGCGATCCGGTGCGTCGCTGGCGGCCTCGGCGTCGTAGCCTGCCGCCTTCACGGCCTCGATCAGGCGCGGCGCGGTCACGGCCTCGGCCACCACTTTCACGGTAGCCGTCGCCGTGGCCAGGTTGACGCTGGCCTCGAGTACCCCGGGCACGTCGGCGAGTTTGCGCTCCACGCGGCCGACGCAGGAGGCGCAGGTCATGCCCTTGACTGTCAATTCGATGGTATCGCTAACGGCGGGGTAGCCGGCGCTGCCCACCGCCTGTACGACACCGGCGAGGTCTGTCCGGTCGGAAGCGAATGCCACCTGGGCGCGCTGCGTGGCCAGGTTGACGGAGGCGTCGACCACCCCTGGCACGCCGCGGATCGCCTTCTCGACCCGGCCGACGCAGGAGGCGCAGCTCATGCCTTCGATGGCCAGGGAGTACGCATCGGCTTCGTCGCGGGCGTTCTTCTTTGTTGACGGCATGTTGTCGGTTGGCATGGTCCACCTCCTCTGGTGTGCCGCAGGGGATATTGGCAAGCCTAAACCTTCTCATCATGGGAAGGTCAAGGATCTTTCTGAGCGCCTTGCATATTGTCTACAAAATACTGTTGACAAATTTTTTTTCGTCGCCCTATCTTTTTTTCAACGATGCAAGGCTTGGCGAAGCGGCGCACGGATTGCCTGATGGCGCGTGGCGAAATGCCCAAGCGTGACGGCAGCGAGAGGGGTCATTCGCCCCTTGACCTTCCCAGTATGGGAAGGTCTAAGTTCCCAAATAACGCCATCGCGGCCCACCAGAGCGGGACATGCCGGCCAGCAGGCGGAGGGCTCGTGGCCAGCATCAATCTGGTCAATGGCGGTACGGCGATCGCGCAACGACCGACGAGATCAACAACAAGAGAGGCGGGATGCCCCAGCGAAATCCTTCGCTACATGACGTTCTGCACAATAACAAGCAAGAGGGTGAGACCCATGAATACTCAACACTGCCTCAAGGCGGTACCCGCCCTGCTCCGAGGGGTGGCTGTCGCTGTCATGATCGGCCCGATGGCCGCTTCGGCCTCGGCAGCCTCCGGTGGAAAAGTCGTCTTCGGTGAGCTGTTCACCCCGGCGTCGGGGTGGGCGGTGGAGACCATCGATGCCTATGTGCTGTCTCGGGCTGGCTGTCTGGAGGGGCTGGCGCGCATGGATTACGACGCCTCGATAAATCCGGCGCTGGCCGAGTCCTGGGAGCAGATATCGCCGACGGAGTGGGAGTTCCAGTTGCGCGAGGGGGTGACCTTTCATGACGGTTCCGCCTTGACGTCGCAAGTCGTCAGCGATCAGCTCAACCGGCTGTTGAACGTGGCGACCCCGCCCCCGGGTTTTTCGCCGAGCGTGATTGAGTCCGTCGAACCGGCCGGCGAGCATGTCGTGCGCATCGTCACCAAGGCACCGGATGTCTTCGTGCCCAACCGCCTGGCCAGTCCCAATACCGGTATCCTGTCGCCCGCAGCGTTTGCCAGTGACCGCATCAACCCAGTGGGGCATTGCACGGGGCCCTTCGAGATCGTGCGTGAGATTCCCCGCCAGGGCCTGGAGCTCAAGCGCAACGAGAACTATTGGGGGGGCGAGGTGATGCTGGCCGAAGGGGAGGTGCGCTACATCCCCGACGGGCAAGTGCGTTCCATGATGGTGGAAACCGGCGAGATTCATATCGCTCGCCAGATACCCGCGGCGGCACTGGCACAGATGGAGCGCTCGCAGAAGCTGAAGGTACATACCGTCGAGGCGCCGAGAACCACTTCGCTCTACCTCAACAACCGTCGTGCACCGCTGGATAACATCAAGGTTCGCCAGGCGATCCAGAGCGCCATCGACGTGGCCGGTATCGCCGAGGCGGTCTACGAAGGTTCGGTGAACCCGGCAGTGGGGCAGTTCTCCCCGAATACGCCCTGGGCACCGGAAAATGCTGCGGTCATTCCCCAGGACCTGGAGCTAGCCCGTCAACTGCTGGCGGAGTCGGGAATACCGGCGAGCGAACTGCAACTCGAACTCCTGGCTTATGTGGAGCGCCCGGTGCTGGCCGATCTGGCCGCGGTCATTCAGTTCCAGCTCCAGCAGTTGGGGATGAAAGTGAATATTCGAGTCTCGGAATATGGAGCTATCGAACCACAGCTGCTCGCAGGGGATTTCGACATGGTCCTGCTCTCGCGCGGCTACCTCACCGATGTGGCGGATCCGATCGGCACCCTGGCCGAGGATTATGGCTGTAATGGCAGCTACAACCTGTCCGGCTTCTGCGATCCGCAGGTGGATGCGCAGTTGGAAAGAGCGAGCGCCTTGGTGGAGCCCGAGGAGCGCAATGCCATCTATCGGGACATCGCCGCGCGCCTGCAGGAGGAAGCGGTGAATGTGTTCCTGATCCACGAGACCATCAGCGAGGCGGTCTCCAACACGGTGGAAAACTACCAGGTGCATGTCTATGAGCGCACCGCCTTCCACAAGGACCTGGGAGTGAACTCGCTCTAGCGGCTCGCCGTGAGGAAGCGCTGATGTCGCGAGTCCTGCATTGCGTCAGCGCTTCCCGAACGAAGATGACAACAACAACGGAGACCCCTCTGATGAACAGCCCGAGACTTCTGCCCCCAAAGACTGCCTTCCACGACCCTCGACCGGCAGAGCCCCGCGACACGTCGTGGCTGACTGGCCGCCGGTGAGGATGGTGTCGATGCGACGCATGGCATCACGGCGCTTGGTTCCGACCGCGTCGGAGCGGGATCCGCGCAAACCCTGGGAGGGCTGACAAAATGCCTATATTCATCCTACGCCGCGTCGCGGTGCTGGTGCTGGCGCTGCTGGTCGTCACGTTTCTGGTCTTTCTCATCCCCTATATCGGGGAGACGGATCCGGTGCGGGCGCTGGCTCGGGCGCGTTTCGGTCGCCTCGACCTGGATGCGGCCACCATCGAGGCGCTACGCCTCGAGTTGGGAATGCACCGGCCGTTGATCGTGCAATATCTGGACTGGCTGCGCAGTGCGGTGACCGGCGATTTCGGCAACTCGTACATGAGCCGTGAACCTGTCGTCGAGCAGGTCTGGTCGGCGCTCAAGGTATCCGTCGTGCTGACGCTGGCGTCGCTGGGCTTCGCCTTCGCCGTGGCCGTTCCCGCCGGCAGCATTGCTGCCTTGCGGCGGGGCGGTTCCTTCGACATGGCGACCAAGTCGCTTAGCCAGGCGTTCGTCGCCGTGCCGGAATACTGGCTCGCCCCCATGAGCATCCTGGTCTTTGCGCTCTATCTGGGCTGGCTGCCGTCGGCGGGCTGGCGGGGGCCGGAGTCGGTGATCCTGCCGGCCCTGGCGCTGTCGCTGCGTCCCATGGGCTATTTCACCCAGGTCATGCGGGCCTCGATGATCGACGTGCTCAACTCCCCCCATATCGTGGCGGCACACAGCCGCGGCCTGAGCGTCCGGCGCACGCTGATCGCCCATGGCCTGCGCAACGCCCTGCTACCCGTGATCACGCTGTTCTCGGTGTGGATGGCGGGCCTGCTGGGCGGGGCGGTGGTCATCGAGGTCATCTTCGCGGTACCCGGCATGGGCCGGCTGGTCTACTCGGCGATCGTCAATGGCGACATTCCGGTGCTGCAGGCGGGCCTGGTCGCCATCGTGACCCTTGCCGTCGTGATCAACACGGTTACGGATCTGGCCTACACCGTTCTCAACCCGGTAGTGAGGATCGACAATGCCACAGCTTGATACCCCCCTATCGCCGGATAGCGTGCAGGGCATGAGATCGAGAATGGGCAACTTGCACCTGGCGAAGTCCTGGCTAGTCCATCTCTCCCGACACAACCGCACGCTGTTGGTGGCCGGCAGCGTATTCGCCACCGTGATAGTGCTCTTGCTGCTCACGCCATGGATAGCGCAACACGACCCTTCGGCGATGACGCTTGCGCAGCGCTTTGCAGGCCCCAGTGCGGAACACTGGCTGGGGCAGGATCATCTGGGCCGGGATGTCTTCAGTCGCCTGCTCTACGGCGGTCAGTTCTCGGTCTCGATTACCACCATCACCCTGGTGATCTCGGCCGTAGTCGGCACCCTGCTGGGCGTGATCAGTGCCCGGGCAGGGGGTGTCGTCGACGAGTTCCTGATGCGCCTCGTGGATCTGATGATCTCGTTTCCCGATGTGCTGGTGGCACTGCTCCTGGTCGCCATCCTGGGGCCGGGCTATGGCACGTTGATCCTCGCGCTCACCATTACCGGCTGGACGCCCTTTGCGCGGATGACACGTGGGCTGGCGCTGGAGATCAACGCCAAGGATTATATCCGGGCGGCGGAAATACTCGGCTGCTCGCGTACCTTCATCATCGTGTATCACGTGATTCCCAATGTCCTGAGGCCGCTGGCCACGATCGCGTTCCTGCGCTTCGGCCACAAGCTGATCACGGTGGGAAGCCTCTCCTTCCTGGGGCTTGGCGTGCAGCCGCCCGATACGGATTGGGCCGCGATGCTGGCCGAGGCACTGCCCTATCTGGATCGTGCCCCCGCCCTGGTACTGATTCCCGGCCTGGCCATCTTCATCACCGCGTTGAGCGTCACGCTGGTCGGGCAGGGCCTGGAGGCGCATCTGGATGCGAAGATGAAGTGGCGTCACGAAAGTAAATGAATGAGTTTCGATCGAGATAAGGAGAGTCGTCATGATGCAGCTGCATGCGGGACCGAAACCCGTCGTTCGCTCGACCATGTCGAGCATGGTCACCGAACAGATTCGCGATGCCATCCTGTCTGGTGCCTATCCGCCGGGCATGCAGTTGAACGAAAAACTGGTCGCCGAGAGCTGTGGCGTCAGTCGCGGGCCGGTCAGGGAGGCCATCCAACGCCTCCTGCAGGAGGGGCTGCTGGTCAGCGAGCCGCACCGTGGCGTTTTCGTGCTGGAGCTCACGGAGGACGATCTCGAGGACATCTATTTTACCCGGGATGCGGTAGAGCGCGCGGCATTGCGGCGCATTGTTCAGTCCGGTCGTGGAGAGGAGCTTTCCGTTCGACTCCGGGCCATCGTGGCGTCCATGAAAAAGGCCGTCGAGGAGGAGGAGTGGACCGAGGTCGCCTCCCTGGACATTCGCTTTCACTCCGAGCTGGTGAACGCCGCCGGCAGTCGGCGGCTGTCCCGCCTGTTTGCCACGCTGATGGCGGAAATGGGGCTCTGCCTCAATCAATTGCTCGGGGTATACCGCGGCCGCGGTCGGCTGATCGAAGAGCACGAGTACCTGGCAGAGCTGGTAGCGAGCGGTGACACCGAAAAGCTCGAAAAAGCCATGGCCGACCATCTCCAGGAACCGGTCGAAACCATCTGCAATGCCTGGGAAAGAGCGAGGCAGGAAAACGGAAAATTGGCGGCCTCGGGTATGGAAAAAGGCTGAGGCGCCATGCCGGATATCGAATAGGCGTGGCTAGACACAATCACCCACATAATCACAACAGAGGGGATGAAAAATGCTTGCCAACCAAACGACCGTGCAGCATCAGTTGCGACCGGAGGTATGCGCCCCGGTTCTCGAGGTCGAGCATCTCACCGTCGGTGTTCCTGGTGTCGGTGCCATCATCAATGACCTGAACCTGACCATTCGGCGGGGTGAGATTCTGGCCCTGGTCGGCGAATCGGGCTCCGGCAAGAGCATGACGGCGCGCAGCCTGATGCGCCTGATGCCTTCTGGCATCTCAATACTCGGAGGGTCGGTACGCGTCGGCGGGGAAGAGGTGCTTTCCCTGTCCGAGGAGAATTTCAACAAGATCCGTGGCTCCAGGATCGCGATGCTGTTTCAGCAGCCACACGTGATGCTTGATCCGACCTGCACGGTGGGCGCCCAGGCCGGCGAGGCGCTGCACGTCCACCAGCATCTGACCGCCGAAGAGGAGCACGAGCGGGTCGTCCAGCTGTTTCGCGACGTGGGGATCCCGGAACCCGAAGAGCGGATGAAGTGCTATCCGCACCAGATGTCCGGGGGGATGGCGCAGCGGGTGATGATCGCCGCGGCACTGAGCGCCGATCCCGATCTGCTCATCGCCGACGAGCCGACCACGGCGCTGGACGTTACCGTACAGGCACAGATTCTGCAGCTGCTGGATCGCAAGCGCCGTGAACGCAATCTCTCCATCCTGCTGATCACTCATGACCTCTCGGTGGTCTCGGCGATCGCGGACCGGGTGGCCGTGATGTACTCGGGCGAGATCGTGGAGCAGGGCACCACCGACGAGATCCTTCACAGCCCCAAGCACCCCTACACTCAATCGCTGATCCATTGTTCACTCCTGCAGGCGGATGAGTCGGGGGAGCTGTACGCCATTCCGGGCACGCCCCCGGAACTGCTGTCGGAGATCCCGGGGTGCCGGTTCCGTTCGCGCTGTCAGGTCGCCGAAAAGTGGGGGCACCCGGAAGTCTGCTCGCAGGTTGCCCCCCCGATGGTCGAGCATGGCGGCCCCGACTGCTGCGCACGCTGCTGGGACGGGGCGCCGAACGACGTCCAGGCGCAGGCCATCAGGATCTGTCAGACCCAACTGGAGGGCCATCGCGATGGCTGTTGAGACACGCACCATTCCTCACGCGGTGGGTGGCCCGATTCTGAACGTCACCGAGGCCATGAAATACTATCCGCTGCGCGGCGGTCTTTTCCGCCAGCGGCGGCAGGTACGTTCCGTGGATGGCATCACGCTTTCCGTGACCCCGGGCGAATCCCTGGGTCTGGTAGGCGAATCGGGCTGCGGCAAGAGTACCTTGGCGCGGCTGATTCTCGGCATGTCGTCGCTGACCTCGGGCCATATCGATATCGACGGTATCGACGTCTCGTCGGCCAGGGGCAGCGAGCGCAGGCGTCTGCGCCGCACCGTGCAACTGGTGTTCCAGGATCCGTTCAGTGCGCTGGATCCTCGCATGACGATAGGCCGCAGCCTGTATGCGCCGCTTTCCCAGAACCGCATCGGGACCCGGCCCGAGCGGCTGCAGCGGATCATTCGGGCCCTGGACGATGTCGGCCTGGATTCGAGCTTCATCAACCGCTTCCCCAGCCAGTGCTCCGGGGGGCAGCTGCAGCGGGTGGTGATCGCGCGTGCCCTGCTACTCGAGCCGAAGGTGCTGGTGTGTGACGAGCCCACCTCGGCGCTGGATTCCTCGATGCGCTCCCAGATCCTGAATCTCCTGGCATCGCTCAGGAAGCGCTACGACCTCACCCTGGTGGTCATCTCCCATGACCTGCGCGTGGTGCATTACCTCTGCGATCGAGTGGCGGTGATGTACCTGGGCCGCATCGTCGAGGTGGCCGAGAGCGAGGAACTCTTCGCGAACCCGCTGCATCCCTACACCCGCTCGCTGATCAACGCCTCGATGCTCGAGGAGAAAGGACTCGAAGGGTGTGCCATGGCACGCGGTGAACCGCCAAGCCCGATTGCGCCGCCGCCGGGTTGCAGTTTCCATCCCCGCTGCCCCATTGCCAGGCCGGCGTGCAGTCGTTCCCTTCCCGAATTGATCGCCACCAGCGAGGGGCACCAGGTTCGCTGCCCCTATCATGCCGCTGCGCCAGGGGAGGGTGACCCTGCCGGTCGGCTGGACATGGCGGCAGCGAGTTCCGGCTAGCGAGGTGGATCATGTTCGAACCCCTGCAGGATTGGCGATACCGCCGTCTGTTCTCTGCCCAGTGCATGGCACTGCTGGGTACGGGCCTTGCCACCATCGCGCTGGCGCTGCTGGCCTACGAGCTGGCGCAAGAGCGGGCGGGGGTGGTCATGGGCACGGCACTGGCCATCAAGATGGTCGCCTACGTCATTGTCGCACCGCTGGCGCAGGCCTTCGCCGAACGCTTGCCCCGACGTCAGGTGCTGATCGTTCTGGAAATGCTGCGTGGCAGCGTGGTGCTGCTGCTTCCCTTCGTCACCGAGGTGTGGCAGGTCTACGTACTGATCTTCGTGCTGCAGTCGGCATCGGCGGCCTTCACGCCGACGCTGCAGGCCACGATTCCCGCGGTGCTGCGAGAGGAGCGTCGCTACGTGAAGGGGCTCGCCCTGACCCGGCTGGCGCACGACCTGGAAAACCTTCTCAGTCCCCTGCTGGCCGCCTATCTGTTGACCCTGATGTCCTTCAACCTGCTGTTCGTCGGCACGGCGCTGGGAATGTTCGCATCGGCGGCGATCATCGCCATGACCGCGCTGCCACGCGTCGAGCGCGCCGAGCAGCGTTCCTACACCGCCCGCGCACTGCGGGGAGTGAAGATCTTCCTCCATACCCCCAGCCTGAAGGGGCTCACCGCCATCCACTTCGCCATCGCCGCGGGCGGTGCCATGGTGCTGGTGAACACCGTGGTCTACGTGCAGGGCGTGCTGGGGTTGGGGCAGCGCGAGGTGGCGCTGGTCATGGCCTGCTTCGGTGCCGGTTCCATGAGCGTGGCGCTGCTGGTGCCTCACATCATCCATCGTGTCCGGGACCGGACCATCATGCTGGCGGGCTGCCTGGCCACCGTGCTGGCGATGGCCATCGGGGCGCTGACACCGCAGACGCTATGGAGCCTGCTGCTGCTTTGGCCGCTACTGGGGGCTGCCCTGGGGGCGGGTGTGACCACGGCGGGGCGGGTACTGCTCCATTCGTCCAGGGAGAGTGACCGCCCTGCGGTCTTTGCGGCGCATTTCTCCATTTCGCATGCGGCCTGGTTGGTGACCTATCCCACCGCCGGCGTGGTGGGCGCCCGATATGGTCTCGATGCTGTCTTCCTGGTGCTTGGCGTGCTGGCGCTGCTGGGAACCGTGCTGGCCGTGCGCGCCTGGCCGGCCGGGCTGGTGCTGACGGTGGAGCATGAGCATGCGGACCTGTCCCCCGACGACCCTCACCTCGCGGATGCCCAGGGAGGGCGCCACGCCCACCCCATCGTGATCGACGATCTGCATGGCAACTGGCCAGCCCCGGGTGGCCGAGTGGGGCGCCTGTAAAGGGGACCGATCTGTGGTGATGGCCCTGGCCGCCGGTCAGGCTTCGATATCGGTCGGCCAGCGAGTCTCCTTGCGCTACCGCTCAGCTCGCCAGATAGCGTTCGGCGAGCGCGACGTGCAGGCGAATCCCGGTTGCCAGCACGTCGTCGTTGAAGTCGTAACGGGGGTGGTGCAGCGGTACCTCTGCGTCGCCGCGCCCCTGACCCAACCAGAGATAAGCGCCCTTGCACGCCTGCAGCATGAAGGCGAAATCCTCCGAGGTGAAGGCCGGTTCCGCGGCGAGTTCGGCGTGGGCCACGCCGGCGGCGGCGGCCAACGCCTCGTCGGCGGCAGCCGCGTCATTGATCGTCGCCGGGTAGTAGCGCTGGTAGGTCACGCTCACGCGTGTGCCGCTGGCGAGGGCGACGCCCGCGGCGACCTGCCGCAAGGCTTCCTCGATCTTGTCCTGCACCGCGATGTCGAAGGTGCGCACCGTGCCGACGACACGGACCGCGGCGGGCAGGACATTGTGCGAACTTCCGCCTTCAATCCGGGTGACCGAGAGCACCGCCGTGGACATCGGCGGAATCCGGCGAGACACCAGCCCGTTGAGCTGGGTGACGAGGTCGCTGGCGGCCAGGATCGCGTCGGGCGTCTTGTGCGGCATCGCGGCATGGGCGCCGCGCCCTTCAACCAGGATGTCGAACTTGTCGGCCGCCGCCATGATGGGCCCCGGCCGCGTCGAAACCGTCCCGGCCGGAAGGTCCGGCCAGTTGTGGAGGGCGAAAACCCGGTCGCAGGGAAACCGCTCGAACAACCCATCCTCGACCATGGCTCGGGCGCCGGCGTGTCCTTCCTCGGCCGGCTGAAAAATGAAATGGACGGTACCGTCGAAGCGACGGGTGCGCGCCAGCTGCTGGGCGGCGCCGAGCAGCATCGCCACATGGCCATCGTGGCCGCAGCCATGGAAGACACCCGGGGTGCGGCTGGCGTAAGGCAGTCCGGTCTCCTCATGGAAAGGCAGCGCATCCATGTCGGCACGCAAGCCGATAGCGCGTTCGGAACTGCCTACCTTCAGGGAGGCGACGACACCAGTTCCGCCGATGCCCGTATGAACTTCCAGCCCGAGCTGGCGCAGCGCCTCTTCTATCTTGCGCGACGTACGGCGTTCTTCGTAGGCAAGTTCGGGGTGGGCATGCAGATCGCGGCGAAACGATACCAGCGGCGCTACCAGATCATCGATTTCCGATCCCTTGTCTGACATTTTCAGCCTCCGTCGAGCAGCTTCAGCCATGTCCCGCCCCCTCGGGTTGCCGGAAGGGCGTGCTCATATCATGCACGAGAGCAGCGACAGTATCTTGCCGATACCGGGTGGTTTAATGACATTTCCTACCGTTCACTCTGCGAAATGAGCAGCCCGTACCGCGTGGCTGGCGTTACAGTGGACGGCAACGGAACACACTGACTTTGTTCGCGCTTTACCGCGGCTCTGAAGGTCGAAACCGGCATCCACCAGTTCGCGATCGCCAGCCAGGCGTTTTTCTGAGCCCGGCCACTTCGAGCCCGTATTTTCTTGCCCATCTCGGGAGCCCACTGTCGTCACAAGGATCGATTTCCATGACCTCGCCCATCGCACATCTCAACAACGCAGGCCGTCTCGATCGCATGTTCATCGACGGCGAGTGGACCTTGCCCGAGCGCTCGACCCGAAGTGCTGTCGTCGACCCCTCGACGGAGGAGTCCGTCGCCGAGATCGCCCTGGGCAGTAGTGCGGATGTCGATACGGCGGTGGCCGCGGCAAGTCGCGCCTTTGCGGGCTGGGCCGCCACCTCCGCCGAGAGCCGGGCCACGCTTCTGGATCGCGTCCACGCCCTGATCCTCGAGCGTGCGGAATGGTTCGCCCAGGCGATCTCGCTGGAAATGGGGGCGGCCATCGGCTATGCGCGCAGCGCTCAGGTGCCGCTGGCGGCGGAGCACATTCGCGTGGCACGGGACAACCTGGCCACTTACCCGTTCCTCTCCCAGCGCGGCACCACGGCCATCCTGCGCGAGCCGATCGGCGTGTGCGGCCTGATCACGCCCTGGAACTGGCCGCTTTACCAGATCACCGCCAAGGTGGGGGCTGCCCTGGCGGCAGGGTGTACGGTCGTGCTGAAGCCCAGCGAGCTGTCCCCCCTGAGCGCCTTGCTCTTCGCCGAAGTGGTGCAGGACGCCGGGTTCCCGCCGGGCGTCTTCAACCTGGTGAACGGCGATGGCCCCGGGGTCGGTGCGGCCCTGTCGGCCCACCCCGAGGTGGACATGATCTCGCTGACCGGCTCGACCCGGGCCGGCGTCCTGGTGAGCCAGGCGGCAGCGCCGACGGTGAAGCGCGTGGCCCTGGAACTCGGCGGCAAGTCGCCCAACGTCATCCTGCCGGATGCGGACCTGGCTCGTGCCGTCGCACCTGGTGTGGCGGCCGCGTTCCGCAACCTCGGGCAGTCCTGCAGCGCTCCTACGCGTATGATCGTGCCCCGCCAGCACCTCCGGGAGGTCGAGCGTCTCGCGCGCGAGGCGGTATCCAGCATGGTGGTCGGCGATCCGCGTGCGGAGGCGACGACCCATGGCCCGGTGGCGAACCGGGCCCAGTTCGAGCGCGTACGGCAGATGATCGACGTCGGGATCGGCGAGGGCGCACGGCTCGTGTGCGGGGGGGCTGGCCGGCCCGAGGGCCTGAACCGGGGCTTCTATGTCCGCCCCACCGTCTTCTCCGAGGTGCGGACTGGAATGAGGATCGCTCAGGAGGAAATCTTCGGGCCGGTCCTCAGCGTCATTCCCTATGACACCGTTGACGAAGCCGTGGCGATTGCCAACGACACAGTCTACGGCCTCGGCGCCCATGTCCAGGGCGAGAATCTCGAGGCGGCGCGGGCCGTGGCGGCTCGGATCCGCTCCGGACAGGTGCACATCAATTATCCGGCCTGGGACCCCAACGCACCCTTCGGCGGCTACAAGCGCTCGGGAAACGGCCGCGAATACGGCATCGAGGGCATGGAGGAGTATCTGGAGACGAAATCCGTGCTCGGATTCTCGTGAGCCCCGGCGAAGCGTCATTCATGCCGGGAATGGGACGCAACGCGCCGGACAGAGCCATCCTCCGGATCGTGATGAGATCGGTGGCGAATCAGGGGGCCACGGATACGCGCCGTACCCTCGGCCCCCTCAGTACTACGCCAGCTCGTTGGGATAGCCGGCTTCCTTGAGGACAGCAGCCAGGGCCGCCGTATCGGCGCTGCTCTCGACGGTCACTTGGCGCTGCTCAAGGTCGATGTCCACGCTGGCATTGGCATCGACAGCCTTGATCGCGGTGGTGACGGTCGAGGCGCAGTGGCCACAGGTCATCTGGGGGACATTGAATGTCGGCATGATCCTTCCTCATTGGGTTTTGGGGAGTTTTCAGCCTAAGGCTTCCCACCATTGGAAGGTCAAGCGGGAAAGCAAGGTTATCCGCCGCCCTCGGCGGGCTGGGTACCGGCATGTCCTCAATGGCAGCTTCGGGCGCTTGGCGGCGCAAGGGAAGAGGACGACTTTCCCGAAGTTTCCTATTCTTGGAGAGTTGGCCCCACCGTCCGGGGTTCAAGGCAGGCACCTCTCAGTGGTTCGAGATGGGGTATCCCTGCGTGTCCATGACTTGGAGGTACCCGATGAATATCGGTCAAGCGTCGAAGGCATCCGGCATCTCGGAAAAGATGATTCGCTACTACGAGAGCATCGGCCTGATTTCCCCGGTGCGACGCACGGAGTCGGGATACCGGATCTTCAGCGAGAAGGACGTCCACGCGCTTCGTTTCATCTCTCGGGCCCGTGACCTGGGCTTCTCGGTGGAGCAGATGGGTAACCTGCTCGCCCTGTGGCAGGACCGGCATCGGGCCAGTGCCGACGTCAAGGCTGTGGCTCAGGCGCACATCGAGGAGCTGGACCTCAAGATCAAGAAGTTGCAGGACATGCGCCAGACCCTGGAGCACCTGGTGGACCATTGCCACGGAGACAAGCGGCCGGATTGCCCGATCCTGAGTGGCTTGGCGGCAGAGAACGACGCAGAAAGCGTCGAGCTCGATGCCGAAACGTCCTAGCGCGCCATTTCTCGTTACAATGGTTTTGTCGCTATCACCACGGCGCGCCTTGGCGCCGGATACCCCTCGCGGGTCTTGCTCGGATCGTTCGGGTCGAGAAAGTCGGCCAGCGACTGGAAGGTCATCCACTCGGTGGAGCGCTGCTCATCCAGCGTGGTGACCGCCTCGTCCACCACGCGCACGTTAATGAGCCCGCAACGTTCGAGCCACTGGCAGAGTGCCTTCGAAGAAGGCAGGAAGTAGACGTTGGGCATGGCGGCGTAGCGCTCGCCGGGCAGCAGTACGGTGGTAGCGTCGCCTTCCACTACCAGCGTTTCCAGCACCAATTCGCCGCCGGGGCGCAGGGCGTCCTTCAATTGCAGCAGGTGTTCCAGCGGCGAGGGGCGGTGGTAGAGCACACCCATGGAGAACACCGTGTCGAAGAAGGCGAGCTTCTCCGGCATCTCCTCGATGCCCACCGGCAGGAAATGGGTGCGCCCGCCGTCGGCGTCGCCGACGAAATGACGCAGCGCCTGGAATTGATAATAGAAGCGCGGCGAGGGGTCGATCACCAGCACGAAGGCAGCACCGGCGCCGGTCATGCGCCAGGCGTGGTAGCCGCTGCCACCGCCGACGTCGAGTACTCGCCTGCCGCGCAGGTCGGTGAGATGTGGCGCCACCCGCCGCCACTTCCAGTCGGAGCGCCACTCGGTGTCGATGTGGATGCCGGCGAGCCGGTAGGGGCCCTTGCGCCACGGCGCGAGCTTCTTCAACAGGCTCTCGCACTGGCGGCGCCGGCTATCGTCGAGGGCGCAATCCACCGTCACCGTATCGGCATCCAACTGGACATCACGCACCTCGGGCAGCGCAGGCAGCTTGGCCACCGCTTTCTCCCAGGCCGGCAAGTCGCCGTAGCGCTTGCGGTCGAGCCCTTGGGCCAGCTGTTCCGGCAGGCGAGCGAGCCACGTCTCCAGGCCCTGGTCGATGAAGGCGCGGTAAAGCGGGCGCTGATCAGCGGGTATCGCCACCTCAGGCCTCCTTGAACGCAATCATCGAGGCGAAGTTCAGGTACTGGAACCAGGTCAGCGAACGAGGGAAGCCGGCCTGTGCCAGGCGAGCGTGGTGCGCCTCGAGGGTGTCCGGCACCAGCACGTTCTCCAGCGCCGTGCGCTTCTGGCTGATTTCCATGTCGCTATAGCCGTTGGCACGCTTGAAGTCGTGATAGCGCTCCACCCGCCAGGCGTTGTCGCGCTCGTCAGGGTCGACCACCTTTTCCGAAAGCACCAGCACTCCGCCCGGCTCCAGCGCCGCGTAAAGCCGGGCGATGACGGCGTCCCGGTCCTCCGGCGGCAGGAACTGCAGGGTGAAGTTGAGGATCACCATGCCCGAGGGCTGGTAGTCGAGGGTGCGGATATCGCCTGCGACTACCTCGATGGCGTGTTGAGGGCATTCGGCAGCGAGGGTCTCGCGGGCTCGGGCGACCATGGCCGGGGAGAGATCCACCGCGGTGAGGCGGAAGGCATCCGCAGGCAACTGGCCGGCCAGCGCCAGGCTGGCGGCACCCAGCGAGCAGCCCAGGTCGTAGACGTGGGCGCCGTGGCGCAGGTGACGCCCGGCGATCAGCCCCAGCATGCCCAGGATCTGGCCGTAGCCCGGCACCGAGCGGCGGATCATGTCGGGGAAGCAGGCCACCACGCGTTCGTCGAAGGAGAAGCGGGCAACCCGGTCCAGGGGTGTGGAAAAGATCGCGTCGCGATAAGATGCGTCACTCATGAGCAGGCCGGTAACATGGAACAGGCCGGTATTCTACGCCGGCTGCCGGCCGGCTGCACGGATGGCGCGCCGTATCGGCGGCGTGATACGCACAAGCCGACCCGCGTCTACATCCTGTTGGGCACGCACTGTGGATTTACAGGCGGATACAAGGCTAGCCTGAGGGCGAAGGATTCGCTCGTCTCACGCTGGCCGTCAACGACGCGGTTGCTCCCGCACGACGTCAAGGAGGATTGCTATGAACCACGCCTCAATCGACCAGACTGGCGCCTGGCAGCAGCTGCTGGAACACGCCGAGGAGATGGGCACTACCCACCTGAGCGAGCTGTTCGTCGACCAGGCGCGTGGCCGCGCCTTCATGCGGCAGGCGGCAGGTTTGACCCTCGACCTGTCGAAGCAGCGCTGGAGCGATACGACGCTCGCGCTGCTGCTCGACCTGGCCCGCGAAGCCGGGGTTCCGGAAGGTATCCAGGCGCTGCTGGCCGGAGAGCGTGTCAATGTCAGCGAGGATCGCCCGGCGTTGCATACGGCGCTGCGCCTGCCCGCCGAGGCTTCGCTGATCGTCGATGGTGAGGACGTGGTGCCCGGCGTGCACGCCACGCTGGACCGCATGGCCACCATGGTCGCGCGCCTGCACGCCCGTCAGTGGCGCGGCGCCACCGGCCGACCGATTCACGACGTGGTCAACCTGGGCGTGGGCGGCTCCGATCTCGGCCCGCTGATGGTGACCCACGCACTGGCCGACTATCGACCCGCCGATGCCCATCATGTCGAAGTGCATTTCGCCTCCACCATGGACGGCTCGCAGCTCGCCGATTACCTCAACCGCTTCAATCCCGAGACCACGCTATTCGTGATCTCGTCGAAGTCCTTCACCACCATCGACACCCTGTCGAATGCGCGTACCGCCCGTGACTGGTTGATGGCGCGGCTGGTGAACGACGGTATCCAGGGAGTGGACGAAGAAATGGTGATGCGCCAGCACTTCGTCGGGGTCTCGGCCAAGCCCGAGAAGATGAGGGAGTGGGGTATCGCCGAGGCCAACCAGCTGCTGTTCTGGGAGTGGGTCGGCGGGCGTTACTCGCTGTGGGGTGCCATTGGGCTACCCATTGCCCTGGTGATCGGCATGGCCAACTTTCGCGAGCTGCTGGCCGGCGCTCATGCCATGGATGAGCATTTCGCCAAGGCGTCTCTCGGTGACAACCTGCCGGTGCTGCTGGCGCTGGCGGGCATCTGGAACGTCAACTTCCTCGACATTCGTGCCCACTCGATCCTGCCCTACGACGGCCGCCTGGAGCACTTCGCCGCTTACCTCGAACAGCTCGAGATGGAGTCCAACGGCAAGTCGGCGACCCACGAGGGACGCCAGGTCAGCTACTCGACCTGCCCGGTGCTGTGGGGGCAGCTCGGCCCCAATGCCCAGCACGCCTTCTACCAGCTGCTGCACCAGGGGACCCAGCCGGTGGTGTGCGACTTCATCGCTCCGCTCAAGCGTTACGATGACGTGGAAGATGTGGCGACCCGCAGGCATTTGATGTCCCAGCATCGCCTGACACTGGCCAACTGCTTCGCCCAGTCGCGCCTGCTGATGCTCGGCGACGATGCCATCGACGAGCCAGGCGAGCGGCCCGGGCACAAGCGATACCGGGGCAACCAGCCCTCAACCACGCTGCTGCTCGATCGCCTGACGCCGGCCACTCTTGGGGCCTTGATTGCGCTCTATGAGCACAAGGTATTCGTCCAGGCCACCATCTGGGGCATCAATCCCTTCGACCAGTGGGGCGTCGAGCTGGGCAAGCAGATCGCCGGCGAGACCGAACGCATCCTGGCCGATCATCACGGTCACGAGGGCATGGATGCTTCCACCCGGGCCCTGCTCGAAGCGGTCTGGCATGCCGAGCGGGAAGAGTGACCGTTGAAGCAAGGCGAAAGGGGATAACGTGGAAGGGCTGGCAATGTATACAGTGGGTTCGGTATGCTGAACGCGCCCTTGGCGCCGCTGCCGGCCAGCGGCGTGCTTTACCTGCACGGTTTCAATAGCGGCTACGGCTCGCCCAAGGCAGTGTTGATGCGGGCCGCCTGCGCTGCGCTGGCGCTGCCCTGCGAGACGCCGCAGCTGCCGCATCGCCCCGCGGCAGCCCTGCAGCTTGCCGAAGCGCTGCTGGAGGGGCTAGGCCCGAACCCGCTACTGGTCGGCAGCTCGATGGGCGGTTTTCTGGTCACCTGCCTGGCCGAGCGTCACGACCTGTCGGCTGCGCTGGTCAACCCGGCGGTGCGGCCGGGGCGGCTGGTGTCGGAGTGGGTTGGCGAGGCCTTCGTCAATGAGCATACCGGCGAGCGCTTCGTCATCGAGACGGCGCATCGCGAGGAGCTGGCAGCGCTGACACCGCGGCGAGTCTCTCCCGAGCGTTACCTGCTGCTGCTGGGAACCGCCGACGAGACGCTGGACCCGGCGGATGCCTTCGCGCTCTATCGGGGCGCCAGGATGCTCCTGCACCCCGGAGGGGACCATGTGTTCAGCACGCTGGAGGCGTACCTGCCGGCAATCTTGGCGCACGGTGGGCATCGTCTGGAGCCGGGGTGGGTGACCGTCGCGTTCCCGGGTTGATTCCGATCGTGCGGGACAGGCTTCAGGGCGGGAGCGGGACCCCTGCAGGGAGCGCAATCGAATTCGTAACGGCTTTGGGACACGCATGACACAGTACAGTGCCAGCTCAATCGAAGTTCTTTCCGGTCTCGACCCGGTGCGCAAGCGCCCCGGCATGTACACCGACACCACCCGGCCTAACCACCTGGTCCAGGAGGTCATCGACAACAGCGTCGACGAGGCGCTGGCTGGCCATGCCCGAGAGGTCAACGTGCGCCTGCTCGATGACGGCGGCATCGAGGTTTCCGATGATGGCCGCGGCATGCCCATCGACATCCACCCCGAGCACGGTGTCTCCGGGATCGAGCTGATCCTCACCCGGCTCCACGCCGGCGGCAAGTTTTCCCAGTCCAGCTATCGCTTCTCCGGCGGCCTGCATGGTGTCGGCGTGTCGGTGGTGAACGCCCTGTCGCGGCGCCTGGAGGTCGAGGTGATGCGCGACGGCGCTCGCCACGGCATGGCCTTCGAGCATGGCGACAAGGTGTCGGAGCTGACCGAGATCGGCAGCGTGGCCAAGCGTACCACTGGTACCCTGGTACGCTTCTGGCCGGACGAGTCCTACTTCGACAGCCCGCGGCTGGCCATGGGGCGGCTCAAGCACCTGCTGCGGGCCAAGGCGGTACTCTGCCCGGGGCTCAAGGTTACCTTGGTGGAGACCGACGGCGCCGAGAGCGTATGGCAGTACGAGGATGGCCTGCGCGACTACCTGGCACAGGCCACCGATGGCTTCGAAGTGCTGCCGGCCTCGCCCTTGATCGGCCACTTTGCCGACGACGATCAGGCGGTGGACTGGGCGGTGCAATGGCTCCCCGAAGGCGGCGAGACGCTGATGGAGAGCTACGTCAACCTGATTCCTACGCCCCAGGGCGGCACCCACGTCAACGGGCTGCGTTCGGGCCTGCTCGAAGCCCTGCGCGAGTTCTGCGAATACCGCAACCTGCTGCCGCGGGGCGTCAAGCTCACCGCCGAGGACCTGTGGGAGCGCGTCGCCTACGTGCTCTCGGTGAAGATGCTCGACCCGCAGTTCGCCGGCCAGACCAAGGAGCGCCTGTCGTCGCGCACCGTGGCGGCCTTCGTCTCCAGTGTGGTGAAGGACGCCTTCTCGCTGTGGCTCAACCACCACGTCGACCAGGCCGAGGCGCTGGCCGAGCTGGTCATCAGTGCTGCCCAGCGGCGCCAGAAGAGCGCCAAGAAGGTGGCGCGCAAGAAGGTTACCGCCGGCCCCGCGCTGCCCGGCAAGCTGGCCGACTGCTCCGGCCAGGACCCAGCCCAGGGCGAGCTGTTCCTGGTGGAGGGCGACTCGGCCGGCGGCAGCGCCAAGCAGGCGCGCAACCGCGAGACCCAGGCGATCCTGCCGCTGCGCGGCAAGATCCTCAATACCTGGGAGGTCGACAGCCACGACATCTACGGCTCCCAGGAGGTTCACGACATCGCGGTTGCCGTGGGCATGGATCCGGGCAGCGACGATCTCAGCCAGCTGCGCTACCACAAGATCTGCATTCTCGCCGATGCCGACTCCGACGGCCTGCATATCGCCACGCTGCTATGTGCGCTGTTCGTGCGTCACTTCCCGGCGCTGGTAGATGCCGGCCACGTCTACGTCGCCATGCCGCCGCTCTACCGTATCGACCTGGGCAAGGAGGTGCACTACGCGCTGGACGAAAGCGAGAAGGCGGCGATACTGCGCCGCCTAGAGGGCAAGCGCGGCACGCCCAACGTACAGCGCTTCAAGGGCCTGGGTGAGATGAGCCCGCTGCAGCTGCGCGAGACCACTATGGCGGTGGAGACTCGCCGCCTGGTGCAGCTCACTCGCGAGGTCGGCGACGGCACCATGGAGATGATGGACATGCTGCTGGCCAAGAAGCGCGCGTCGGACCGCAAGAGCTGGCTCGAAGACTACGGCAACCTCGCTGACATAGAGGTCTGATCCCCTTATGACCATGGATATCCAGGTAGCGGAGGGCGACGTCGAGCGTCTCTCGCTGCGCGAATACACCGAGAAGGCGTACCTCGACTACTCGATGTACGTCATCCTCGACCGGGCGCTGCCGCACATCGGCGACGGCATGAAGCCGGTACAGCGGCGCATCGTCTACGCCATGCGCGAACTGGCTTTGAATGCCAGTGCCAAGTACAAGAAGTCGGCGCGTACCGTCGGCGACGTGCTGGGCAAGTTCCACCCTCACGGCGACAGCGCCTGCTACGAGGCGATGGTACTGATGGCCCAGCCGTTCAGCTATCGCTATCCGCTGGTGGACGGCCAGGGCAACTGGGGCAGCCCCGACGATCCCAAGTCGTTCGCGGCGATGCGCTATACCGAATCGCGCCTGTCGAAGTTCGCCGAGGTGCTGCTCGCCGAGCTGGGCCAGGGCACGGTCGACTGGACCCCCAACTTCGACGGCACCATGAACGAGCCGGTGGTATTGCCGGCGCGCCTGCCCCACGTGCTGCTCAACGGCGGCACCGGCATTGCCGTGGGCATGGCCACCGACATCCCGCCGCACAACGTGCATGAAGTGGTCGAGGCCACCTGCCACCTGCTGCGCCATCCCGAGGCAACCACCGGCGAGCTGATGCAGTACCTGCCGGCACCGGACTTCCCTACCGCGGCGGAGATCATCACCTCCCGCGACGACCTGCAGAAACTCTACGAGAGCGGCCGCGGCTCGGTGAAGCTGCGCGCCCGCTATACCATGGAGGAGGGCAAGGTGGTGGTCACCGCGCTGCCCTACCAGGTCAGCGGGTCCAAGGTGCTCGAACAGATCGCCGCGCAGATGCAGGCCAAGAAGCTGCCCATGGTGGACGACCTGCGCGACGAGTCGACCCATGAGGAGCCGACCCGGCTGGTGATCGAGCCGCGCTCCAACCGTGTCGACATCGAGGCGATGATGGCGCACCTGTTCGCCACCACCGACCTCGAGAAGAACATTCGCGTCAACCTCAACGTGATCGGACTCGACGGCCGCCCGCGGGTCATGCCGCTGCCGGACATGCTCGGCGAATGGCTCACCTTCCGCCGCAAGACGGTGCGCCGCCGGCTCGAGCATCGCCTGGGCAAGGTCGAGGACCGCCTGCATATCCTCGAAGGCCTGCTTGTCGCCTACCTCAATATCGACGAGGTGATTCGCATCATCCGCGAGGAGGACGAGCCCAAGAGTGCGCTGATGGAAGCCTTCGGTCTTTCCGACCGCCAGGCCGAGGCCATCCTCGAGCTGCGCCTGCGCCACTTGGCCAAGCTCGAGGAGATGAAGATCCGCGGCGAGCAGGATGCGCTGGAAGCCGAGCGCAAGCGCTTGAAAGCGCTGCTCGGCAGCGAGGCCAAGCTCACCGACCTGATCGAGGAGGAGCTGCGCGAGGCGGCCCGCGAGCATGGTGACGAGCGCCGTTCGCCCATCGTCGAGCGCGAGGAGGCCAAGGCGCTCTCCGAAGTCGAGCTGATGGGGGCCGACCCCATCACCGTGGTGCTCTCCGAGAAAGGCTGGATTCGTGCCGCCAAGGGCCACGACATCGACCCGGAAGGTCTCTCCTACAAGTCCGGCGACCGCTTCGCCCTGGCGGCCCGGGGCAAGACCAACCAGCCGCTGGTGCTGCTCGACGACACCGGCCGCGCCTACACCTTGGCCGCTCACAACCTGCCCAGTGCTCGCAGCCAGGGCGAGCCGGTCACCGGCCGGGTCAATGTCGTCGCCGGCGCCCACATGGCCGGGCTGATGCTGGCCCCGCCCGAGACCCGCTACCTGCTGGCCAGCGACGGTGGCTACGGGTTCGTGGCCAAGCTGGAGGAGTTGATCGGCAAGAACAAGTCGGGCAAGGCGGTGCTTTCGGTGCCCAAGGGGTGCCGGGTCATGCCGCCTGTACGCGTGCCGGAAGGTGAAGACATCTGGGTGGCCTCGGTCTCCAACGAAGGGCGTCTGCTGCTCTTCCCGTTGGAACAGCTGCCCGAGTTGGCCAAGGGCAAGGGCAACAAGATGATCGACATTCCCGGCGCTCGCGCAGCGCGACGTGAGGAGCTGGTACGTGATATCGCCCTGGTGCCCGCCGGTGCGTCGCTGGTCATTCATGCCGGCAAGCGTCACCTGACCCTCAAGGATGGCGAACTGGACTATTATCGCGGCGAACGCGGCCGCCGCGGCAGCAAGCTGCCCCGCGGCCTGCAAAAGGTCGACAGGCTGGAGAGCGGGGAATGACACGACGATTGCTGATTCGCGCCACCGGCGCGGCACGACCCGGCCAGTTGGCCGGCCTGGGCCAGGCCATGGCGCGCAGCGGCGCACGGCTGCTCGACATCAATCAGAGCGTGACCTTCGGCATGGTCTCGCTGGAGGCACTGGTCGGACTCGAGCGTGACAGCGACCTGGAAGGGGCGCTCAACGAGGCCGGTGACAGCCTGGGCCTCGACGTGCAGGCGATCCAGGTCAGCGCCGAGGACTACCAGCGCTGGAGTGCTCATGCCAGCGAGCCGCGGCTGATCCTGACTCTACTGGCACCGCACCTGCCCGCCGGCATCCTCGCCGAAGTCGGCGCGCTCACCGCCGAGCACGGCCTCACCGTGGAGTTGATTCACCGCCTCTCCGGGCGTGAGCCGCTGGATGGCGGCGTGCCGCGGTTCGGCGCCTGCATCGAGTGCTGGCTTCGCGGCGAGGAGGTCGACCTCGACAGCCTGCGCGAGAAGGCGCTGGCGCTGGGGGCGATGCACGGCGTCGACATCGCACTCCAGGAGGATTCCATCTGGCGCCGGCATCGCCGCCTGGTCTGCTTCGACATGGATTCGACCCTGATCCAGGCCGAAGTGATCGATGAGCTGGCGCGGCGGCACGGTGTCTTTGATGACGTTGCGGCGATCACCGAGCGTGCCATGCGCGGCGAGCTCGACTTCCAGCAGAGCTTTCGCGAGCGCATGGCCAAGCTCAAGGGGCTCGACGAATCGGTACTCGCCGAGATCGCCGAAGAGTTGCCGCTGATGGATGGCGTCGAGCGGCTGATGAAGCATCTCAAACGGCTGGGCTACCGCACTGCCATTCTATCGGGAGGCTTCACCTACTTCGCACGGCACCTGCAAGAGAAGCTCGGCTTCGACGAGATCCATGCCAACGAGCTGGTGATCGAGCATGGCAAGGTGACCGGCGAGGTGCGCGAGCCGATCCTCGACGCCAGCCGCAAGGCCCAACTGCTGCGCGAGATCGCCGAGCGAGAGGGGCTGGCCATGGAGCAGACCATCGCCGTGGGCGACGGTGCCAACGACCTCAAGATGCTGGCGGCTGCGGGGCTCGGGATTGCCTTTCGCGCCAAGCCGCTGGTGCGCAGCCAGGCACGCCAGTCGATCTCGACACTGGGCATCGATGCCGTGCTCTACCTGATGGGTTACCGCGAAGGGGACCTGGAGGACGAAAGCCGCGCGGGGTGACCGCTGGCACTGGTGAAGCGAGAGCAAGTGGCGTACCTTCGAAGTGCCTATCTCGAAGAACTATTACATCGGAGGTCGCCATGGCCCAAGCGCATTTCTCCGCGGAACTGCTGGACGAATTGAACCTGCTCTGTCTATACAATCTGGACACCACCCATGAAGGTCTCAAGGTGCATGCCGGCAGCGCCGCTACCGGGGCCGTCGCCGCTGCCTCGCGGCTGTATGACAAGGGCCTGGTGACCCAGGCCGACGGCGGCTACCTGACGCCTCGCGGTCGTGAAGCGGCCCTTCACGCGCAGGAGCTGGCGGGCCTGTTGGCCCCGGCAGAACTCACGACCTGAAGCTCGCTATATCTGATCGTGCTGCGAACGGCCCGAACCCGTGCGCCCGCCTGAATGCTCCAGGCGGGCGCGATCCTATGCAGGCGTTGTCAGGTGTTGAGCACCACACCACCGTTCAGGTGCAGCGTCTGGCCACTCATGTAGGAGGACTCCTCGCAGGCCAGGTAGACGTAGGCCGGCCCCATCTCGGAGGGCTGGCCGGCGCGGTTCATCGGCACCTGGCCGCCGAAGGAGGCGACCTTCTCGGCCGGGAAGCTCGCCGGAATCAGCGGCGTCCACACCGGCCCCGGGGCTACGGCATTGATTCGAATGCCCTTCTCGGCCAGCGGGACGGCCAGTGAGCGCACCAGCCCCTGGATGGCGCCCTTGGTAGCGGTGTAGTCGATAAGAGTAGGGTTGCCCTTGAAGGCATTGATCGACGAGGTGCAGATGAACGAGTCACCCTCGCCCATGTGGGGCAGGGCTGCCTTGGTCAGGTAAAAGTGGCTGAACACGTTGGTCTGGAAAGTGCGCAGGAGTTGGTCGTCGGGAATTTCGGTGATGTCGTCCCAGTCGTACTGCTCGGCGGCGTTGTGCACCACGATGTTGAGTTTGCCGAACTCCTGAAGAGTCTTGTCGACGATCTCCTGGCAGAATGACGGCTCGCCCACATCACCCTTGAGTATCAGGCAGCGGCGTCCTTCCGCCTCGATCAGTGATTGCGTTTTGCGGGCGTCGGTATCCTCCTCCAGGTGCACGATGACGCAGTCGGCCCCCTCGCGGGCGTAATGCACGGCAACGGCGCGACCGATGCCGCTGTCGCCGCCGGTGATGATCGCGACCTTGTCCTTGAGCTTGTCGGCGCCGCGGTAGCTGTCACGGATGTATTCCGGCTCGGGGTCCATCTTGTACTCGGCGCCGGGCTGGTGGGGCTGCTCCTGAGGCGGTTGCTTGTCTTCGCTCATGTACTGAACTCCTTTTCCTTGGGAAAACACTGCATAAATGTCTGCGCGTGCGAATCACTGCGTTGCGCGGTGCTGGTGCGCCAGCCCGGTCGAAATCCTCACCTATACCCCATAGGCTCCGGTTGACTCGCAGCCTTCGGCTTCTCGCCCCTTCGGGGCCAGCCTACGGCTGTTTGTCGCTTCGCTCGGTACTGTGCTCCGTGCGCCTTGTGCTTCATCCCGCTCGCCGATTTATCAGCGCTTCCCTTTGCACGTGATGATTTGAAGGTAGGCAGGCCGCAACCGCCAGGACAAGGCGGGGAGCGTGAATAAAGGTTTCGCTGTCGTAAAGCCTGGTGAAACCGGCTGCGCCATGAAGAGTGCGCCCCCTCGTTTCACACCCGTGATACCATCACGCCGCCTCGACTGCCGGCGCTGCGTGGCCTGTTGTCGGCGGCTCGGCGCCTGTCACTTCGGATCCTGTCATAGGTACTTTCGAGAATTCCCAATGAGCGCTTCCTTCGAAACCTGGCGCGACCGCTTCGAGCGTCTGCGTGCCCACAAGGCCTTCGAGCTGACGGTGATCACCATCATCGTCGTCTCGGCCCTGCTGATCGGCGCCAAGACCTACGAAGAAGAGGTCAGCCCCTTCCAGGAGTGGTTGCTGCTGCTCGACACGGCGGTAACCGTATTCTTTCTCGTCGAGATCCTGATCCGCATGGCGGCCGAAAAGCGTCTGCGTGATTTCTTCAAGCGCGGCTGGAACGTCTTCGATTTCCTCATCGTCACCGCCAGCCTGATCCCCATGGACGACTCGGAGATGGTGCTGCTGGCGCGGCTGCTGCGCATCTTCCGCGTGCTGCGCCTGGTATCGATGATCCCCGAGCTGCGCATGCTGATCGCGGCGCTGTTCAAGTCGATTCCGCGCATGGGTTACGTGGTGCTGTTGATGTTCATCATTTTCTACATTTACGGTGCCATTGGCAGTTTCCTGTTCGCCAGCGTCGACGAGAAGCTGTGGGGCAACATCTCGCTGGCCATGCTGACGCTATTCCAGGTTGCCACCTTCGAGAGCTGGGCCACGGCGGTGCTCTATCCCACCATGGAGCACTACCCCTATGCCTGGATCTTCTTTCTCACCTTCATCTTCCTCAACGCCTTCATCTTCCTCAACATGATGATCGGCATCGTGCTCGACGTGATGCAGAAGGAAAGCATCCAGATCGAGCTGGAGAGCGGCGAGGGTGAGGCTGCCGAGCTGCACGGCCTGCGCAAAGACGTGCGGGCACTGAGCGACCAGATAGCACGCATGGAGGCGATGCTGGAGCGGAAAGAAAAGTAAGTCTTCCACTATGCTCTAATCAACCGGTCTCGATGGGCGAGCCGGTTGGTGAAAGGAGAGGAAAAGGATGACCGACTTGTCACCCGCCGGGGCGAGGCACTTCCTGCCGCCCTATCTGCTCGAACGTATCGCCAGCGCTGGGTCTGCCCACCTGAGCGAATGCGCCCGGCATACCCTGCTGGTCGATCGACAGTTCCGCGCCCGTGCCGGGGCTGCTGCTCTGCCCGAGGGCAGCGTTCGGCGCGGCGAGCCGGTCCGCTACGTGCATTCCGCCGAGCAACAGCAGATCCTGCCCGGCAGGCTGATTCGAGGTGAAGGGGAGGGCGCCAGCGGCGATTCCGCCGTCGACGAAGCCTACCACGGCCTGGGTGCGACCTACCGGCTGTACTGGGAGGTCTACGAAAGGCACTCGATCGACGATGACGGCATGGCGTTGCTGGCCACGGTTCACTACGGCCGCGATTACGAGAACGCCTTCTGGGATGGCCAGCAGATGGTCTTCGGCGACGGCGATGGAGAATTGTTCAACCGCTTCACCGTAGCGCTGGACATCGTCGCTCATGAGCTGACCCATGGTGTCATCCAGCACGAAGCGGCACTGGCCTACGTCGATCAGTCGGGGGCGCTCAACGAGTCGCTGTGCGACGTGTTCGGCAGCCTGGTCAGGCAGTATCAACTGGAGCAGAGCGTCGATGAGGCGGACTGGCTGATCGGCAAGGGGTTGTTCACCGAGCGGGTCGCCGGACGTGCCCTGCGCTCCATGGCCAGGCCGGGTACTGCCTACGATGACCCCTTGTTGGGGCGCGACCCACAGCCCGACCATATGGACGCCTTCGTGGTGACCGAAGCGGACAGCGGTGGCGTGCACATCAACTCGGGCATCCCCAACCGCGCCTTCCATCTCACGGCCATGGCACTGGGCGGCCATGCCTGGGAACGGGCCGGCCGAATCTGGTACGACACCCTGGTCGACCGACGCCTGAAGCAAGATAGCGACTTTGCCGCCTTCGCCACGCTGACGCTGGACAACGCCGAGCGCCGCTATGGTGCCATGAGTCAGGAGGCGACAGCGGTGCGCGAAGGCTGGCGTCGCGTCGGAGTGCTGCCGTGAGCCAGCCGCCGCCATTGACTCCGGTCAACGTGGTCCGGCTGCAGCGTGAAGGTGGGGTGGCTCACCTCCCCGGCCTGGCGCGCCCGCGCTGCATCCACTGCGCCCGCTACAGCGAGGCGCAGCGTGACGAGCTGTGGCATCTGCTGTCGAGCGCGGAGTCGGGAGCAGGGGGGGAAGAGGTGCCGGGCGCCGACCGGCGCCGGTTCTGCCTGAGCGTGGAGGACGCGAACGGCAACTCGCTGTGGCTACTGACGGTAGCCGAGGACGCGATGCCTCAGGAGCTGATCGAGTGGTGGCGGCGGGCCGATACGTCAGCGGAAAATGGCAACGCGCCTTGACAAGAGTCACGCATACTGATTTTCTAGAGGGCATGAACACGACATTCCGCTACCTCAGCCTGAACCTACGACTACTAGCCGGCCTTTGAGCGTCGGGCGATGCACTGTGCATCGCGTTTTGTCCAGGTCAGTCGAGGTACCGAAATGTCTACCACCCGAAGTATTTTCTGCCACGTACATCGTTCCGTCGTGACCTTTGCCGGTCGCGGCCACTGTTTTGCCTATCGCTCCGACGCCCCGGTATGCTCGATGCAGCCGGGGCGTTGTCGTTTCTGAATGCCGCCAGCCCAGGGAGAATGCCACCATGATGCTCGACAACCCCGCCGCCAAGTACCGTCCCTTCGTCGCTGTCGATTTGCCCGACCGCCAGTGGCCGAATCGTCGTATCGAATCGCCGCCGCTTTGGTGCAGCGTCGACCTGCGCGACGGCAACCAGGCGTTGATCGACCCCATGGATCAGGAACGCAAGCAGCGCTTCTTCGACCTGCTGGTGAAGATCGGCTTCAAGGAGATCGAGGTCGGCTTTCCCTCGGCGTCGCAGACCGACTTCGATTTCGTGCGCGCACTGATCGAGCAGAACAAGGTGCCGGACGACGTCACCATCCAGGTACTGACCCAGGCGCGCCCGCATCTCATCGAACGCACCTTTGAGGCGCTGGAGGGGGCGAAGAACGCCATCGTGCACGTCTACAACGCCACCGACCCGGTGTTCCGCCGCGTGGTGTTCAATGTGAGCCGTGAGGAGTGCATCGGCATCGCGGTGGACGCCACCACCCAGATCCGCGAGCTGATGGCGGCGGCCCCGGAGACGAACTGGACTTTCCAGTACTCGCCGGAGCTGTTCACCACTACCGAGATGGACTTCGCCAAGGAGGTGGTCGAGGCGGTGATGGAAGCCTACGGGGCTACGGTCGAAAAGAAGATGATCGTCAATCTGCCGGCCACGGTGGAGGCGGCCACGCCCAACAACTACGCCGACCAGGTCGAGTGGTTCTGCCGTAACGTCAAGAACCGCGATCACCTGATCGTCAGCGTGCATCCCCACAACGACCGCGGCACCGGCGTGGCGGCTGCCGAGCTCACCGTGATGGCCGGCGCCGACCGCGTCGAGGGCACGCTGTTCGGCAACGGCGAGCGCACCGGCAACGTCGATATCGTCACCCTGGCCATGAACCTCTACACCCAGGGCGTGAACCCGGGGCTCGACTTCTCCAACATCACGCCGATCATGCGCGAGGTGGAGTACTGCAACCAACTGCCGGTGCACCCGCGCCATCCCTACGTGGGTGACCTGGTGTTCACCGCCTTCTCCGGCTCCCATCAGGACGCCATCAAGAAGGGCATGGCCGAGCGCCGCGCCAACCCCGAGGCCATGTGGGAGGTGCCCTACCTGCCCATCGATCCGCTGGACGTGGGTCGCAGCTACGAGGCGGTGATTCGCGTCAACAGCCAGTCGGGTAAGGGCGGGGTCTCCTACCTGCTGGAACAGGAGCATGGCATCGAGCTGCCGCGCCGGCTCTCGATCGAGTTCAGCCAGGTGGTGCAGGAGGTGGCCGACCGTACCGGCAAGGAGATCACCTCGCAGATGATCTACCAGGCCTTCGCCGACGAGTACCTGGTGCGTACCTCGCCCTATGCGATGGTCAACCATCGACTCTCCTCGGAGCCCGATAGCCCCAAGGTGAAGCTCGAAGCCAGCATCGAGGAGCGCGGTGAGCGGCAGACCATCAGTGGCGAAGGCAACGGCCCGCTGGCGGCCTTCATCAAGGCGCTGGCGGCGGCCGGCCACGACGTGGAAATCATCGATTACCACGAGCACTCCCGCGGCCAGGGTGCCGACGCCGAGGCGATCGCCTACGTGGAGGTGCGCATCGACGGCAAGGCGGTGTTCGGCGTGGGCACCGACGAAAGCATCACCAGCGCCTCGATGAAGGCGGTGATGAGCGCGATCAACCGGCATGTCTCCAACGAACCGGCGGCGGCCAATGTGACTGCCGAAAGTTTGGGATAAGCAAGCTGGTGGTGGGGGAGGGGCGATGATGCGGCCTTGGAGGGTAGTGGTGCTGGTCGCCGTGCTGGTTGCCGGCGTCATATCCGCGGCAGCGTCTCACGAGCCATACGAGGCCAGGCTAGTGCGCCTGGAGGTACTACGCACGCTTCCCGAGCTAGCACCGATGCTGCGCGAGGAGCCGCCGGAGGTCAGCGCGCTGTTTCTCGGCTTCGCCTCGGATCAGGCGCTGTGGATGAGTGCTTCCCTGGCGATGATACGCCACGGCGACATCGCGCGGAGCACGTTGCTCGATTATGGTTCGTCTCCGGCGTTCCAGAAGGTACTGGTGCGCTACGGCACGGATGCGGTACTACCAGTGAGCTACTTCCGCGATCATGATATTGCCACACTGCGAGCACGGCACTGGCTTGGCGAGCGCTATCGGCAAGCCAGTGGTTGGTTGGACGACGAGGCGGACGCTGAGCCTGCGATGGTGGAGTTGACGCCTCATCGACGCGGCCAGATGGGCATTGCGCTGCTGGAGACGCATGGGTACGGGCTGCTCAACCAGTTCGTGGTCAGCGACGAGGGGCGCGTGGAGTGGCTGCAGGGCGAGCGTGTAGTGGCGGGAGTGGGGGATTTCTTCACTCGCGGTCTACGCGACCTGGAGAGCCAGTGGCGCCGTGGTGAAGCAATAGGTGCAAGCGACCTGGGTTGGGCGGGTCTCGATCTGCTGGTGATGGCCAGTACCGTCAAAGTACTCAAGGCCGGGCGGGCGGCGCGTGGTGCGCGGGCGGGCAGTATCGAGGCTCAAGGCGCCCGATCAGGAGTGCGGCAGGGCGTGGTCGCCGGCGGCGGACGCTTCGCCGCGCTGCCGCGCATGGTCAAGGTGGCCGCGGTGGCTGGCACGGCTTATGTATTGGTTCGCCACCCTAGCTTGATCAGTGCGCTCGGTGCCACGCTCGCTGAGTGGCTCGGCTGGCCTACTTGGTTGGGCCAGTTCCTTCTATGGCTGATCGTGCTGTTGCCGGTGTTTGTCGTCGCCCGTCTTGTCCGTCGCTGGTTGCTTGCCCCGCTGCTGTGGCTGCTGACGCCGGTGATGCGGGCGTGCCTCGGTTTGGCCAGCCGTCGGCTGGCCAAGCGCGCTCATGACACGGCGGTGGCGCGCTGACGTACGCTTGAAACAAGGGATCGCATGGAGCGAGCGCGACATATGGCTACAGCGGCGTCTTGCTCGCCTCGCCAGGAATCTCCCTGACCAACCGCGGCATCAAGAAGCCCGGCAGTACTTCTCTGAGGCCCGCGACCAGCTCGCGGGCCTCTTCGTCTGGCACGTCGAAGTGAGCGGCCCCGGCCACCGGGTCGAGCACATGCAGGTAGTAGGGCAGCACGCCCGCCTCGAACAGCCGCTCCGAGAGTTCGGCCAGAGCGTCCACAGAGTCGTTGACGCCACGCAGCAGCACGCTCTGGTTGAGCAGGGTGACGCCGGCCTGTTTGAGCCGGGCGCAGGCATCAATCACGGCTTCGTCTATCTCCTGGGCATGATTGACATGCAATACCACGACCTTCTGCAGCCGGGTGGCGCCGAGCCAGTCGAGCAGGGCATCGTCGACCCGGTCGGGAATGACCACCGGCAGGCGGGTATGAATGCGTAGCCGCTTGAGGTGGGGGATGGCATCGAGCCGTTCCACCAGCCAGGCGAGCTGGCGATCGCTGGCGGCCAGCGGGTCGCCGCCGGAGAGGATCGCCTCGTGAATCGAGGTGTCCTGCCGCAGGATATTCAGCGTTTGCTCCCACTGGGTGCGGGAAGGGCTGTTGTCGCCGTAGGGAAAATGCCGGCGAAAGCAGTAGCGGCAGTTCACTGCGCAGGCGGGGCTGGCGATCAGCAGCACGCGGCCGGCGTACTTGTGGATCAGCCCCGGCCCGGGGGTGTGCTCGGCCTCGGCCAAAGGGTCGCTGACGTAGCCCGGTACCGTCTCGCCTTCGTCAACGAGCGGCAACACCTGGCGCAGCAGGGGGTCGCTGAGGTCGCCGTGGCGCATGCGCGCCAGGAACGCCTCCGGCACGCGTACCTCGAACAGGGCGTGGCCGCGCTCGGCGCCGGGCAGCCAGGCATCGTCCAGCCCCAGCCGCCGGCACAGCTCGCGCGGGTCGCGAATCGCTTGCGACAGCTGGGTCTGCCAGGCGCTCGGAAGCGTCAAGGGCGTCACGTCGACGCTTGGCGAATCCGCTCTCTGCAAAAGGGCGGAGCTTCGGGTTATCATGCGGCACACCAGTCACAAAGGGGCGAGGGCTCGAATCCTCGTCGATTCGGTATTTGCGCGTCCAGAGCCTGCTGCGGCGCGCCCGATCATTCGAGAGGCAACATGGCAAACTATTCTACCAATGAATTCAAGGGCGGTCTGAAGGTGATGCTGGATGGCGATCCCTGCGCGATCGTCGAGAACGAATTCGTCAAGCCGGGCAAGGGACAGGCGTTCAACCGCGTGAAGCTGCGCAACCTGATCACCGGTCGTGTGTGGGAGCGCACCTTCAAGTCGGGCGAATCCCTCGAAGGCGCCGACGTGGTGGATCTCGAGATGGAATACCTCTACAACGACGGCGACATGTGGCACTTCATGAAGACCGACGGCTCCTTCGAGCAGTACGCCGTCGAGAAGAAGGCGCTGGGCGACACCGTCAAGTGGCTCAAGGAGCAGGTGGCCTACACCGTGACGCTGTGGAACGACAACGCCATCAGCGTGACGCCGCCCAACTTCATCGAGCTGGAAGTGGTCGAGACCGACCCGGGCCTCAAGGGCGACACCGCCCAGGGCGGCTCCAAGCCGGCCACGCTCTCTTCCGGCGCCGTGGTGCGGGTGCCGCTGTTCATCAACCAGGGCGAAGTGCTCAAGGTCGATACCCGCTCTGGTGAATATGTGTCACGCGCCTGACCGGGTGCCTGGCTGTTTCAACGCCGAGTCCTGTTGGGCTCGGCGTTTTCGATGGTGACGACCATGCAAGAGATCGATTGGCAGCCCACTGCCACCATGGCGACCTTGCGCGAGCGGGCGCGGCTGCTGGCCGAGGTGCGGGCGTTCTTCGCCGAGCGCGGCGTGCTGGAGGTGGAGACGCCGGTGATGGGGCATGGCGGCAGCACCGACGTGCATCTGGCCTCGCTGTCGCTCGAGGCGGCTACGCCGGCAGGGCGTGAGCGGCTGTGGCTGCAGACCTCTCCCGAGTTCCACATGAAGCGGCTACTGGCCGCCGGCAGCGGGCCGATCTTCCAGCTTGCGCGCAGCTTTCGCGACGGCGAGGTGGGCAGCCGCCACAATATCGAGTTCACCATGCTGGAGTGGTACCGCCCTGGCTTCTCCCTCGATGAATTGATAGAGGAAAGCGAGGCGCTGATCCGTGCTGTGCTGGGACGCGACCCGGGGCCACTGTGCCGACGCCGCTATCGCGAGTTGTTCCGCGAGGCATTGGGACTCGATCCCTTCACCGTCGAGCTCGACATGCTGCGCCATGTTGCCGGTGAGCGCGGTGCGCTCGACATGAGCGATGCCGAACGCGACGATTGTCTCGACCTGCTGATGAGCCTGGTCATCGAGCCCGACCTGGGACGCGAGGGGCTCGATGTGGTGGTGGATTACCCGGCAAGCCAGGCGGCGCTGGCGCGGCGCCATCGCGACCCGGAGGACGGCGAGTGGGTGGCATCGCGCTTCGAGGTCTACCTGGCGGGGCTGGAGCTTGCCAACGGCTATGACGAGCTGACTGACGCCGGGGAGCAGGCTGCCCGTTTTGCCGAGGACAATGCCAGCCGTGGCAGACTGGGGCTTCCCGAGGTGAACGTCGACCGGCGCCTGCTGGCCGCACTCGAGCACGGCATGCCGGCAGGCAGCGGCGTGGCGCTGGGCATCGACCGGCTGATCCAGCTCGCCCTGGGGCGGGCGAGCGTTGCCGAAGTGATGGCGTTTGCGACACCCAACTGCTGATTTAGCTGCCGACCAGATCGGAGAGACAGAGCCCCGCAGGACTCTGGGGATCCCCTAGGGCCAGTACGATAGTGAGGTGGTTAAGGCCAGCCCCGATGCGGAACTCTCCATCAAGGTCGTTGTTGGCCAGCAAAGAGGCAAACTGTTGGCCCTGGACGTGGAATGGCGGTGTATCCATTTCGCCCACCATTACGATGCGCCGCGGTCCTTCCAGGTGACGGGATGTCAGGGGCGACCACGCCGAGGCTTCAGCGGGGGTCATCTGCGCTTCGTATTTAAGAAAGCTAGCAGGTATATCTGCAAGATCGTAGATTCCGCTAACCAGCAGCAGGCCACGCAGCCCGGGCAAGGCAGGCGGGACACTTTCTTCTGGGCCGCTCGCGGCAAGGTAGCTTGCCAGGTGGGCACCTGCCGAATGGCCGCTGACAGTTAACCGCGTAGCATCCGCGCCCAGATCCGGAGCTATCGCAACCAAATGCCGGATGGCCGCCCGGACTTGCCTGACAATGGCGCCCAGCCGGGTGCCGGGCATCAGGTCGTAGGTGATGGTGGTGGCTATTCCGCCCGCTGCCAGCACCGGGGCTGCGACTAGCCAGTGGTCCTCTTTGCTGCCCGAGCGCCAGTAGCCGCCATGGATGAACACGTGGAGCGGGGCGCCTTTTGCGAGACGTGGCGGCAAAAGGATATCCATGCGTTCGCGCGATCCGGGGCCGTAGGGTACGTCAGGCCGTATATCGGCTCGGGCGGCCAGTTCGCGCGACCGGGCGGCCGTCTCGGCGATAATTTCGTCGAAGTCGGGGATGAAGTCTCGATTGCGATAGAGATCCTGCTCCATGTTCAAAAGTCCACCGCGAAGTACTTCGGCTCCATGAATTCGAGTATGCCGGTGACACCACCTTCGCGCCCCAGTCCGCTCTGTTTGACACCGCCAAATGGCGCGGCGGGGTCGGACACCAGGCCACGGTTGATGGCCACCATACCGCTTTCGAGGCCCTTGCCCACCCGCAGTGCATGCGATAGGTCGCCTGAGTAAACATAGGCGGCCAGCCCGTATTCCGTGTTGTTCGCCAGCCGGATGGCCTCTGCTTCGGTGTCAAAGCGATAGATGGCGGCCACGGGGCCAAAGATTTCCGTATGCGCGATTTCTGCGTCATGAGGCACGTTGTCCAATACCGTTGGCGGGTAGAAGTAACCGTTACCGGACAATGCGTTGCCGCCTGTATGCAAGCGCGCGCCTAGCTTTACGGCATCCGCGACGAGACGCTCGATCTTCGATACGGCAGCGGACGTGATCATCGGCCCTACTTGGGTTCCTTCCTCGCTGCCAGGGCCGACACGTAGCGTGGCCATGCGTCTGGTCAACCCGGCAACAAAGGCGTCGTGCAAACCCGTCTGGACATAGAAGCGGTTGGCGGCGGTGCAGGCTTCCCCGGCGTTACGCATCTTGGCGACCATGGCGCCGTCCAGCGCCGCTTCGAGATCGGCATCATCGAAGACCAGAAATGGAGCGTTGCCTCCCAGCTCCATCGAACAGGAAACCACGGATTTTGATGCCTCGGCCAGCAAGGTCCGGCCCACGCCGGTCGATCCGGTGAAGGAAAGCTTACGCACCCGTGGATCCGCCAGCATGGCATTGGTAATCGCAGCGGGTTGCGTGGTGGTCAGCACGTTTACTACCCCCGGCGGCACACCCGCCTCAGCCCCAAGTCGCGCCATCGCATAGGCCGTCAAGGGGGTTTCAGACGCCGGTTTCAAGATCACGGTGCAGCCGGCGGCGAGCGCCGGGCCAATCTTGCGGGCGGCCATCGCGGCAGGAAAGTTCCACGGCGTGATCAGCACCGCGATCCCCATCGGTTCATGATCGACAAGAATGTTATACGCTCCCGCGGGTGCATGACGAAACTCGCCGGGAATGCGTACGGCTTCTTCGGCATACCAGCGGAAAAATTCTGCGGCATAGGCCACCTCGCCGCGTGCATCAGGTAGCGCCTTACCATTTTCCAAGGAGATGAGGCGAGCCAGTTCCTCTGCGTGATGGGTCATCAGTTGGAACCAGCGGTGCAGGATCTCGGCTCGCTGACGTGCGGACGTAACACGCCATTCGGTAGCTGCCTCTGCAGCGGCATCGATACTACGCAAGGCGTCCGCAACGGCGGCATCAGCCACCTCGGCCAGCACCTCGGCAGTGGCGGGGTTCATTACCGGAATGCCACTGCCGGGTGCCCATTCACCGCCGATGTAAAGGCCTTGTGCGTGAAAAGCGGGGTCGGCGTAGTCCTCGCCGTGGATGGTATCGTGGATCATTTTTTATCCTTATTGTCTTGCTGGAGAAGGCCGGCGTCGCCCGAGAAGGCGGCGTCGAGAAGCTTGCGTATGTCGCTGCGGTCAAGTGGACGGGGGTTGTTCTGAATCAGCCGTTCGATGCCGCAGGTTTGTTCTGCCACCCAGTCGAGCCGCTCCTCGTCCAGGCCGAGGGTGGCCAGCGTCGGCGGGATCCCGATGCGGGCGAACAGCGCCGCAATGGCAGGAATCACCGCTGCACCGTCGGAGAGGCCCATGGTGGCAGCCATCTGTTCTAGTTCGGCTCCGATCACGGAGCGGTTCCACTGCATGACCCAAGGCATCAGGCAAGCAACACCTGCTCCGTGGGCAGTCTGGGTCAGCGCGCCGACCGGATACTGGATTGCGTGGGCTGCTGCCGTTCCGGCGACGCCGAAGGCGAGCCCGGCGAAGGTCGCTCCTTGCATCACCTGCGCCCGTGCTGCCAGGTTGTCGCCAGCGGTGCACACATTCTCCAGCCCCTGCCAGAGCAGCGAGATTGCGGTCAGCGCGAACTGGTCCGATAGGGCATTTTTACCAATGAACACTCGCTCCTGTGTCAGCCCGGGGGTGACAGTGCGGTGGGTGGCGGTAAAGGCTTCAATCGCATGGGTCAGCGCATCGGCGCCGGCGATGGCAGTCAGCGCGGAGGGGCAGGTCAACGTGAGTTCGGGGTCGCAGATCGCCACAGTGGGTATCAGGTACGGGCTGGAGATACCTACTTTGAGAGTACGCTCGCTGTCGGACAGGACAGCGACTGGTGTGACTTCGGAGCCAGTGCCTGCGGTGGTCGGAATGGCAATCAGCGGAAGGATCGGGCCGGGCACCTTCAACTCACCATAGTAATCCTGCGGTCGCCCGCCATGAGTCAACAACAGCGCCACACACTTCGCCATATCGAGACAAGAGCCGCCGCCAACGGCAATCACGATATCAGGCGCGTGGTCGAGGGCGGCTTCGGCAGCACACACAGCGGTTTCTACCGGCACTTCCGGTAAGGTTCCGCTTTCGATGCGCACCGCCAAGCCGTTGTATTCCAGATCAGCCATCATCGTGTGGAAGTCCGGGTCTGCCGCCAGCCGGTTATCGGTGACTACCAGCGCCCGCTGCCCCAGCCTTTTTGCCACAAGACCAAGCGCCTTACGCTGTCCGCTGCCGAAGATGACTTCGCGCGGCGATCTGAGCGTGCCGAAGTGCTTCATCATTGTGCATCCCTTTGTTGTCAGTTGTTAGTCGCCCACCTCTGGTGGTTGATGTCATCAGAAGCGCTGCCGGACTGCTGATTCCGTCGCGTGGCCGGAGCTGCGCTTGTGCACACCTGACGGCCTTCATGCCAGATCGCATTTCGGATCGTATATGATATTGTATTTGACATGCGATATTATTTGTCACTATTGTCTTGGTCAAGGTTAGTTTACGGAGCTTGTAGATGAAGACGGCAGCGCAGCAAGGGCGTCGGGGTGGTGCACCCGTGCGCCCGGAAAGTATCGAAGAGGGTGTCTATACCAGCATCTATGAGCGACTCATGTCGCTGGAGATAGCTCCCGGCGCACGCATTCCAATCGACGTCATGGCGCGCGAGCTGAACGTTTCGCAAACACCGGTTCGCGGAGCGCTTGCTCGGCTGGAGCGTGAGGGCTTGGTGCATAAGGCGCATCTGATCGGTTACAGCGCCGCCCCGCAACTGAACCGTAAACAGTTCGAAGACTTGTTCAATTTTCGTCTTCTGATCGAGCCGGAAGGCGCGCGTTTGGCTGCGCTCAACATGACGCCTGCCGCACTTGCCCATCTTGAAGAGATCGCAGCTGATATGGCGCACGGTGCAACGCCGGTTGATCGGACCAGCCGTTATTCGCGTTTTGCCAGGATTGACGCGCACTTCCATGACGAAATTCTGCGTATCGCCGATAACGAGGTCATTCGCTCGACGCTGTTCAACCAGCATATCCACCTGCACTTGTTCCGCCTGATGTTCCACAGCCGCGTTACCCAAGAGGCGCTGGAAGAGCACAAGGAGCTGCTCGAGGCCTTCCGTGCCGGGGATTCCGCCGCTGCCGAAGCGGCGATGCGCGAACACATCCTGCGCTCGCGTGATCGACTGATGCAGGCCTTCGAATGACCAGGTGCGCGGCTCTTCCCGTATCGGCCGCGGAGGCTGTTAGCGCGCAGCCTGAATCACTGACGCTTGCAGCTGTGGGGTTGGCCAAAGCCTATGGGCCGATCACCGTGCTGTCGGATGTCACGCTGGATATCCATAGAGGCGAGGTCCACGCGATCATTGGCGAGAACGGCGCGGGGAAGTCGACGCTGATGAAATTGCTGTCCGGCTATGTGCGCCCCACGGCGGGCCATTTGGTCATGGCAGGACGGCCAGTCGAGTTCAGCAACTCCGCAGCCGCAGAAGCCGCCGGTGTGGTGCTGGTACATCAGGAAATCTTGCTGGCGCCAGACCTGACGGTTGCTGAGAACCTCTTTCTTGGTCGTGAGCTCCCGCGTGGTCTCATGGTCGATGACCGTGCCATGAACCAGCGGGCCGCCGATGTTCTGGCCTCGATCGGGGCGCACTGCACCCCACGTGACCGGGTAGGTGATCTATCTCTGGCACAGCGGCAATTGGTGCAAATCGGCCGAGCGCTGCTGGAGCCGCGCAAGGTGGTGATTTTCGACGAGCCTACCGCTGTCTTGGCCAATCACGAGGTGGCGGCACTTCTGGACGTTGTGCGCGGGCTTAGGGCTCAGGGGGTAGCGGTCCTGTATATCTCCCATCGACTGGATGAGGTCGAGGCGCTGGCTGACCGCATTACCGTACTGCGCGACGGAAAAATGATCGGTACTTGGCCTGCGGTCAACCTGATACAGCGACAGATGGCCGAGCTGATGGTAGGCCGTAAACTGGATGTTCTATATCCGCCCAAGCGCTCGCAACCACCGGGCGACCCGCTGCTGGTCGTTGAACACCTGTCGGTCGATCATGGGTCGGTGGAAGCCAGTCTGGAGGTTCGGCCCGGAGAAGTGCTGGGTATCGGCGGCATGATTGGCTCGGGCCGAACCGAGCTGTTCGAGGGATTGATTGGCCTGCGGCCCTCCAGTGCGGGCCGGATTGAACTGGCAGGTTGTACCGTCTCGCGCCGCTCGGTCAGAGAGTGGCGCGAGCAAGGCCTGGTCTACCTCACCGAAGATCGCAAGGGAAAAGGCTTGTTGCTGGACGAGCCGCTGGCCCCCAATCTGACCCTTCAGGCACTGGATCAGGTCCATCCGGGGCTTGCGCTGGACCACCGCAAGGAAGCCGCAGCAGTGCAACAAGCCGTCGATGAGTATGACATTCGGGTCGGCTCGGTCCACCTCAGCGCCGGCCAGTTGTCCGGCGGAAATCAACAAAAGCTGCTACTGGCCAAAGTGATGCTGTCCGATCCCTCCATCATCATCATCGATGAGCCGACACGCGGCATAGACATCGGTAACAAGAGTCAGATCTACCACTTCATTGATCAGCTGGTTCGGTTAGGCAAGGGCTGTATCGTGGTTTCGTCGGAGTTGCCGGAACTGGTCGGCATTGCCGACCGGGTTCTGGTAATGCGAGGAGGCCGCATCGTCACCGAACTGACGGACGATGAGATCACCGAGCAAAACATCGTCTATGCGGCGACCAGTGGCGAGGCTTACGTGGCGGCCTCATAGAGCCGCCTGACGAGAAACGGATGAGAGAACAATAATGACAAGTGCGACGACTGACATGACGGTAGCCAAGCTACCACGGCGCATCCGTTGGGCATCCATGGGGCCTTTCATCGCTCTGGCCGTGGTAATTCTGGTCGGCACCTTGCTGAACTCGAACTTCGCGACCGGGACCAACATTGCCAACGTGTTCACCCGGTCTGCCTTCATCGCCATTATCGCGGTGGGTGCAACGTTCGTGATCTCGTCGCGCTGTCTCGATCTGTCGGTCGGATCGATGATGGCCTTCGTGACCGGCATCATGATCCTGACCATGAACCACCTGGCGCCCTCGATGGGGGCGAATGCGATCTTCGTTGGTGCGCTCGTGGGGCTTTTCGTCGGTGCGGCCTGCGGACTGTTGAACGGGTTGATCGTGACCGTAGGCAGGATCGAACCCTTCATTGTCACCCTTGGCACGATGGGGATCTTTCGTGCGCTGATCACCTGGATGTCCGACGGCGGCTCGATCCCGATGGATCGGGCGCTGCGTGAATACTACCGACCAGTCTATTTCGGCGATGTGTTGGGCATTCCGATTCCAGTGGCCATCACATTGGTAGTGGCGCTGGTTGCTGCCTTCATTCTCTATCGCACCAAGTATGGACGCCATTGCATGGCCGTCGGATCCAATGACGATGTGGCGCGCTTCTCGGGTATCTCGGTCACGAAAGTTCGCACCCTGGCCTTTGCAATTCAGGGGCTCTGCGTCGGTATCGCCGCGATCTGTTACATCCCTCGGCTTGGCGCCGCCACGCCGACAACTGGACAGTTGTGGGAGTTGCAAGTGATCACTGCTGTGGTGATTGGCGGCACACTGCTGCGTGGTGGCAGGGCGAGAATTTGGGGAACAATCGCAGGAGCGCTGATCTTAGAAGTGATCGCGAACCTGATGGTGCTATCCAACATGGTTTCGGAATACTTGGTCGCCGCCGTGCAGGGAGTGATTATCATCCTCGCAATGCTGGCTCATCGATTCATCAAGTAACCGCCACGTGGAGGGGTGGAGGTTTTAAACAAATGACAAAATTACAACCATAACAGGAAAAAACATGAAACTCATGACAAAAAGCGCGCTATGGGTTCTTTCCGCAGCCAGCCTCATGGCCCTTGCCGCAACCAGTGCTCTGGCACAGGAAAGCAAAACCATCGGGGTATCAATCCCGGCTGCCACGCATGGTTGGACCGGCGGCGTTGTATATCATGCCGAACAGGCTGCCCAGGAGATCCAGGCGGCTTTTCCGCATATCAACGTAGTAGTTAGGACATCACCTTCGGCCACCGCTCAGGTTGCAGCGCTTGAAGACCTATCAGCCGGTCAGAATCTCGATGCATTGGTTATCCTGCCCTTTACATCGGAAGAGTTGACTGGCCCGGTTGAGCGGGTGAAAGAGAATGGTACCTTCATTGCAGTCGTGGATCGCGGTCTGACCGATCCGGAGATTCAGGATCTATATGTCGCAGGTGACAATATCGCGGTGGGAGCGAATACCGCGCACTGGCTGGCAGACAAGCTGGGTAACGAAGGCCAAATAGTCGTGCTGCGCGGTATCCCGACCGTCATCGACGATGAACGAATTCAGGGTTTCACCGAAGTGATGGACGACACCAATATCGAAATCCTTGATATTCAGTATGCCAACTGGAACCAGGATCAAGCCTTTACCCTGATGCAGGATTACCTGGCTAAGTATCCTCATATCGATGCGGTATGGGCCAATGACGACGATATGCTGTTGGGCGTGCTGGAAGCGATCAAGCAATCCGGTCGCACCGATATCCAATATGCGCTTGGCGGCAACGGCATGAAGGATGTAATCGAGTTGGTGCAAGCGAACGACTCCATGACGCCTATCTCTACCCCCTACCCGCCGTCGATGATCAAGTCGGCCATCTACATGACGGCGGCGCAGTTCAACGGACAGGCGCCTATGCGAGGAAATTTCCAACTGGATGCACCCCTAATCACTCCCGAGAATGCTGACCAGTTCTATTTCCCGGATAGTCCATTCTAAAAGGACATGCGGTCGGCCACGACCTCGGTCGCTATAACAACCAACTAAGAGGGAAAGACATGAGTGGCAAGAAGATTCTTATGCTTTGTGGTGAGTTCACCGAGGAATATGAGATCTTTGTTTTCCAGCAGGGAATGGAGGCCGTTGGTCATACCGTCCATGTCATCTGCCCTGATAAGAAAGCCGGCGAGATGATCCAGACCTCACTGCATGATTTCGAGGGACATCAGACCTATATCGAGCGGTTCGGGCATCTGGCCGAAATCAACAAGACCTTTTCCGAAGTCAACCTGGACGAATATGACGCCGTATATTGCGCGGGCGGGCGTGGGCCGGAATATATTCGCACCGATAAGCGAATTCAGGCCATGGTGCGTCATTTCCACGAGGAGAAAAAGCCGATCTTCACCATATGTCACGGCGTGCAGATTCTTGTCGCAGTAGACGGCGTGGTGCGTGGCAAAAAGGTGGCCGCTCTGGGCGCCTGCGAGCCCGAGGTCATACTTGCGGGTGGCACCTATATCGATGTGAAGCCACACGAGGCCTATGTTGATGGCATCATGGTGTCGGCCAAAGGCTGGACCGGCCTGGCTGCTTTCATGCGCGAATGCATGAAAGTGCTGGGGACGAATATCACTCATTCATGAATGTTGGAAAATACGTTGCCCACCGCTCCCAGGCGGTGGGCGACATTTTGCCTAAGCCTTGCCCGCTATCTTGTCAGAAATCCCTTGAGCGCTCAGGCTCGGGCAGTGTGCCCAGCGACTGGCCCATGCTGACCTTGGTCTTGGGCGCCAGGCCAGTATCGAAATCGACCTTGCCGGCGAAGGCCATCACTACCGTGGAGCCGAGCTTGAAGCGACCCATCTCGGCGCCGCGCTCGAGATGGATCGGCCGGTCGAAGCGGACACGCTGCACCTGGCCCGAGAGCGGGGTGATCTGGCCGGCCCATACCGTCTCGATGGCGGCCACGATCATCGCACCGACCAGCACCACCGCCATGGGCCCGTGTTCGGTATCAAAGTGGCACACCAAGCGCTCGTTGCGGGCGAACAGGTTGGGCACATGGTCCGTCGTGGCCGAGTTGACCGAGAACAGCCGCCCTGGCACGTAGACCATCTCGGTCAAGGTACCGGCCAGCGGCATGTGCACGCGGTGGTAGTCCTTGGGCGAGAGATAGACGTTGGCGTAGCTGCCGCCGCTGTAGCGCCGCGCGGCCTCGGCGTCGCCGCCGAGCAGGTCGACGACCGAGAAGCGGTGACCCTTGGCCTGCAGCAGACGGTCCGCCTCGATGGGGCCGAACTGGGAGATGTTGCCGTCGGCGGGGCTGAGCAGCCCTTCGCCCAAGGGGCGGGCTTCCGGCTTCAGCTCCCGGGTGAAGAAGTCGTTGAAGGTGGCATAGGCCGCGGGGTCGGGCTCGGCGGCCTCGCGCATGTCGACCTCGAAGACCTTGATGAAGGCGCGTATCAGCGCATTCTTCAGCCAGGCGACGCGACATTCGGCCAGAAAGCCCACCAGCCGCGACAGCAGGTGGTGGGGAATCGGGTACTGGATCAGGGCGAAGAACTTGGCGAGAGACAAGATTTGAAATTCCTGGCAATGAAAGGCGTTTACTTTTCTATCGGCGTATCGTCGCGGTTGCCCCACTCCTTCCAGGAGCCGGCGTAGCCGCGCATCTTCTCGAAACCCAGCGCCTTGCCCACCAGCCAGGTGAAGCCGCTGCGGTGGTGGCTCTGGCAGTGGGTGACCACTTCCATGTCCGGCGTGAGCCCCAGCGCCTCGAGTTCGGTGATCAGCTCGGCGTAGTCGCGAATGCGCAGAGCACGCTCCTTGTCCATGGCCTCGGTCCACTCCATGTTGACCGCGCCGGGAATATGGCCGAGCTGGCGATTGTCGCCCTTCTCGCCACGGTACTCTTCCGGCGAACGGGCGTCCCAGATGGCGAAGCCCTTCTCGCCGAGGCGCTCCTGCAGCTCGAGGCGGTCGATGGCGACCTCCGGGTGCAGAATCTCGGCCTCGTACTCGCTGGGAGAGGGAGTGCGGGTCTCGGTGGAGACGGGTTGGCCGGCCTGTCGCCAAGCGTGGATGCCGCCGTTGAGGTAGGAGTAGCGGGTATGGCCGATCAGCTCCAGCGTCCACAGCAGGCGCCCGGCCCAGCCGCCGCCCTCGTCGTCGTAGGCCACCACATGGGTGTCGCGGGTCAGTCCGAGAGACGAGAACAGCTGCGACAATGCCTCTATGCTCGGCACCTCGTTGGGTACGTCGCCTTCGCTACGCGTCAGGCGGCGGAAGTCGAGGAATACGGCGCCGGGGACGTGCCCCTCCGTGTAACTCTCCGCCTTGAGCGGCACGTCGACAATCAACAACTGGGTATCGTCCAGATGCTTGGCGAGCTGCTCGGGTTCGACGATCAGCGGTAGCAGGTTCTCTTCGGAACTCATGGCGCTCTCCTTATCCTCAATGTCGTCGCGATGCGAGCTTGATCAGGTCTCGCTGAGACTATCGACGATATGTCGATAGCTGGCAAAACGTGCGGGATGAATGTCGCCGCGTTCCACGGCCTCGAGCAGGGCGCAGCCCGGCTCCTGTCGGTGGCTGCAGTCGCGGAAACGGCAGCGGCCGAGAAAGTCGTGAAACTCGATGAACCCCTCGGCGACCTGCTGCTCGTCCAGGTGTACCAGGCCGAATTCGCGGATCCCCGGTGAGTCGATCAGTTCGGCATCGTCGGCCGTAGGCAAGCGGTAGAGGCGCGCCGTGGTGGTGGTATGGGTGCCCTTGCGTGAATCCTTCGACAGGTCGCCGATGCGCAGCGACTCATCGGGCAGCAGGCGATCGATCAGTGAAGACTTGCCCACGCCGCTCTGGCCGACGAATACCGAGGTGCGCCCGCTCAGCCGTTCCAGCAATGCATCGAGCCCATCGTCGCGGGCGGTGGTCGTCGTTACCACCGGATACCCCAGCGCTTCGTAGCGGGCCAGTAGCGCGCGCAGTTCGCCGCCGTCCGCGGGCAGCAGGTCGATCTTGTTGAGCACCAGCACCGGAGCGATGCCGGTGGCCTCGGCGGCCACCAGGTAGCGGTCGATCAGGTTGGGGTGCGGGGCGGGTTCCACGGCGAAGACGATGAGGATCTGATCGATGTTGGCCGCCACCGGCTTGAGCTGGCCGCGGGGGTCGGGGCGCTCGAGCACGTTCTGGCGCTCGCTGCGGGCCACGACGACGCCTTCCACGGCGTTGCCTTCGTCGTCGTAGGTGGCACGCCAGATGACCCGGTCGCCTGTCACCAGCCCTTCGAGATTGGCGCGCAAGTGGCAGCGTACGGTCGCTTCGTCGGCGTCGCCTTGCACATCGAGAGTGCGCCCGTAGTGGGCAATGACGCGCCCGGGCCGCTCGGGGCCGTATTCGCCGGCGGCGAGCTTCTGAGAATCCTGGGCGTCGCGCTGCTCGGCGCGCCGAGACCGCTCGGCCTGTATCTTCTCGATCCGCCAGCGTTGCTGGCGACTTAGCTTGCGTTTGCTCATGGGCGCCCGAAGATCGTTACAATAGCGGCATTGTACCCAGCGTGGCCCGGCCTGTCCTGCTGCGCCCTCAACCTGGAGCTGTCCCATGCCGAATACCCCCGCGCCGCGCGACGACCTGCTGGTGTGGATCGACCTCGAGATGACCGGGCTCGAACCCGAGCGCGAGCGCATCATCGAAGTGGCCACCCTGATCACCGACAACGATCTCAACCTCATCGCCGAAGGCCCGGTGATAGCAGTGCACCAGCCCGACGAACTGCTTGCGGCCATGGACGACTGGAACCAGAAGACCCATGGCGAGTCGGGCCTGGTCGAGCGGGTCAAGCAGAGCCGCACCGTTACCGACGAGGCCGAGCGGCAGACTCTCGAGTTCCTGAAGACTTACGTGATGCCCGGGACCTCACCCATGTGCGGCAACAGCGTGCACCAGGACCGTCGCTTCCTCGAACGCGAGATGCCCGAGCTGCTGGCCTTTTTCCACTATCGCAACCTGGACGTCTCGACCCTGAAGGAGCTGGCCAAGCGCTGGAACCCGGGCGCGCTGGCCGGCTTCAGCAAGCGCAATACCCACCAGGCGCTGGATGACATTCGCGAGTCGCTGTCCGAACTGGCCCACTATCGCAATACCTTCCTGCGGCTGGCGGGCAGCGAGCGCGACGAGGAGGAGTGAGAAGCTAGGCTTGGCTGGCGATCAGCCTGTCACGCTTCTCCCGCTGCCGCCCGAGCGCCCAGCGCACGTGCTCACGCACCAGGTCGGAGGGAAAGGCGAGGCGGGCGCGCAAGGCGGCTTCTACGGCCTCGCTCCAGGGGGCGTTGCCCAGGCCCACCGCCAGGTTGCGCAGCCAGCGTTCGTAGCCGATGCGCCGTATCGGGCTGCCGGCGGTCTTGTCGAGGAACTCTTCCTCGCCCCAGCCGAACAGCGACACCAGGCTGGCGCGGTCGAGGTCGTGGCGCGGGGCGAAGTCGTCCTCCTTCGTGGCGCGGGCAAAGCGGGTGAAGGGGCAGACCAGTTGGCAGTCGTCGCAGCCGAACACGCGGTTGCCCATGGCCTCGCGGAAGCGCTCGGGGATGCTGCCGAACAGCTCGATGGTGAGGTAGGAGATGCAGGCTCGGGCGTCGACCACCTTGTCTTCGACGATGGCGTCGGTGGGGCAGGCCGTGCGACAGGCGCTGCAACTGCCGCAGTGTTCGCCCTCGAACGGGGGATCGACGGGCAGCGGCAGGTCGACGTAGAGTTCGCCGAGAAAGAACAGTGAGCCCGCTCGGGGGTTGAGCAGCATGGCATTCTTGCCCACCCAGCCGAGCCCGGCCTTGCGCGCCAGCGCGCGCTCCATGACCGGTGCCGAGTCGACGAAGGCGCGATAGCCGAAGGGACCAACCTTCTCCTCGATCCACTGGGCCAGGGTGGCCAGGCGCTTGCGCATCAGCTTGTGGTAGTCACGACCCACGGCGTAGCGCGAGACATAAGCGATATCAGGCTGGCCCAGCACCTTGGCGCTCTCCACCTCGGCGGGCAGGTAGTCCAGGCGTACGCTGACGACACGCAGCGTGCCGGGAATGAGCTCTTCCGGCCGAGTGCGCTTGGTGCCGTGCTTGGCCATGAAGCCCATTTCGCCGTGGTACTCGGCGTCGAGCCAACGCTGCAGGTGGCGCTCGTCTTCGGCCAGGTCGACGTCGGCGATGCCCACCTGCTGAAAGCCAAGCTCACGGCCCCAGGTCTTGATGGCCGTGGCCAGCTCGGCCAGCGCATTGTCGTCCAGGGTCGCGAGGTGGGTCATGATCGAGAAAAAACCGGGTAAATACACAGCGGGGGGATTGGCGAGCGCGCCACGGCGCTTACACTCCCAATGATAAAGCAATGCTGGCAGGGGAGACACCGGATGTCCGGGAATCGTTCCGACGAACCACAGGTCGTGCTGCGTCCGCTCTATCGGGCCGAGCAGGTGCGCGAACTCGATCGCCGCACCATTGCCACCGGGGTCGAAGGCTTTGCCCTGATGCAGCGGGCGGCCACGGCGGCTTGGCAGAGCCTCAAGGCGCGCTGGCCCGGCGTCAAGCGAATCACGGTGCTGTGCGGCGGTGGCAACAATGGCGGCGATGGCCACGTGCTCGCGGCGCTGGCGTCAGTCGCCGGGGTCGAGGTTCAGCGCATCACGCTCAAGTCGATGTCGGCACTCGAGGGTGACGCGGCGCGAGCTGCCGAGATGGCGACCGCGGCGGGTGTCGGCCTCGATCCGTGGCGCAAGGGGATCGACTTTTCCGGTGAGGTGGTCGTCGATGCCCTGCTGGGTACCGGTCTCACCGGTGAGGCGCGGGGTGAATTTCGCGATGCCATCGAGGCGGTCAATGCCAGTGGACTGCCGGTGCTGGCCATCGACATACCTTCCGGGCTTGCCGCCGATACCGGGGCCGAGCTTGGTATGGCGGTACGTGCCACGCGCACGGTCACTTTCATCGGCGACAAGATCGGCCTGCACACCGGGCGTGCCCCGGCGCTGGCCGGAGAAGTCCACTTCCGTGCCCTGGGTGTCGATGCGCGCAGCCATGCCGACCTGACGCCAGCCGCGGACCTGCTGGATCAGGAGCTGTTGAAAGTATGGTTGCCGCCGCGGATGCGAGACGCCCACAAGGGCGCCATGGGCCATGTGTTGGTGCTGGGCGGTGCGCCGGGCTTCGGCGGTGCGGCACTGCTCGCCAGCGAGGCGGCGGCGCGCCTGGGTGCCGGCAAGATCAGCCTGGCCACGGCACCCGAGCATGTCACGGCCAGCCTGACCTACCGCCCCGAAGTGATGGTGCATGGCATGCGCGGTGCCGCCGAACTCGGTGAGCTGCCCGGCAGGGCCGACGTGCTGGTAGTGGGGCCCGGGCTGGGGCAGGGCGCTTGGGGGCAGGGCATGTTGCAGGCAGCGCTGGGAGAGTCGAAGCCGATGGTAATCGATGCCGATGGCCTCAACCTGCTGGCCTCTCATTTCAGCGGCCAGCGCCGGGACGACTGGATCCTGACGCCACATCCGGGAGAGGCAGGCCGTTTGCTGGGCTGCAGTGCGGCTGAGGTGGAAGCCGACCGGCCCGCTGCGGCGCGCGAACTGCAACAGCGCTATGGCGGGGTGGTCGTACTCAAGGGGGCCGGCAGCCTGGTGGCGTGCCCCGATGGCATGGCGGTGTGTCCTTATGGCAACCCGGGCATGGCCTCGGGAGGGATGGGAGACGTTCTCAGCGGTATTCTTGGGGCACTGCTGGCCCAGGGTCTGGCGCTGGAAGTGGCGGCAAGGCTCGGCGTCATGGTTCATTCCCTGGCAGCCGACATGGCCGTACGCGACGCGGGGGAGCGTGGTCTGCTGGCTGCCGATCTGGCATCCTATGCCCGAGTTATCGTCAACCCTGGGTTCGAGCCGGGGTTCCATTCGCTTGCAGGGGGCCATGATGCGCATAAGACTCGATGACGAAGACCGTCAGGTCGTCTTCGGGCAGTGCCTGGGCAAGGCCCTGAGGGCGCGTGGACGCATCTATCTCGAGGGCGAGCTGGGCGCGGGCAAGACCACGCTCACCCGTGGCATCCTGCGCGGCCATGGTCATGCCGGAGCGGTCAAGAGCCCGACCTACACGCTGGTCGAGCCCTACGACCTGGAAGGTGGGCGGGTCTACCACTTCGACCTCTACCGCCTGGGCGACCCCGAGGAACTGGAGTTCATCGGTGGGCGCGACCTGTTTGCCGATGATGCCCTGTGTATCGTCGAGTGGCCCAGCCGCGGCGCCGGTTGGCTGCCGCCTCCCGACCTGTTCGTCACCCTGCGCCTGAACGGAAGCGGGCGCCTGGCCACGCTCGAGGCTCCTTCGGCCCATGGCCGGGAGGTCGTGGCTGCCCTGGGGCGGGATACCGCCCTTGCCGACATGATCATTGACCGGGAACGCGAAACACCGTGAGCCATATTCGATCCTCGATCGCACGCCTCCATGACTGGCCGGGGATGGCCGGCATCGGTCTGCTGGCGATACTGTGCCTGACCCTGTTGCCCGACGCTCCAGTGGGGGCGGCTCAAGTCGATAATATCCGCCTGTGGGCGGCGCCGGACCATGCACGGTTGGTGTTCGATCTCTCCGACCATGCCGAGGCCGACATCTTCACCCTGGACAACCCGCGGCGGCTGGTGATCGACCTCGACCAGAGCGGCCTCGACACCGACCTGGCGAGCCTGGAGCTTGAGGGGAGCGCCATCACGGCGGTGCGCAGCGGGGTTCGCGACGGCGGCGGCCTGCGGGTGGTGCTGGAACTCTCGCGCGAAGTGGAGCCGCGCCACTTCACGCTACCGCCCAACGAGCAGTACGGTCATCGCCTGGTGGTCGACATGGAGTATCCCGGCGAGAGCGCGGTTCAAAACCCTATCGATCCCATCGAGGCGATGATTCGCGAGCAGGAGATCGCCGCCAACCGTCACAGGAGCGGTTCCAGCGAGACAGCCGGCGAGGCGCCACGAGTCGACCCCGAGGTCGTGGCTCAGCAGCCGGCGGCACCGCATCCCCGGCGTGACATCATCATCGCCATCGACGCCGGTCATGGCGGCGAGGACCCGGGGGCCATCGGGCCCAGCGGAACGCGTGAAAAGGACGTGGTAATGGAGATCAGCCGTCGTCTGCAGCGCCTGGTCGACGATACCGAAGGCTTCCGCGCGGTGATGATTCGCGACGGCGACTACTATGTCGGGCTGCGCCAGCGCACCCGCATCGCCCGTGAGCAGAAGGCCGACTTCTTCGTTTCGATCCATGCCGACGCCTTCAACAGCCCGCGGCCCAACGGCAGTTCCGTCTATGCACTGTCCCAGCGGGGTGCCACCTCGGAGACCGCCCAGTGGCTGGCGGCCAGCGAGAACCAGGCCGACCTGATCGGTGGCGTGGACGGCAATCTTTCGCTCAACGACAAGGACGAGGTGCTGCGCGGCGTGCTGCTCGACCTGACCATGACCGCCACCCTCAACGATTCCCTGGCCATCGGGGGGCAGGTGCTCGACCAGTTGGGGCGCGTCAATCGCCTGCACAAATCGCGGGTCGAGCAGGCCGGCTTCATGGTCTTGAAGTCGCCCGACATCCCCTCGCTGTTGATCGAGACGGGCTTCATCTCCAACCCCGACGAGGAGCGTCGTCTGCGTGACTCGGGCCACCAGCAGCGCATGGCCGAGTCGATCTTCTCCGGGCTGCAGGCGCATTTTCGCAGCAATCCGCCGCCGGCGAGTCTCTTGGCCTGGCAGCGTGACAACCAGCGCACTCCCTCTGGTAACGAGTACCGCATTCAGCCGGGCGATACCCTGTCGCAGATCGCGGCACGCCACGGCGTACCGGTGGCGCAGCTCAAGCAGGCCAACGAACTCAATGGCGACGTGATCCGCGTCGGACAGGTACTACGGATTCCCCGCTCATGACGGTAATCGAAGCAACCCGACGCATCCGCGTCCTCGATCCCCGGCTGGCCAACCAGATCGCTGCCGGCGAGGTGGTGGAGCGCCCGGCGTCGGTGGTCAAGGAACTGGTCGAGAATGCCATCGATGCCGGTAGCACTCGCATCGAGGTGGAGCTCGAGGCCGGCGGGGCGCGGCTGATCCGCGTGCGCGACGACGGCAGCGGGATCGCCGAGGATGACCTGCCGCTGGCCTTGTCGCGCCATGCCACCAGCAAGATCGCCTCGCTGGAGGATCTCGAGGGTGTGGCCAGCCTCGGTTTTCGCGGCGAGGCGTTGGCGTCCATCAGCTCGGTCTCGCGTCTCGAGCTCGTCGCCAATGTCGACGACGACCCACGCAGTGGCTGGCGCGTGGTGGCCGAGGGGCGCCAGATGGAACCCCGCGTCACCCCGGCACCGCATCCGCGTGGAACCTCGGTGACGGTGCGCGACCTGTTCTTCAACACGCCGGCACGGCGCAAGTTCCTGCGCGCCGAGAAGACCGAGTACGGCCACGTTGAGGAAGCCTTCCGCCGCCTGGCACTGTCGCGCTACGACATCGCCTGGGTGCTGCGCCACAATCAGAAGACCGTGCATCAGTTGCCGGCGGGTGACGACGCCGCTCGCCGCGAACGGCGTATCGCCGCGCTGCTGGGCAAGGGCTTCCTCGACAACGCCCTGCATCTCGATCTCGAGGCGGGCGGCCTGCGTCTATGGGGCTGGGTCGGACTGCCCACTCACTCCCGCGCCCAGGCCGACCAGCAGTACTTCTTCGTCAACGGGCGTGTGGTACGCGACCGGCTGGTAGCGCACGCTATCCGGCAGGCCTACCGCGACGTACTGTTCCATGGGCGGCATCCGGTCTTCGTGCTTTATCTCGAGGTCGATCCCGCAGTGGTGGACGTCAACGTCCACCCCACCAAGCACGAAGTACGCTTTCGCGATGGCCGCCTGGTCCACGACTTCCTCTTCTCCAGTCTGCATCGTGCACTGGCCGAGGCACGTCCGGGCGTGCACGAGCCGGAAGGCTCCAGTGCCGTTGACGAGGCCTCCGCAAGCGCGAGTACTGGCGGTGAGCAAGCGGTGCGTGAACCGGCAGGACGCTGGCAGCAGCAGCCCATGAGGCTGCACGAAACGGCGGATACGGCAGGACGAGTGACGGCCGATCGCGTGCGCACCTTCATGGACGGCTATCGGGCCCTGCATCCCGACCATGAAGAACAACTGCTCACGCCGCGGTCCGAGGATGATGCGGACGTCCCGGTGGCCACGCCGGCGGTGCGAGAGGCCGCGTCGCCGCGACTGCCCGATGCGGACGAGGGTAGCGGCATACCGCCATTGGGCTTTGCCATCGCCCAGTTGCACGGTATCTACATCCTCTCGCAGACGGCGCAGGGCATGATCATCGTCGACATGCACGCCGCCCATGAGCGCATCGTCTACGAGCGCATGAAGGATCAGGTGCACGGAGGAGCGCTCGAGGCTCAGCCGCTGCTGGTGCCGGTGTCGATGGCCGCCAGCCACGCGGAAGTGGCCACCGCCGAAGCCGAACGCGATGCCTTCAGCCGCTTGGGTGTGGAGCTCGATGTGGCGGGTCCCGAGACGCTACTGGTGCGTCAACTGCCGGCGCTGCTGGCGGATGCCGATGCCGAGCCGCTGATCCGCGACATGCTGGGGGACCTGGAGCGCTACGGTCGTTCCGACCGCCTCGAAGCCCGGATCAACGAGCTGCTGGCTACCATGGCCTGCCACGGCAGCGTACGCGCCAACCGACGCCTGACCACGGCCGAGATGAACGCGCTGTTGCGCGACATGGAGCGCACCGAGCGTAGCGGTCAGTGCAACCACGGCCGCCCCACCTGGACCGAGATGTCGCTCAAGCAGCTCGACCGGCTGTTCCTGCGCGGCCAGTAAGGAAGCACTCGCCCACATGCGTGAAAGACGCCCTCTCGCCATCCTGCTGATGGGCCCGACCGCCGCCGGCAAGACCGACCTGGCGATCGCCCTGCACGAGCGGCTCGACTGCGAGCTGATCAGCATGGACTCTGCCATGGTCTACCGCGGCATGGATATCGGCAGTGCCAAGCCGTCGCCGGAAGAGCTGGCGAGCGCCCCCCATCGGCTGATCGATATCCGCGACCCGGCCGATCCCTACTCGGCGGCGGATTTCCGCGAGGATGCCCGCCGCGAGATGCGACGAATCACCGCAGCCGGGCGTATCCCGCTGCTGGTGGGCGGCACCATGATGTATGCCAAACGCCTGCTCGAAGGCGTTGCCAACCTGCCGGCGGCCGATCCGGCGATACGCGCCGAGCTGGCGCGAGAGGCCGAGCGCAGCGGCCTGTCTGGGCTGCATGCCGAGCTTGCCAGGGTCGACCCCGAGTCTTCCCGGCGCATCCACCCCAACGACCCACAGCGCCTGATGCGGGCACTCGAGGTCTATCGTGCTAGCGGCACGACGCTCACCGAATTGTGGCATCAGCAACAACCTGAAACCTTCCCGTGGGAAGTGCTGTCGATAGGTTTCACGCCCTTCGATCGCAGTGTCCTGCATACGCGGATCGCGGCACGCTTCGAGGTCATGCTGGAAGCCGGCTTCATCGCGGAAGTCGAGTCGCTTAAAGCACGTGGCGACCTGCATCCAGGGCTGCCCTCGATGAAGAGCGTGGGCTATCGTCAGGTTTGGGAATACCTCGACGGACAGGGCAATCTCGAGCAGTTGCGCCATCGGACCATCGTGGCGACCCGGCAATTGGCCAAGCGTCAGTTGACCTGGCTGCGCAGTTGGCCGGGACTACACTGGGTCGATAGCCAGAGCCGGGATGCGCTGGTCGATGTCCTGAAATTCGTGCGTGAATCGGGCTCTTAGCGTAAGATGTTGGCTTCGAGTGGCCGGGTAGACCAGGCCGAACCGGCATGGTGGCGTGTCGCATCGACAGGCAACCCAAGAACACAACTTCCACCCCTCATTAGAATGATTTAGGGAGAGGTAACATGTCCAAAGGGCAGTCCCTTCAAGACCCATACCTGAACATCCTGCGCAAGGAGCGCATTCCGGTTTCGATTTTCCTGGTCAACGGCATCAAGCTTCAGGGACAGATCGAGTCGTTCGATCAGTTTGTGATCCTGCTGCGCAACACCGTCAGTCAGATGGTCTACAAGCACGCCATCTCCACGGTGGTGCCTTCGCGCAACGTGCGGCTACCGCCGCAGGATCCAACGGCCCAGCCGGACAGCAACGCGTGAGGTATTGATTGTTTTTTGAACGACCCAATGCCGGCGAAACGGCAGTACTGGTCCATGTCGACTTCCAGGACGAGCGGGAACGCGAGGATCCGGGCGAGTTCTTGGAACTGGTCCGTTCCGCCGGCGCCGAGCCGGCCATGCTGCTTACCGGCAGCCGGCATCGGCCCGATTCGCGCACCTACATAGGCAGCGGCAAGCTCGAGGAGCTGCGCGAGGCGCTATCGGTGCATGGCGCCGAACTCGTCATCTTCAACCATGGCTTGAGCCCCTCCCAGGAACGTAACCTGGAGCGAGAACTCAAGTGCCGGGTACTGGACCGTACGGGGCTGATTCTCGATATCTTCGCCCAGCGGGCGCGTACCCATGAGGGCAAGCTGCAGGTCGAGCTGGCCCAGCTGGAGTACATGTCCACTCGTCTGGTTCGGGGCTGGACCCACCTGGAGCGCCAGAAGGGTGGTATCGGCCTGCGCGGTCCCGGCGAGACGCAGCTCGAGACCGACCGTCGGCTGTTGCGGGCGCGCATCAAGGCGATCCACAAGCGGCTCGACAAGGTGCGCAGCCAGCGCAGCCAGAACCGCCGTGCGCGGGCTCGGGCAGAGATCCCCAGCGTGTCGCTGGTCGGCTATACCAATGCCGGCAAGTCGACGCTGTTCAATGCGCTGACGGAAGCGAAGGTCTATGCGGCCGACCAGTTGTTCGCTACGCTCGATCCGACTCTGCGACGGTTGGAGGTCGGTGATGTCGGCCCCGTGGTGTTGGCGGATACCGTGGGCTTCATTCGTCATCTCCCGCACAAGTTGGTGGAGGCCTTCCAGGCCACGCTTCAGGAAGCGGCCGAAGCGTCGCTGCTGGTGCACGTGATCGATGCCGCCGACCCCGACCGCGAGCTCAACGTGGCTCAGGTCGAAGGTGTGCTTGACGAGATCGGTGCGCTTGGCGTGCCGATGCTCAAGGTAATGAACAAGATCGACCTGCTCGACAGCGCGCCGCGGATAGAGCGCGATGGGCAGGGCCGGCCCGAAGTGGTGTGGCTGTCGGCACGCGATGGGCGTGGGCTGGAACTGCTCGGCCAGGCCCTCTCGGAGTGCCTGGCCGAGGATGTCATCGATTTCAGCCTGCATCTGGCGCCACAACAGGGTCGCTTGAGAGCGGGTCTGCACGAGCTTTGTGCCGTGCGAGAAGAACATTACGAAGAGGGCGGTAAGGTACGGCTCGATGTACGCCTGCCTCGACGCGACTTCCTGCAGTTGATGGCCCGCTTGGGAGAGCGTGCAGAGGACTACCTGCCGTCCGAGCTGCACGAAAGGCCGGTGTGGGATGCATGACAACCGGCTGGATTGGCTTTTTTCCTGAAAACAACGGCATCAGGCGCCCTCGGGTGTCCCTACAGGATAGCAACCGACCATCCCTTGCGGCGTTACGAGAGGCCGCTTGGGAGGTAACGCAGAGTGGAGACGACGTATGGCTTGGAATGAGCCGGGTGGCGGAAACCAGAACGACCCCTGGAGTGGCGGGGGCCGACGCGGCGGTGGAAATGGCGGCGGCGGTGGCAACCGCGGGGGCAACCAGGGGCCACCCGACCTTGACGAGGCCCTGAAGAAGTTTCAGGACAAGCTCAACAGCATGCTCGGTGGCCGTGGTGGCAAGGGTGGCGGTGGCCGTGGCGGCAAGGGAGGGGGGCGCCCGCGCAACACCTTTGCACTTCCCGGGCTGCTGCTCATCATTGCACTGGGCATTTGGGGGGCGATGGGCTTCTACCTGGTCGACCAGGCCGAACGCGGCGTGGTGCTGCGTTTCGGCGAGTACCAGACCGTGGTGGGCCCCGGTCTGCACTGGAACCCGCCGCTGATAGACGACGTGCGCATGGTCAACGTGACCCGCGTACGCTCGTTGACCCAGACACAGGCGATGTTGACTCGCGACGAGAACATCGTCGAGGTCGAGATCTCGGCCCAGTACCAGGTCAACGACCCGCGCGACTTCGTGCTCAACGTGCGCAACCCGCAGCTTTCTATCGAGAACGCGCTGGATTCCGCATTGCGTCACGTGGTCGGCGGCACCGACATGATCGAGATCCTGACCTCCGGTCGCGAGATCCTCGGCAGCTCCGTGGCGAGCCGCCTGCAGACCTATCTGGACAGCTACGGCACCGGCATTCGTCTGCAAACGATCAACATCGAGTCGACTTCGGCGCCGGCACCCGTCATCGATGCCTTCGACGACGTGATCCGGGCCCGCGAGGATCGCCAGCGGACCATCAACGAAGGTATGGCCTACGCCAATGCCATCATCCCGGCCGCTCAGGGTCAGGCCCAGCGCCTGGTCGAACAGGGCCAGGGCTATCGTGAGTCGGTAGTGGCCGAAGCCCAGGGTCAGGTCAACCGCTTCAACGCGCTATTGGTTCAATACGATAATGCGCCGGAGATCATGCGCGAGCGCCTCTATATCGACGCCATGGCGGACGTCTTCGCCCGTACGCCGAAGGTATTGGTCGACGTGCGCGACGATGCACCGCTGATGTACCTGCCGCTCGACCAGCGGCCCGGAGGAACGGGTGGCGAAGGCGGCGACGAGGCGGCACGCGGCGAAAGCGGTGAGCTCGACCCGCGCGTGCTCGAGCGCCTGCGGACGTCTTCATCGTCGCAGGGCGGTAACACCGGTGGTATCCGCAGGGAGGGCCGCTAAATGGTCAACAACCGTTCCTTGATCATCGTGGGTGGCCTCGCTGCCGTTGCCTGGCTCGCCAGCAACAGCCTCTATGTGGTCGACGAAACCGAGCGAGCCGTCAAGTTGCGCTTCGGTGAAGTCATCGAAGAGAACATCCAGCCCGGGCTGCACTTCAAGGTGCCGATCACCCAGACAGTTCGCAAGTTCGACACTCGGGTGCTGACGCTGGATACCGATACCAGCCGCTACCTGACCCTTGAACAGAAAGCGGTGATCGTCGATTCCTACGTCAAGTGGCAGGTGGTCAATCCCACTCGCTACTATGAGGCCACGGCAGGCGACGAGATGATGGCGATCCGCCTGATTCAGCCGCGGGTCGACGAAAGCCTGCGTAACGAGTTCGGCCGCCTGGATCTGCAGCAGATCATCGCCGAGCGCCGCGACGACCTGATGATCAGGCCGACCCAGGAACTCGATTCGCTGATGCGCGAAGAGCTCGGTGTGTCGATCCTCGATATTCGCGTCAAGCGCATCGACCTGCCCGAGGATGTCTCTTCGGCGGTTTTCGAGCGTATGCGCTCCGAGCGTGAACGCGAGGCGCGAGAGTGGCGCGCCCAGGGTCAGGAAGAGTCCGAGCGCATCCGTGCCAACGCCGACCGTCGTCGCCAGGTGCTGCTGGCCCAGGCCACCGAGCGGGCCGAGACCCTGCGCGGTGAAGGGGATGCCGAAGCGGCGGCGATCTTCTCCGAGGCATACGGCCAGAATGCGGAGTTTTTCTCCTTCTGGCGCAGCCTCAACGCCTATCGCAATAGCTTCGACGGCGAGCGGGACATGCTGGTACTCGACCCGACCAGCGACTTCTTCCGTTACCTGCGAAGCCCGGGCATCCAGAACGGGGAATAAGCCTGGAGGAAGCCGGCCGCAGGAGCGAAGTCGGCTTCCTCGCATTGGGCGGGCGGGGTTCAACCGGCCGCCAAACGTGATAGAATCCTTGAACCGGGCGTGGCCCGGTTTTTTTGTGGGCCATTTTCGCCATCGAGTCTTTTTTTGCCCGCCCAAATCGCCTTGCAGGATTGACGACATGACCATTGCTGACCGCTGGCTGCTGCCCGACGGCATGGATGAAGTGCTGCCGCCCCAGGCGAGCCGCATGGAGGAGTTGCGCCGGACGCTGCTCGATCTCTACTACCGTTGGGGATACGACCAGGTGATGCCGCCCCCGGTGGAATTCCTCGATTCCCTGTTGACCGGCACCGGCACCGACCTGGACCTGCAGACCTTCAAGCTGACCGACCAGCTCACCGGTCGCCTGATGGGGGTGAGCGCCGATGTGACGCCACAGGTGGCACGCATGGACGCCCACTCCATGCGCCACCAGGGTCCGGCCAGGCTGTGCTATTGCACCAACGTACTGCGGGCCAAGGCCGACCAGCACCAGGGGGGGCGCAGCCCGGTACAGGTGGGCGTCGAGCTGTTCGGCCATGCCGGCCTGGAAGCGGACCTCGAGATCCTGAGTCTGGCGTTGCTGAGCCTCAAGGCCGCAGGTGCCGGTGAGTTGCATCTGGCGTTGGGCCATATCGGCATCTATCGTAGCCTGGTACAGGCGGCCGCATTGGAACCCGACCAGGAGCGTGCGTTGTTCGAGGCGCTCGAACTCAAGTCGCCGGGGGCCCTGGCCCAACAGGTCGAGGCGAGCGTGTCCGACCCGGCGCTGGCCGATATGTTTCGAGCGCTGGGTCGCCTGCACGGTGGGGCCGAGGTGCTGGACAGTGCGCGTGATACCTTTGCCGATGCCCCAGCAGCCGTGGCCGAGGCCCTGGCGCAGCTCAAGGCGTTGCACCAGGGCGTGGCGGAAGAGCATCCCGAGGTCGAGCTCTACTTCGACCTGGCCGAACTGCGTGGCTACCAATACCACACCGGAATGATGTTCGCGGCTTTCGTGCCGGGCTACGGCCAGGCGCTGGCCAAGGGTGGTCGCTATGACGATACCGGGCGAGCCTTCGGACGAGCACGCCCCGCCACCGGTTTTTCAATGGACCTGAAACTGCTCGCCACGCTGGTACAGAGTGAGCCGGCCCGTGACGGTATCTGGGCGCCCGCTGACGGTGAGGGCGTGACAGAGGCGATCGCATCGCTGCGCGATGGCGGGCACCGTGTGGTACAGGCGCTGCCGGGGCAGGCGACGCCGCCCGAAGCGCACCGCTGCAGCCTGCGGCTGGTTCTGGCCGATGGACGTTGGCAGACGGAAGCACTCTAGGTGTTGGCACGCGCTGACGCCTGACTTGAACGATACCGGCAGCGGGCCGGAAGACGAGCGCGGCCCGCGGGGCCGGATCATCGACGCGCACGTATGCGGCGCCGACACGAGAGACGAGACACAATGGGCAAGAACGTAGTCGTACTGGGTACACAGTGGGGAGACGAAGGCAAGGGCAAGGTCGTCGACCTGTTGACCGAATCCGCAGCGGCGGTGGTGCGCTTCCAGGGCGGCCACAACGCCGGGCATACGCTGGTCATCGATGGCGAGAAGACCGTCCTGCACCTGATTCCCTCCGGTATCCTGCGTAAGGACAAGACCTGCGTCATCGGCAACGGCGTGGTGCTGTCGCCGGAGGCGTTGATCAAGGAGATCCGCGAACTCGAGGACAAGGGCGTGCCGGTGCGTGAGCGCCTGCGGCTCTCTCCGGCCTGCCCGCTGATCCTGCCGTATCACGTGCGCCTCGATCTGGCTCGCGAGAAGGCCCGGGGCGTGGCCAAGATCGGTACCACCGGTCGTGGCATCGGCCCGGCCTACGAAGACAAGGTGGCGCGCCGCGGCCTGCGCCTGGGCGACATGCTCCATCGCGAGCGATTCGCCTCCAAGCTGGGCGAGGTGCTCGACTATCACAATTTCGTGCTGGTCAATTATCACGGCGAGAAGGCGGTGGATTTCCAGCAGATCCTCGATGAGGCCATGGAAATGGCCGAGGAACTGCGCCCGATGGTATGCGATACGGTAAGCCTGGTTCACGAGATGCGTCGCGCCGGGGAAAACATCCTCTTCGAGGGAGCGCAGGGGTCGTTGCTGGATATCGACCACGGCACCTATCCGTTCGTCACCAGCTCCAACACCACGGCGGGGGGAACGGCTACCGGCTCCGGCGTCGGGCCGCTCTATCTCGACTACGTACTCGGCATCACCAAGGCCTATACCACCCGGGTCGGCTCCGGTCCGTTCCCCACCGAGCTTTTCGACGAACATGGTCGCCACCTGGCCGAGCGCGGCCATGAATTCGGCGCCACCACGGGCCGTCCGCGCCGCTGTGGCTGGTTCGATGCCGTGGCCCTGCGTCATGCGGTGCAGATCAACTCGGTCTCGGGTATCTGCCTGACCAAACTCGACGTACTCGACGGACTCGAGAACATCCGGGTCTGCGTGGGCTACCGTAGCAAGGACGGCGACGTGCTCGACAACCCGGTCGACTCCGAAGGCTACGAGGCGGTCGAGCCGCTCTACGAAGACCTGCCGGGCTGGAGCGAATCGACCCTGGGCGCCAAGCGTATCGAGGATCTGCCGGCCAACGCCCGCTCCTACATCAGCTTCCTCGAGGAGAAGGTGGGCACTTCGATCGACATCGTCTCGACCGGTCCGGATCGCAACGAAACCATCGTGCTGCGCAATCCGTTCGAGGACTGAACACGCCTGAGCATGACGAGAAAGATAAAGGCCGGCACCAAGTGCCGGCCTTTTTGTGTGCAAGGCCCTGTCGGGCCTGCCCCAGAACGCCCCGAGAGACGCAGTTCACTCATCCACCTCCACCTCGGCGGCGGCGGCGAGGGCTTCCTCGTCGGTAAGTAGCTGACGCAGCGTCTCGACGGCCATCTGTCCTTCGCTCTCGAAGACGTCGTCGAGCCATAGCAGCGCCTGTTGCTGGTTGGCGTGCTCCAGTCCGCGGGCAGAGAGATAGGCCTGGGCGAGGGAGAGGCGCGCACTGCGATGCCCTTGGCTTGCGGCCTCGTAGAGGTAATTGGCTCCGCGTTCCGGGTCGGCCTCGACGTTCTCGCCACGCAGGTATTCGCGGCCGAGGGAGGCCTGGGCACCCGGATGGCCCTGTTCAGCGGCCTCGAGCAGCAGGGCATGGCCTTCCTCGACGTCTTGGGCAATGGCGCCGTCACCACGCATCAGCGCGAGCCCCAATCCGACGCGCGCGTGGATGGCGCCGGCATCGCTGGCCTGACGGTACCAGCGTTCGGCCTGTTCGGCGTCCTGCTCCACGCCGTCGCCGTTCTGGTAGGCCTCGCCCAGCAGGAAGGCAGCGTTGGGATCACCCGATTCGGCGGCGGCGGTCAGCAGCTCCATGCCTCGCTCCACATCGCGCTCGACGCCGTCTCCGGTCAGGTAAGCTTCGCCCAGGCTGCTGCGGGCTCCGGCGTGGCCACGGGCCACGGCGGCTTCCAGATACTCGATGGCACGTTCGGTGTCGCCCCGGTCCATGTACATCCGGCCAAGACTGGCGCCCGCGCCGGCATGGCCCGCCTGGTGGGCCTGCCCTAGCCAGTATTCGGCCCGTCCCTGGTCCTGCTGGACACCCTCACCGTTGAGGAAGGCACGACCGAGGTCGGCCATTGCGCCGGGATGGCCATCCTCCGCAGCGGCCACGAGCGCCTCGATGTTGCCTTGGGCGCCCAGGTCGCGCTGCAAGTAGGTGAGGGCTTCGTCGGCGGATTCGTGCCCTGCCTCCTGAGCCCGGGTCAGCCAGCGGTTGGCCTCGTTCAGGTCGCGCTCGACGCCGCTGCCGTTGCGATAGGCGCGACCGAGAACCACCATGGCATAGGCATCTCCCTGTTCGGCGGCCTGGGTGAGCAGCTGAATACCCTGGGAAGGGTCTTCCGGCAGCGGCCCTTCCAGGTAGGCTTCGCCGAGCAGGGTCATCGCCGTGGTATCGCCGGCCTGGGCGGCCTGGCGCAGCAGCTCCTCGCCGCGGCTGGGTTCGAAAGCGTGACTCTCCTCGTCCAGGTAGGCTTCACCCAGTAGTCGCATCGCCCCCGATTGTCCACGTTCGGCGGCCTGGCGTAACAGCTCCTCGCCCCGTGCGGGATCCTGAGCCACGCCGCGGCCCTTGAGATAGGCCTCGCCGAGTTGCTGGGTCGCCCATGGATGGCCGAGTGCGTGACCGCGTTCGAGATAATCGACGGCAATGTAGGGCTGGCCGGCGACCCGCTCATCATCGAGATAGAGCGAGCCCAGTTGGGCCAGCGCCAGCGGATGGTCCTGTTGGGCCGCCTGTTCGAGCAGGTTCATGCCGCGGGGCAGGTCGTTGAGCCCACCCTCTCCTTCGACGAGCGCGCGGCCGAGTATCACCTGGGCATCCACCGAACCCGCTTCGATCGCTGCTTGCAGCCAGCGCTCGGCGAGTACCGGCTGCGGTCGGCCGACGCTGCCTTCCAGCAGCGCCTCGCCGTAGTACGTCATGGCATCGACGTGTCCATCAGCGGCGGCTTCCTCGAGCAGCTCCATGCCTCCGGCGGTATCGCCGGCCTCGACCATCTCGCGTCCGGCACGAGCCAAGGCGTTGACGTCGCCGGCCTCGGCGGCCTGGCGCAGCCAGCGGACGCGCTGCTCGGGTTGATCGCCGAGCAGTCCCTCTGCCGAGTAGAGCGACGCCAGTTGCAGCATGGCGCCGGTGTCGCCGGTGCTGGCCTGTGTTTCGAGCGTCTCGGCATAGCGCTGGCCGTAGTCCATGACCGCGGCAGGGTCCTCTTCCAGCCAGCCACCGGGGGAGTGCGCTTTGGCCAATGCTTCCAGCGCCTTTGAGTCTCCCTGGGCGGCGGCGCGCTCGTAGAGCTGCTTGGCCATTTCCGGGTCGGCTTCGACATTCTCGCCGCCACTGGCCAACAGCTCGGCCAGCCGGACCTCGGCGTCCTGCTCGATATTCGCTTCCACGGCTTGCTTGAGCAGGTGATAGGCCAGCACATCGTTTTGCGCGACGCCGCGACCTTCCTGATACAGTCGCCCGAGGTGCAGCGAGGCATGGCCGTGTATGGCGGACTGCAGCTCCAGCGCCTTGCCGTAGAGCTCGGCCGCTTTTGCGGGATTCTCTTCGACGCCGATGCCGCGTTCGTAGAGCTTGCCCGCCTCATAGAAAGCCGGCATGACGTTGCGTGCCATCAGTGCGTCGAGTTGCTCCATGGCTTCCTCGTAGCGCTCCTCTTCGATCAGCCGCTGGCTGTAGTCGATGACGTCCCAGTCCCGGCCGGAGATATCGGCGTCGATGACGCCGCCGAACCAGGCTTCATATCCTGCCGGGACGGGCGGGGCATGCCCGCCGGGAGCAGAGCCTCCCGGGGCGGCACAGCCGACAAGCCATGCCGACACGATTAGCGCTGCGGTCATCCGCAGCGAGGGGACGAGTAAAGTCCTGTTCGTTGTCCGTTCCATGTGTTCCCCTCTGTGATGTGTGGTTTTCAGGTCGCTTGCTCAATTGCTCAAGCCGCGGAAGGCTTCGGTGCGTCGCTGCTCCTCGTCCATGTAGACGTGCTGCTGGGCATCGGGATCCATGAAATAGAAGGTGATGAAACCGCCGGCGCTGCGGTTGTAAGTGGGACGCACCCGGGTAATGAAACGGGCCATCTGCGGATGGTCGAAGCGGGCGAGGTAGATATCCATCCAGGTGAAATACTGGGGATCCCGCAGAAACCCGGTGAATTGTTCCAGCGGTGCGTAGTCGCCCAGTGCCTCGGGGTTGTCGAGGATGCGGAACAGGTAATCGACGGCCTCGTGAATGTCATTGCCTTCGTACTCGAGGTCGAAGATGTCGTAGCCCTGGCGCTGAATGACCTGCATGTTGGTGACGAGGTAGTTGAGCGCATAGTTCTGGTAGTGGGTCGCGCGCCGGCCGCGACTCACCTCGAGGGGCAGGGCGCCCTCCTCGGTCATGTCGTGCAGCGCCGAATAGATGGCGCTGACGCCGAAGCGGAACAGGTCGTCGTCCTCCACCAGTACGCCGATCATGCTGGCGTAGAGCGCGCGACGATAGAAATGGTTGTTGCAGCAGCTCTCCTCCTCCTCGCCGGGAAACGCCGAGTGCTGCAGAGCAAGACCGTGCAGCCACTGCTCGATCTCGGCGCGCTCCTCCTCGTAGCCATCCACGTAGGGACGCACGATGGAATAGGCCATGGCGGCGGCGAACAGCATCGATTCCGCGGCGAACCAGGCCTGAGGGTCGTTCGGGTCGAAGACGAAGGTGGTCAGTGCCTTGGCTTCGGCCCAGCCGTGCAGGAAGCGCACCAGGCAGTCGGCATAGAAGTTGTCGCCGCTGGCGACGAAGGCGCCGGCCAGTACCGATACGCTGTCCTCGAAAGCGAAGAGGGGCTCGGTGGCCAGCTCCCACTCCTCGGGGTTGGGATAGAAACCCGGTATCCCTCCGCGTGTGGTTATCGGCTCGAAGTTGAGCATCTGGCGACAGCTGGGTCCCAGTGTGAGCTCGTCTTTCTGTTGCAGCAGGATCGAATTGTCGGTCTCATCCAGCAGCGCCATGCGTGCTTCGACATCGAAATAGCCGGCATCCGTGTCGGTGACGCGGTATTCCGAGAGGTCGAGTTCCATGCGTTCCTCTCGTGAGAGAGTCTCGGCGGCTGCCGCGCCGCCTCCCGTCACCAGCAGGGCGAGGGAGAGCGTGCACAACAGTCTTGCGGTAAGTCCTTTTGCTACGGCAAGGGGCATGATCGGCGTCGCTCCATTGGCGCTCGAATACGATGAGTCAGGGTTGTGGCGTGAAGAACCGGAAGGCGGCAAAGTCCGCGTACTGGTCGCGCGGCGTACGCCATCCTTCGCCGCTGCCACCAAAGAAGGTGGAGAACATCAGCCCATCGATGGTGACCGAGGGCGAGGTGCGATAGACGACGTTCTGCTGTTCCAGCACCGGACGTCCATCAATCCATAGCCGGGCGATACCGTTCTCCTGGCCGGGGTCGTTGAGCACGATCTCCTGCTCGATGGTGACCCACTGACCCAGTGGGAAGCGCCAGAAACCGCGTCCTACCGAGTCGCCCTCGAAACCGACCACATAGGGGTAGAGTTCGCCTTCACCTTCTTCACGCCACATCAGGCGCATCGAGAAGCCGTTCTCGCCATCGACCTCTTCGCCTCCCGAGGGGGCGTCGCCGCCATAGAGCCCCGGCAGCTTGCCGCCGCGTACGAAGTCGAAGTCCGAAGGAAAGCGAACCATGTAGCTCAGGCACGCCCGGTCGGCCCCTTTCAACGAGGGCGGGTCGCTGTAGAAGCCGGCTCCGCCGACCGGCTCCTCGCCGGGCGAGGAGGTGCCGGCGGGGTAGTGCACGCGAAGGCCGGGTTCACCGATTCCCGTCTGTGCGGCCTCCAGGCGTTCCACGTTCTCTTCGGTACCCCAGTGGCGCCTGGTATGAAAGTTCTGACGTATGGCGGCGTGGCCGCTCGCGGCTTGCCGTGGACGGGGCGTCTCGGCCTGGACGTAGCGCTGGGAGCAGGCTTCCACCTGCGGAATGCCGACGAGGGCATTCTCGGCTTTGTCGGCATGGGCGGCAGCGGCCGGCAGCAGGAACAGTGCGCCAAGCAGCGGCAGATGTGTCTGGGTCCGGTGGAGCTTAACCTTCATTGGTACCTTCATCGTTGTCCTCCGTGGCGGCGCGATAGATATCGTCACCGAACTGGATGACCGTTCGCACCCCTTGCCAGATCCGCTCCGAGGCGGCCCCCAGCAGCGGTGCTTCGGTAAAGCGTACGTCCACGGGCTGGCCGACGCTCTCAGCGGGAAGCGGCTCCTCGGGAACCAGGAGTACGCTCGCCACGTTCTGCTGCTGGCGTACCCAACTGGGGAAGCCGGCGCGTGGCTGACGCTCGACGTCAAGGGCGACGTTGCGCACCCGGGCGCGAATCGGCTGGTTGGCGTTGGCCAGTGTCACGTAGGCCTGCTGGTTGGGTTCGATGCGGCTGATGTCGTTCATGTGTACCAGCGCTTCGACCAGCACATCGTCCTCGCCGGTGCGGATCAGCGTCATGATCCGCTCGCTTTCGTTGATGTAGACGCCGTCGGCGCTGCTCAAGGCCCAGGCCACCAGGCAGTCGCAGGGGCTGTAGATCTCGTTGCTGGCGGCGCGCGCCTCGAGCGCGGCGATGCGGGAACTCTCGTAGTCGCGAACCGTCTCGAACTGCTCGACCCGTGCCTGGGCGATCTCCGGCGAGACCGATTCGAATGTCATGGTGTCGCCACTGGCCGGCTGTGCCGAGTTGGCCAGGCTGACCTCCTGCATGCCGCCTTCGAGGTGTTCGCGCAGGTTCTCGATCAGGCGGTTGTTATAGTCGAGCGCCGCCTCGGCCAGGATCAGGTCCGATTCCAGCTCGCTGTTGACCACGCTGGTCAGCAGTTGATCGCGCTCGACCTGATCCCCGGCCGTCAGTTCGTGCTCGCCGAGGATGCCCGGGCCGGGGGCTCGAATGTCGATGCGGGGCGCGGTGACGGCAGCGAAGCTCGGCTCGATCAGCATGAAATTGCGATAGGCCGTGGCTGCCCCAACCAGCACCAACAGGCCGATGGCAACGAACAACAGGATGTAGCGCCCCATCGGCTTGGGCGGACGCGCAGGCGGCAAGGGTTTGCTCGCCTGGCGCTTGCGCGGTGTCTGGGGATCTTCACCCGCCATCAGGCCTTCGACGTTGGGCGAGCGTCCGCTGAGGGCGCTGCGGATGATCTGGCGCAGCAGCTCACGATGCTGCGGTTCGATCTCGGTGATCTCGAAGCTGATGTCGTAGCCGTCTCCGTTCGCCGCGCGGGTCGCGCGTAGGCACTCGGCCTTCAGCGGGACGATCAGTTCGGTGGCGCCGGCCATCATCAGCAGCGAGGCGGATATTTTCTCGCCCGGCTCGAAACGCTGTGAGCTGCGTGCGGAAAAGCCCCCCAGCGAGACATCGTTGCCGCTCAGTTCGGTGTCGCTGTCGGCGAGGTCGACGCGAAACGGAAGGGTAACGCGAATGTAGCCTCGCTCGTCACGGCGCTCGTGCTGCAGCCGGTCACCCTGGGTCAGTCGCACGCTGTCCTGGTCGGCATTCCTTGGCTCGGTGTGAGAGTCGGCTTGCCTCGGTCGGTGCCCACCCAAGGTAGGCTCGTGCCGCTGGGAGTCATCATCGAAAAAATTGTCAGCCATCCGTTGGTCGCTCCTTGCGTCAGGGCTGAGTCGCTGCCACGTCGGTCGGGGCATCGGGCTCGACCCTGAGTCGTACGTTGACGAGGGACAGGTTATGTTCGTTCAGGGCCAGTTGGCAGTGCGCATCCACGGTGCACTCGACGGCATCCTGGATGGAGTCGCCATTCGGGCCCTGCATCAACTCCGCCATGGCGGGGGAAATCGCCAGGACGGTGGTGTCCTGATTGCCGCGGATCCGCGATTCGTTCGGCAGCGTGTTGCGCTGCAGGATCTCGAGCAGGTCACCTTCGAGACGGAAGTAGCCCGGAGGCAGCTGCACCGAGTCGCCGGCTTTGGTCGCAATGACGGCACCCAGCCAGCGGTCGAGCCGCTCGGGGTCCTGATTGCGGTCCCATGTCTGGTTGCGCGCGATGTGCAGCGATACCCGGTCCGGCGGTTCCATCACGCCGGTGGAAAGAAGCAGGATGAAGAGCAGTACGCCATAAGCAAAGCCATGCAGCACATGGCCCATGCGGCGCTGCCTTCTGGCCGCAACAGGATCGCTCGGCTCGCCTGCGGAGATTCCCTGGCGTGACCATTTCTGGCGGTTGAAGCGGAAGCTGACATAAGTCTTCAGCATCGCGCCCCATACTTGATTGTAGTAAATCAGCGGAATCCACAGCAGGCTGAAGCGTCCTCGCTGCCACGCCAGGATCGAGGTGGCAATGCCGCGGGTGAAGAGTATCCACAGCACGTAGGCGAAGAAGAACGAAGGCCTGACGAACAGCGTCACCAGTGTCACCACCGTGGGTCCGACCAGGGTCGTCCACATGGAGAGACGCTGATCCACCAGGCTCCACCAGGTGAACATGCCCATCGGGCGAGGTCCCAGGCCGATGGCCCGGTTACTGGTACGCAGCATGTTGCCGTACCAGCGGCGCATCAGGTCGGTGGTCGAGGCGAAGAAGCGCCTACGGTCGGGTAGTTCTTCGAACCCGGTGACGAAGACGTCAGGAACGTAGAGCATGCGCCAGCCGTTCTTCAGCAACCAGTACCACGAGGACTTGTCGTCGCCCGAGAGGAACTTGAAGTTGCCGAAGCGCCAATGATCGACGTGATCGCTCTCGATCAGCTCGATGAAGTCCGGCTGGGTCGCCAGGTCGGCGCGGAAGACGCTGTAGCGGCCGGTCAATACCAGCAGGCGTCGCGAGACCGCCATCGAGCTCATCATCAGGTGGCGCTGCGCATAGCGCAGGTCATACCACTCGCGGGTGGCATCGTTGCCGGTCACTTCCGCGCGGTTGTTGGTGGTCAGCGCACCCAGGTCATCCTGAGACTGGAAGAAGCAGAGCGAACGCGACAACGTACCCGGCTCGAGCCGGATATCGCCGTCCATCGACACCAGCAGCGAGCCCGGCGCCGGCAGGCGCCGGGAGATTGCCCGCAGCACTTCGGCCATGGCCGAGCGCTTGCCGTCCCCTTTCTGGAACATGTAGCGCACTTCGACGTTCTTCGGCCAGCCGTGATCGTCCATCACGTGAGTGATGACATCCACATCGGTACGATCCGAGACGGAGGCGAAGATGGTGGTCGGAACGCCGTAGTCGCGAGCCTCGCGAATCAAGGCGTCGTAGACCTGGAAGTTCACCTCCGCCTCGATTCGGAACGAGGTGCAGAGCACGAACAGTTCGGGTGGCTTCTCCTCCTCGCCGATCGCGTCCGCCTCGGCCCGCAACTGCGGAAACACGCGCCGGTTGTACCATACCGAGCGTACGGCCTGGATGGCCCACCAGGAGTAGCGCCAGATGGCGATCCAGCCGATGACGAAGATGAAACTCTCCGACTCGGGCGAGAACACCTCCGAGGGCAACTCGCTGACGATGACCACCATCAAGGCCAGGCCAAACAGGAAGGTGGTGACCTCCGTGACCCGGCTGGCAGTGGAGGGATCTGGGGGAGTAGCGGACATCGGAACTCCTCAGGCCAGTACGGGCCGCACGGAGTCACCTCGGCCGATGCCGTAGTAGGCGAGCCCCGCAGCCTTGACGAACTCGGGTTGGAACAGGTTGCGTCCGTCGACCAGCACCGGCTCCCTGAGCTTGTGGTACAGCTCCTCGAAGTCGACGGTACGGAAGGCCTTCCACTCGGTGCAGATGACCAGAGCGTGGGCTCCCTCCAGGGCGTCGTCACGACGCTCGCTCAGCACCAGGTCGTCGCGTTCACCATAGAGGCGACGACACTCGTCGGCGGCTTCAGGGTCGTACGCCTGAACCCGCGCGCCGGCATCCCACAGGGCTTCCATCAGGGCACGGCTGGGCGCTTCGCGCATGTCGTCGGTATTGGGCTTGAAGGCCAGCCCCCAGACGGCGATGGTCTTGCCGGCCAACTGGCCGTCGAAGGCCTGGCACAGCTTCTCGAACAGCTTGTTCTTCTGCCGCGCATTGACCCGCTCCACGGCCTTGATCATCTCGGCGGGGTGGCCGATCTCCTCGGCGGTATGGGCCAGCGCCTTGACGTCCTTGGGGAAGCAGGAACCGCCGTAACCGCAGCCGGGGTAGATGAAGCTGTAGCCGATACGCGGGTCGGAGCCGATGCCGTGGCGCACTTCCTCGACATCGGCGCCGAGGCGCTCGGCGAGGTTGGCGACTTCGTTGATGAAGCTGATCTTGGTGGCGAGCATTGCGTTGGCGGCGTACTTGGTCAGCTCGGCGCTGCGTATGCCCATGAACATCATCTTGTCGCGCTGACGGTTGTAGGGCCCGTAGCACTCCATCATGGCCTTCTTGACGCGCTCCGAATCGGTGCCGACGATGATGCGTGAGCCACGCGAGAAGTCCTCGATGGCGGCACCTTCCTTGAGAAATTCGGGATTGGAGCAGACGTCGAATTCCAGGTCGAGACCGCGCTTCTCCAACTCGGTGGCTACGGTGCGCTCCACCTTGCTGGCGGTGCCGACGGGCACGGTCGACTTGTCGACGATGATCTTGTAGTCGGTCATGTACTGGCCGACGGTCTCGGCAACCTTCAGTACATACTTGAGGTCGGCGCTGCCATCCTCGTCGGAGGGGGTGCCCACGGCAATGAACTGGAGCAGGCCGAATTCCACGGCCTTGGCGGCATCAGTGGTGAATTCGATGCGTCCTGCGGCCTTGTTCTTGCTGATCAGATCCTCCAGGCCGGGCTCGTAGATGGGGATTTCCCCCTCGTTCAGTCGAGCCACCTTTTCCTCGTCGATGTCCACGCACATGACCTGATGGCCGACATCGGCCAGGCAGGCGCCGGTGACTAGTCCCACATAGCCGGAACCGAAGATGGTTATCCTCATGGTCGTCGTCGCTCCTTGCAATTGCGCCCTGTCATCCAAACAACGCCATCGCGCCGGTGCCGGTAGTTGACCGACGTGCGATAGCGAGCAGGGCCGGGTTCATTTAGTTAGCGTGCCATACGGTACGCAACATCCGCGCCAACTAGAGAACACTGTTTTCATTCAGTGATTTGGCAGGGCATGGAGAGGATAGTGATTGAATGGGACGGTACAAATTGTCGCCAATAAGAGACATAAGTGAGCCGAAGTGATCTTAGCCTTTTAGATCAAGGGGTTGAGCTGTCTCTTGATGGCGACAATGGTAGAGGGGTGAGAGGTAATTTATTGAATTGTTTTGTTTTATTTGGGTAATTGAAGATGTGGGTATCCAGCGACTCCCTCAGCTCTCAAATGATCTGGCCGCAACGCGGGCTTCCATACGGGACAGGAAGACGCCCATGATGCGTTCGTAGAGCTGGCGCCCCAGAACGGTATCCTCGATGCCGGCGTCCACGTTGGGATTGTCGTTCACCTCGATGACGACCACGCGTTCTCCGGCCTGCTTGAGATCGACGCCGTAGAGCCCATCGCCGATCAGGCGGGTGGCCTTCAAGGCCGCCCGAATCACGGCAGGCGGTACCTCGGCCGGGTCGTGGGTCGTGAAACCGCCGCTCTTCACTCTGGCGCCCGAGTGGTCGTAGATCTGCCAGTGGCCACGCGCCATGTAGTAACGGCTGGCGAACAGCACCTGGCCATCCAGAACGCCGATGCGCCAGTCGTACTCGGTCGGCAGCCACTCCTGCAGCAGCAGCAAGGCGGAATCCTCGAACAAACGACGGGTTTCGTGCTCCAGCTGTTCGAACGAGCCAATCTTGACGATCCCGCGCGAGAAAGCGCCGTCGGGAATCTTGAGTACCAGGGGAAAGCTCAACCCGGCGACCCGCTCCGCCAGTGGCCGGCGGTCGCGCCGCTTCAGCAGCACGCCTTCCGGCGCAGGCACGCCGCGGGCACGCAATAACGCGTGCAGGTAGACCTTGTTGGTACAGCGCAGGATGTCACGCGGGGAATCGATCACTACCAGCCCTTCGTGCTCGGCAAGTCGGGCCATGCGATAGGTATGGTGATCCAGTGCCGTCGTCTCGCGGATGAAGAGCCCATCGAATTCGGCGAGCCGCCCCGCATCGCGCCGGGTGATCAGCGAAACGTCGATACCCAGCTTGCGCCCGGCACGAATGAAGGCCTTGAGTGCACTGCGGTTGCTCGGCGGCATGGCTTCCTTGGGGTCGACCAGTATGGCCAGGTCGAAGCGATAGCGACGGCGCGCCTTGGGGGTTCGCCACACCTTGCGCGAGTGCCGGTTGAGCGCGGAGGCGAACAGGTCCTGTTCGTCGGCGTTCAGGTCGCGAAGGTGGATCGGCTTGAGTCGGGCCAGCCGCCACAGGTCGTGGCGTCGCACCAGGCGCGCCTCGAGCAGTGGGCAGGGCAGGCGCTCGAAGAGCTTTCGCGCGAGCCGGGCCAGCTCGGGCTCGCGGCATTCACCGAACAGCACGCGCAGGGTCACGCTGTCGCCGGCGAGGCGACCGTGGCGTGCCAGCTCGCCGAGCAAGGGGGCCAGGGTATCCAGTTGCAAGTCGACCAAGGCCTTGCGCGACAGCTCGTTGAGGGTTTCCACGCTGGGCAGAACACGCTGACCACGTGCCTGGGCGAGCAGGGAAACGTAGTAGCCGGTGCCCAAATAGTCGAGTTCACCGCACAGGTTGATCACGTGGGTGCTGCGGTCCTGGTCGGCCGCGCTACGATGGCGCCGATCCAGGGCCAGGAAGTCGTCGGCACTGATCAGGTCTTCGGAGGGATAGTAGGGCTGCCAGTCTTCCTGTCGGTCGACGACGATACGCAAGGCGCACATGAGCGAGTTCCGTTCGAGTGATACGGGGCGGCAGTGCCGCGATTGCGGCCAGCATGACGCTGCAACTTCCTGTCGACAAGCGCTTCGACAGGTGAAATGATTTCATGATCCCGACGGTCCAAGGCCTGTCGATACGACCCTGTTTTCACTGTATTCCGTGTTGCTACCGCAGCCCCGGAGAGATCCATGACCGTTACTCTGCGCCAGGCCCAACCTCAGGATCTGGACGCACTTTTTCGCCTGGAGCAGGTGGCCTTCAGCGGCGATCGCTTCAGCCGCCGACAGCTCTGGCACCTGTTGAATCGTGCTCATGCCGAGACCCTTGTGGCCGACGATGGGGGACGTCTCGTGGGGTATGGCACCCTGTTGTTCCGTCGAGGCAGTCGTCGTGCCCGGCTCTATTCCTTCTGCGTTCATCCCGAGGCGCGGGGCAGCGGCCTGGGCCGCCAACTGCTCGAGGCGCTGGAGCGGGTCGCCGTACGGCATGATGCCGAGGCGCTGGGTCTGGAGGTGCGGGCCGACAACCGCACCGCTCTCGGGCTCTATCGGCGCATGGGCTTTCGATTGGAGCGCTGGCTCGAGGACTATTATGAGGATGGTTGTGCCGGCTGGCAGATGAATAAGCCGCTCGTGATCCTGGCAGAAGAGAACTCGGCCTAGCCAGGGGGAGCCCCGGGCGCGCAGGGATCGATCCGGGCTGGTAGACTTCCGGCATGATTGGGCAAACAAGGACATCGCCATGCCAACCTTCGACATCGTTTCCGAATACGACAAGCACGAAGCCAGCAACGCCGTCGATCAGGCCAACCGTGAAATCCAGGGGCGCTTCGACTTCAAGGGGGTCAAGGCGAGCTTCGAGCTCAACGGTGACACGGTGCAGCTCGAGGCGGAAGTCGACTTCCAGCTCCAGCAGATGCTCGATGTGCTGCGCAATCGCCTCATCGCTCGTGGAATCGACGCGCGTTGCATGGATATCCAGGAACCCGAGCTCTCCGGTGTGCGTGCCCGCCAGGAGGTCAAGCTCAAGCAGGGTTTGGAGCAGAAGGAGGCCAAGGATATCGTCAAGCGCATCAAGGACAGCAAGCTCAAGGTGCAGGCGCAGATCCAGGGCGACAAGGTAAGGGTCACCGGCAAGAAGCGCGACGACCTGCAGGAGGTCATCGCCATGCTGCGCGGCGAAGGCGGCCCCGACCTGGCGCTGCAGTTCGATAACTTCCGCGATTGAAGAGTCCCAGCCGCTACGCCATCGACCCCGACTCGGCTTCTTGTCGGCACTGGCCGATGGCGTACCTGATCTGGCGCAAGCGCGCCCCGAACACCCCTTGAAAACCGACTCGATGCCACCAATTCCGTTCATGCAGGAACAGGCCCAAGCGGTCTGTCCGATGCGTCACGTGTCTCATGACGAACAGGAGGTGGCGTATGAATCTACAGAAATTCTCTCCTTGGAACTGGTTCAAAAGCGAGAACAGTGATGCCGGTGCGCCGGCAACCGTGGAGCCTCGCCATCGTGAACTCTCGCCGTTGCTCGGCATGCACCAGGAACTCGACCGCTGGATGGACGGCGTCATGCGTCAGTTCGGCATGCCGGCGCTCGAGAGTCGATTCGGCGAGATGGCCAGCCTGCTCAGGCCGCAGCTCGACATTGCCGAACGCGACGATGAGTACCTGGTCAGCGTCGAGGTGCCTGGCGTGGACGAGAAGGACGTCAAGCTTACCTTGGATGGCGACCGCTTGATCATCGAGGGCGAGAAGCGCCAAGAGAGTAGCACCAAGGAGGATCGCTATCAGCGCATCGAGCGTTCCTACGGCAGCTTCCGCCGGGTACTCGATCTGCCCGTCGATGCGCGACCCGATAAGATCAGGGCTTCGTTCGCCAACGGCGTGCTCAAGGTGCACGTACCTCGCAGTGGCGAAGTGAGAGAGAATCGCCGTGAGATTCCTATCCAGTAGATGTTGTCCTGTCACTTCGGCTCGCCCTCGGGCGGGCTTTTCTTTTTCTAACGGTGCCATAGGCATGGCCGATTGGCCTGCGCCGGCGAGATGGGCTTCAATGGAAGCAGCAGGGAAAGCCTATCTCGGAGCCTCATGCATGCACTCGCTTCGTCGTGCCCTTTACATCGTTCTGGCCTGGATCAGCTTCGCGCTCGGTGTCGTCGGCATGTTCGTACCGCTGATGCCGACGACCTGCTTCATGCTGCTGGCCGTATGGGCGGCATCGCGGGGCTCGCCGCGCTTTGCCTTGTGGATTCGCGAGCATCCACGCTTCGGCCCAGCCGTGATGGCCTGGGAGGGCGAGCGCGCGATACCGCGTCACGCTAAATGGATCGCCAGCCTGATGCTGGCACTCTCGATCCTGGTGCTGCTGATGACCCTCAGCCTGGTATGGCTGAAGCTGATGCTGGTGGCAGGCCTGGCATTGCTGGGACTCTGGATCGTCACACGACCCGAGCCTGGCAGCACGGCGGCAGTGCGCCTCGTGCGGCGTTGAGGTCAAGCTTCTTTGAGGTTGGGGAGCTCGCGACCGTACAATGGGCATCGATCAAGGACAGGAGTCTTCCCGATGTCTGAACCCAAGCCGACCCATCGTCACGATTACCGGCCGCCCGCCTACCGTGTGACCCATGTCGAGCTGACTTTCGAACTGGACCCCGCCGCGACCAAGGTCAAGGCGAGTTTGCAGATGGAGCGCCACCCGCAAAGTGAGGGCGAGGCGCCTCTCGTACTCGATGGTGAGCAGCTGACCCTCAAGCGTATCGCCATCGATGGCCAGGTGCTCGCCGACGACGAGTACGCTCTCAGTGATGCCGACCTGACCGTGCACAACCCACCCAGGCAGTTTCGCCTGGACACGGAAGTCGAGATCTCTCCCAGCGAGAACACGGCGCTGGAAGGCCTTTATCTTTCCAACGGCATGTATTGCACCCAGTGCGAAGCCGAGGGTTTCCGCCGCATCACCTACTACCCGGACCGCCCGGACGTAATGGCCACCTTCTCCACCACCGTGATCGGCGACCGACAGAGCCTGCCGGTGCTGCTCTCCAACGGCAACCCGGTGGAGCGGGGCGAACTGCCCGGTGAGCGCCACTTCGTGACCTGGAACGATCCGTTTCCCAAGCCCAGCTACCTGTTCGCCCTGGTGGCTGGCGACCTGGAGAAGGTCGAGGATCGCTTCACTACAATGAGCGGGCGTGAGGTCACGCTGCAGATCTGGGTCGAGGAGGAGAACCTGGGCAAGACTGACCACGCCATGGCCTCGCTCAAGCGAGCCATGGCGTGGGACGAGGAGACCTACGGCCGCGAATACGATCTCGACCTGTTCATGATCGTGGCAGTCAACGACTTCAATATGGGCGCCATGGAGAACAAGGGGCTCAATATCTTCAACTCGGCGGCGGTGCTGACCCACCCACACACCGCTACCGATGCCGCCTTCCAGCGGGTCGAGGGTATCGTCGCACACGAATATTTCCACAACTGGTCGGGCAACCGCGTGACCTGCCGCGACTGGTTCCAGCTCTCGCTCAAGGAGGGCTTCACCGTCTTCCGTGACCAGTGCTTCTCTGCCGACGTCAACTCGGCGCCGGTCAAGCGCATCGAGGACGTGTCCTTCTTCCGTACCTCGCAGTTCGCCGAGGACGCCGGGCCTACCGCTCATCCGGTACGCCCCGACCATTACATCGAGATCGGCAACTTCTATACCCTGACCATCTACGAGAAGGGCGCCGAGGTGGTACGCATGCTGTGCAACCTGGTGGGTTGGGAAGCCTTCCGCCGCGGCAGCGATCTCTACTTCGAACGTTTCGACGGCCAGGCGGTGACCATCGAGGACTTCGTCGACTGCATGGCCGAGGCGTCGGGGCAGGACCTCTCCCAATTCATGCGCTGGTACTCCCAGGCCGGCACCCCGGAGATCGATGCCTACGGCGAGTATGATTACGCTCACGCCGAGTACCGCCTGACCCTGCGTCAGCGTACCCCGGCCACGCCCGGGCAGCCCGAGAAACAGCCGCTGCACATTCCCGTGCGCATGGGGTTGGTCGGCACCAAGTCCGGCCGCGACCTGGCGCTGCATCTGGACGGTGAGTCGCTGGGCAGCGATGGCGTCATCCACCTGCGCGAAGCAGAGCAGACCTTCGTATTCACCGACGTGCCCGAGGCGCCCGTGCCCTCGCTGCTGCGCGGCTTCTCGGCACCGGTCCAGCTACGTTTTCCCTACAGCCGTGAGGACCTGGCCTTCCTGTTGGCCAACGATTCCGATGGCTTCAACCGCTGGGATGCCGGCCAGCGGCTGGCCATGTTGGCGTTGGACGACCTGATCGCCGCCCATCGCAACGGTGTGGAGAAGGTCATGGACACGCGCGTGGTCGAGGCCTTCCGAGCCCTGCTGGAGCGCGGCAGCGACGACAAGGCGGTGCTGGCCGAGATGCTGACGCTGCCTAGTGAAGCCTACATCGCCGAACAGCAGCCACTAGTGGACGTCGAGGCGATTCATGCCGCACGAGACTTCGTCAAGCAGTCGCTGGCCGCGACCCTGCGCGATGACTTCCTGCGCGTCTACCAAGAGAATCGCAGCGACGAAGCCTATGCGCCGGAGCCCGAGCAGATCGCGCGGCGCAGCCTGAAGAGCGTGGCGCTCTCCTACCTGATGGCGATCGAGGATGAGCAGGCCGTCGAGCTCGCTCATCAGCAGTTCGAGGCCGACCACAACATGACCGACGTACGCCATGCGCTGACGCTGCTGACCCACAGCAGTCGCGACGACCTGGCAGGCCCCGCGCTGCGCGCCTTCGGCGAGAAGTGGGCTCACGACTCGCTGGTGATGGACCAGTGGTTTGCCATTCAGGTCACCCGGCCGCAGGCGGACGCCCTGGATCGGGTCAAGCATCTGATGGCACACCCGGCCTTCTCGCTGAAGAACCCCAACAAGGTGCGCGCGCTGGTCGGCACCTTTGCCAACCAGAACCGCATCAACTTCCATCGGGCCGACGGCGAGGGCTACCGCCTGCTGGCCGACGTGGTGATCGAGCTCAACCGGCTCAACCCGGAAATCGCCGCTCGCCTGGTCACGCCGCTGACCCGCTGGCGGCGCTTCGACGAATCGCGCCAGGAGCTGATGAAGGGCGAGCTCGAACGCATCCGCGCCGAGAAGCTCTCGCCGAACGTCTATGAGGTGATCGAAAAAGCCTTGGCGTAACCCATGACAGAGCACCGCCCATCGGGGCGGTGCCCTGTTCGGACGGCTGCGCTCAATAGATCAACCAGCTCAATACCGTCACGCCGAGTACTGCCCAGATCAGGGTAGCGATCAGGCTGCGTCGCATCAGGGCACGCAGAGCGAGATAGAGCAGCCATAGGCCAAGCAACAGCACCGCCAGGCTGACCACGGTGGCGGGTATGCCCAGCGAGGTGGCCAGCCCGTCGAAGAAGCCCCGGGCGGAGGCGCCCAGGTTCTGGAAGAAATGGGTCAGCAGGTCGACCACGAAACGTATGATCTCGCCCAAGGTGCGGCCCAGCCAGGTGAAAAAGTCCTGCATGCGTGCTCTCTCGTAATGAATGGGGGCTCGTCTTAGCCCATCTGTTGCGCTACGGGAGCGACACCGGCGGTTTCGGCTGCGCTGTCCGCCAGGGCTCGTCCCGCCTCGTCGTAGACATGGAAGACCGCGTTGGCCCCCAGTTCGCGTATCGGTTCGATCTCTTCGGGGTACTCGACGACCGCAGTGATACGGCCAGGGAACTGTCGGTTGCGCAATTGTTGCAGCGCGAAGAGATTGCCCGAATGGTGCGGCATGGCCAGGATCACCATCTGCACGTCGCCGGACATCAGCAACTTATCCCAGAAATCCGAATCCAGTGCATCTCCTTCGAGCAGATTGAAACCACGCTCGCTCAGGTCGGTGACGGTCTTCGGATTACTGTCGATGCCTAGCACCCGCAAGCCATAGTGCTTTCGCAGCCGCCGGTAGACGCTGCGCCCGATTCGTCCCATGCCGAGTACCACTGCCTGGGCATCGCCGATCTCTATCGGCCGTTCACGGGTCGCCAGCGCCTGCTCCTGCCTGGCGGGGAGCAGCGCTTCCAGACGGCGGTAGGCACCCTCGCTGACTGTATTGAGCACGGCGGAACAGGCGAAGCTCAGGGCTACCGCCAGCGACAGTACAATCAGCCACTCCGGTTCCAGCCAGCCTGTGGCGACCGCCAGGGCGCCCACGATCAAACCGAACTCGGAATAATTGGTGAGTGCCAAGGTGGCCAGCAGCGAGGTGCGGTGGCGCATCGGGAAGGACATGAAGACTATTTGGTAGAGTACGCTCTTCAGTGGTAGCGCAATTACCAACAGAACGGCCATGCCCAGCATTTCCCAAGTGGGTGTACTGGTAAAACCGATGCTCAGGAAGAAGCCCACCAGCAGCAGCTCCTTCAGATTGAACATCGAGCGGGAGAGATTTCCCGCGGCGGGATGCGGTGCAAGCAGAAGGCCGACGACCAGGGCGCCGAGGTCGCCCTTGAGGCCGACTAGTTCGAACAGTCCGTAACCCAGTACCAAGGCCAGGAACATGCCGAAGAGCATCTGCATCTCGCCGTGTCCGAAGCGATCCAGCGTTTGGCGTAGCAACGGCGCCAACGGTATCAGCAGCACCAGTCCGATGGCCCAGGGGCTCGGTAGCTCGCCGGACGAGGCCGAAATGAAAATCACGGCGAAGACGTCCTGCATGATCAATACCCCAATGGCCAGGCGGCCATGAGCCGATTGGGTCTCGCTGCGCTTCTCGAGAACCTTGACTACGAAGACCGTGCTGGAAAAGGAGAGTGCGAAGCCCAGCAACAGCAGTGTGGACCAGCCGGTGCCTGCCAGTTGCCCCAGACCCAGCCACTTGAGCGCCCCGAGAACGAGCAGGAAAAGCAGGCTGGACCCTACCATGTGCAGCGATGCGCTTCCCCAGACCTCGCCCTTGAGCAACTGACGGACGTTGAGCTTCAGCCCGATGCTGAACAGCAACAGCGTCACCCCGACATCGGCGATCGTGGTGAGCAGCGGTGTCGACTCATAGCCCAGCATGTTGAGGGCAAAGCCGGCCGCCAGGAACCCGACGAGCGGCGGCAGGCGGATGGCCATGGCAGCCACGCCACCGAGGAGAGCGGCAATGATGTAGGCGGCGTCGATCATCTATCCCCAATGTTCTGATAATGTATCCGAAGGCAGAGTGTAAGAGTTTGCCGTGTAAATGGCACTGGCGAAGTCATCGCCAGAAGCCGGCAATGAGGAGATAACATGCAAGTCACGACAATCTTGCTACTGGTATTGCTGGCCCTGTTGGTGGTCTACGGTGTCAGCATCTACAACCGCCTGGTGGCGCTGAAGAACCGTTACCAGAACGCCTTCGCCCAGATCGAGGTGCAGCTCAAGCGACGCTACGACCTGATCCCCAACCTGGTGGAAACCGCCAAGGCCTACATGGCCCATGAGCGCGACACCCTGACCGCCGTGACCGAAGCGCGCAATGCGGCTCTGGCTGGTTTGCAATCGGCCGCCGCAAGGCCGGGCGAGCCCGGCGCTATGGCCGAGCTGGCCGGTGCCGAGGGTGCGCTGGGGGCCGCCCTGGGCCGGCTCAACGTGGTGATGGAAGCCTATCCGGACCTCAAGGCCTCCGACAACATGCGCCAGCTCTCCGAGACCCTCACCAGCACCGAGAATCGGGTTGCCTTCGCCCGTCAGGCCTTCAACGACGCGGTCATGCAGTACAACACCTACAAGCAGAGCTTCCCGCCGGTGTTGCTGGCGGGGCCGCTGGGTCATAGCGAGGACGCAGCGCTGCTGGAGTTCGACGATAGCGCCGAGATCCAGGCCGCACCCAGCGTTCGCTTCTGACGGGTACACGGCGATGGATTTCTTCGGTGCCCAGGAGCGCGCAAGGCGCCTCACCGTCTGGCTGGTTCTGCTGCTGATGATGGCGGTGATCGGCATGATCGCTGCGGCCATCGCGGTAGTGACGCTGGCCATGGTGTTGCTCGATGGCGGTCAGCCGGCCGTCGACCCCCTGGCCCGGGCGCTCGATCCGCTACTACTCGGTGGCGTGGCCCTCGGCGTGCTGCTGGTGGTCGCAGCGGGGAGTCTGGCGCGGCACGTGCAGCTGCGCGCCGGCGGTGCCGCGGTGGCCGAAGCGATGGGCGGCCGGGTCATCAATGCCGCCACTCGCGATCCCGACGAGCGCCGCTTGCTCAACGTGGTGGAGGAGATGGCGATCGCCGCGGGGCTGCCGGTGCCGGCGGTCTATCTGCTCGACGAGCCCGGTATCAACGCCTTTGCCGCCGGCCATACGTCCCGGGACGCAGTCATTGGCGTGACGCGAGGCGCCATCCGCAGCCTGTCGCGCGACGAGCTCCAAGGGGTGATGGCCCACGAATTCAGCCATATCCTGCATGGCGACATGCGCCTCAACATGCGCTTGATCGCGCTGCTGTACGGCATTCTGGTGATCGGGCTCGTTGGACGCATGCTGCTGAGAGGAATGGCGACCCGGCGCGTGGTTCGTGGCTCCCGACGTGGCAACGGTCACGTGGTGCTGCTGGGCGCCGGTCTTGCGTTGATGCTGGTGGGCTTCATCGGTACCCTGTGCGGCAACCTGATCAAGGCGGCGGTGAGTCGTCAGCGCGAGTTTCTGGCCGATGCCAGCGCGGTGCAGTACACCCGCAACCCGGCGGGCCTGGCCGATGCGCTGAAACGCGTGGCGGCGCACGCCCATGGCTCCGAGCTGGGGGCGACCCGCGCCGAGGAGTTCAGCCATTTTTATTTCAGCCGCGGCCTGCCTGGCTTGCGTGGCCTCACCGCCACTCACCCGCCGCTGGCGACCCGAATTCGACGTCTCGAGCCCGAATGGGACGGCCAACTGCCTGAGCCGAACACCGCGCGAGAGGCCGTTGCCGCAACCGGCTCCAGTGAGACGGCCGCCCAAGTGAGGCCGGCCCAGGCGGCGGCCCTGAGTGGAGGAGGAGCCCGGCCGGCATCTGCCAGGCCGGCAGAGCGGATCGGTGAGCCGCGTGAAGTGGATCTGGAGCTGGCGCGAGGAGCGCTGGCCGGAATCGATCCCAGGCTGCTCGAAGCCGTGCACGACCCTTATGCGGCCCGTGCCGTGATCTACGGTCTATTGATGGGGGCCGAGCCTGCCAGTCGCGCCAGCCAGCGGCAGGTCTTGATCGGAGCCGCCCTGCCGGACGTGCTGGCGGAGCTCGAGCGGCTGGACCTGCCGCTTAGCGAGGTACGACCGGGCCAACGGCTGCCGCTGATCGAGCTGTGCCTGCCCTTGCTGCGGCAGCTTTCGGTGGCTCAGTACGCGCGCTTTCGCGACTGCCTCGAGCGGTTGATGGCGGCCGAGCACGCCCCTGGCGCCCTGCAGTGGGCTCTGTATCGCCTGGTCGTCGTCGGTAGCGAGGGGGCGACGCATCATCGCGGACGCCGACTGTCTCTGGAACGGATCGAGGCGGCAGTGGAACGCTTGCTGTCGAGCCTGGCGCTGGCGGGAAACAACGACGAGACACGGGCAGGGGAAGCGTTCCGTGAAGCGGCCGAGAGGTTGGGCTTGGGTATGACGTTGCTGCCCCAGCCGGCCACGCCCCAGGAACTCGACTGGGCCCTGGCGCGTTGTCGTCAACTGAGTGATGGCGATCGGATCAGGTTGCTTGACGCCATGACTTGCTGCGTGGTGCACGATAACCATGTCCACGCTCAGGAAGCCGAACTGTTGCGGGCCGTGGCTTGGTCGCTCGACTGTCCGTTGCCGATAGCAGCCATGGATTGATGTGTAAATGGATCGTTTTTCCCTGCCACTGTCCAAGCAGTAGGGTGACTCGCTCCCTGGCGGCTTGCAGCGTTCGCCGGGCTCTGCTGGAATAAGCCCCTTTGCGGGTCTCATATGGATGGGAGAAAATCGATGGCCAAGACACCCTGGATTCCGGCCGCCGCGGCCTTGACGCTTGCCTTGATGCTGGCAGGCTGCGGCGACGACGGCGATGAGCCGACCGTGCCAGCCCAGGACGACGAGCCCGCGGCCGAGACGGCGCCCGCCACCGAGACCACCGAAGAGGAGCCATCGGCCCCGCCTCCCGCTGAGGAGGAGGAGGCCGCGACCGAGAGCGAACCGGAAGGTGAGGCCTCGCTCGGCGAGGACGAGGAAATAGACGCCGAAGCCGAGACATTGGGTGAATCTCCCGTCGATACGCTGGAGGAGGGCGGTGCGCTTCCGGGCGAGCCCACCCGTTCCGATGTGGATGCGATCATCGAGGATACCGAGCGTCGCTTCGAAGAGGCTCAGCGCCAGATCGACCAGCAGTTCGAGGAAGTGGAGCGCAGCAATCCCGCCCTGGAACCCATGGAAGGTGGAACCGATTTCGAGTCGTCACTCGAGCCCATGGAGGACGACGAGGGTCGCTCTTCCTCGGCCATCGAGCGAGAGGCGGAGCGAACCGGCGAGGTCACGCAGTCGGATGTCGACGCCTGGCTTGAAGAGTCCGAGCGTCGCTTCGAGGAGGCACGGCGTCAGCTCGACGAGCAGTTCGAGGAGGCAGAGCGTAGCGAGCCGAGGCGCGATCTCCCGCGGATCGAACCCGAGCCGGAAGCCGAGTCAAGCACCGAGGCGTCGCCCCGGGCTGAAACCGATCCGGAAGACTGAGTTCCCATGCCGGCTTGGGTTGGCATGTCGAATGGGAATACGAAAAAGGCCCACTCCAAGGAGTGGGCCTTTCGTCTGACTGCCAGGCCACATATAGACGGCCTGGCTCCGGGCCTGTCGAGGCGTTACCTCAATTGGCGAGCCGGATGTTGGAGGCCTGAAGGCCTTTCTTGCCCTGGGTGACTTCGAAGGTCACCTTCTGACCGTCCTGCAGGGTCTTGAAGCCTTCAGCCTGAATCTCGGAGAAGTGCGCGAACAGGTCATCACCGCCGTCGTCCGGAGAGATGAAGCCGTAGCCCTTGGTATCGTTGAACCACTTGACAGTGCCAGTTGCCATTGTCGATTTTCCTTACTTACAGATTGATCGTGCTGGGCACTCGGCAATGCCGGGCCCGAAGTGCGTGGGCAAGAGCTGAAAAGTGCGCTTCGGGTGCATCGAGAACTCGACATACGACGGGACGACTTTCCACTTGCAGGCCAACGCAGCGGAAGCAGCCGGCGAGGGAGGTTGCGATCTGTGGCAGTGGCCTCGCTTCACCGATATCATCCGCTCAATCCACTGTAGATAGAAAAATTCCGAGCGTCCAGCGAATCCGTTGCCTTAAATTAGCCATACTTTGTGCTACCCGCAGCCAGCCCTGACCACGCTCGGCTATCTTCCTCGTCGGGTCACTCGAACTCATGTCTTACCTAACCGGAGCCCTGTCATGCTGGACGCACAATTCTGGCCTTTTCTGGTCGCCATCACCCTGCTGTCGATGAGTCCTGGGGTCGATACCCTGCTGGTCATTCGCAATACGGCACGCGGGGGAGTGCGCGATGGTGTGCTCACCAGCCTGGCAATCTGCTGTGGCCTGTTCGTGCATGCCACGATCTCGGCGCTGGGTATTTCGTTGATATTGCTCCAGTCGGCGTGGGCCTTCAGTGTGCTCAAGCTGGCGGGGGCGGCGTACCTGATATGGCTGGGAATCAACGGATTGATCGCCGCGCGACGCGGTAACGCTCTGCCAGTGCAAGCGATGCAGGGGAAGCGCCAATCCGTGCCGGCCTGGAGGCCGCTGCGCGAAGGGCTGCTCTCCAATGTGCTCAACCCCAAGACAGTGGTCTTCTACATGGCCTTCCTGCCCCAGTTCATCGCTCCGACCGACCCGGCGCTGCTCAAGTCGCTGTGGCTTGCCGGGGTGCACTTCGTCATCGCCAACCTGTGGCAGATCGCCATCGTGCTCATGGTCGGTAGTGCGGGGCGCTGGTTGGCCAGCCAACACTTCGCCCGCGCGCTGAACGGGGTGACCGGTGCGGTGCTGATCCTGTTCGGGGTCAGGCTGGCGCTGGAACGCCAGCCAGCCTGACCTCTAAGGTAGCGGCCATCAGTTCCTGGCGAGCAACGAGGCGTCGTAGCGCACCGTTTTCTCCGCCTGGCTGAGCATGGCTACGCCTTCGCTGCTGCCGCCGTTGGCCAGGCTTTCGAAGATCACGCGGTAGGAGAGCACGGCCTGGACGTAGTCGCGGGTCTCGCGGAAGGGGATCGACTCGACGAATAGGTCGAACTCCTCCGGCGCGTCGCGCAGCCAGCGGTCCACCCGGCCGGGGCCGGCGTTGTAGGCCGCCGCCGCCGCCAGGCGGTTACCCCGGTAGCGGTTGGTCATGTCGCGAATGTAGGTGCTGCCCAGACGGATGTTGAGCTCGGGATCGAGCACGCCGTAGGGGCCGGGATCGCTGATGCCGAGCTGGCGGCTGAGCAGGGACGCGGTGCCCGGCATCAGCTGCATCAGGCCTCGGGCGCCGGCCGGCGAGAGCGCCTCCGGGTTGTAGGCGCTCTCGCGCCGTGCAATGCCCATCAGCAGATAAGGATCGACCCCGGTCTGCTGTCCCCAGTGCAGGAAATGCTCGCGGTAGGCTTCGGGGAAGCGCCAGTCCAGGGCATCCCACAGCTGGGCGGTGATGGTGGTCTGTACCAGGCGCGCATGCCAGCCGCGGCGTGCGGCATAATCGGCCAGCGCCCTGACTTCACGCGGCGACGCGGTGGCCGCCGCATGCAACCATTCGCTGTTGGCCAGGCCCTCCTCGCCGATCCGCAGCAGCGCCTCGGTGCGCTGCACCGTCGGCCACTGGTCCACCTGGTCGCGGAAGCTGTCGTTGAGTGTGCTGCGCTCCAGGTTCAGGGAGTAGGGGCGGCCGATGCGGTCGGCGGCGGCGAAGCCGAAGAAGTTGCGTTCCCGGGCGGCACGCGCATAGGCCACCTCGGCCCGTTCCTGGTCGCCCAACTGTTCGTGGGCGCGAGCCTTCCAGTACTGCCAGCGGCTGTCCTCGCGGGCCTCTTCGGGCATCAGGTCGACCCAGCGAAGCACGTCGTGCCAATCGCGGTTCGCCAGCGCATGACGGATGCGCAGCTCGAGCACGCGGGCAGTGCCGATCCGCGGCAGAGCCTCGTCGACCCAGCTCAGGTTGTGCTCGATGCCGCGTACCAGTGAGTAGAAGGCGAGGTCCTCCTCGATGGCATGCCGGTGGTTTTCCTCGATCGGCAGGTGGGCGGCGATCTTGCGCCACGCCTCCATGGCGGCTTCGGTATCGGCGCGGATGAAGCCGTGCATGGCGCCGGCGAACAGCGGCCCGCTGCCGCGGCACTCGGGGCCGATACAGGTGGGGATCCGGGTGATGTCGGCATAGCTGTGCTGAAGCCGCTCCACGGCGTCACGCCCCTCCTGCCAGCGGCTACCGAGCTGTCGCCCCAGGTAGCTGACCAGGCCTGTCTCGCCCTGCTCCCAAGCCAGCATCATGCGCTGCCAGATATCGAACTCACTGATTTCGCCGTTGGCGCGTAGGTGGTCGAATAGCGTGTCGCAGGCATCCGGCTGCGAGCGGCCGACGCGCCAGAGGGCACGACCGCCTTCCGCTGCCGCCTGAGGGTCGCTACCGAGCAGCGCCGTATAGTAGTGGCATTGACGCTCGGTGCCGCTGGGCTCGCCGTCGGCCACGGCCAGCAGGCTGCCATAGCGCCCGGCGGCGCCATAACGGGCGATCGCCTGGCCGCGCATCCAGTCGGCGACGGGCGCCCCCCGATGGCGCTCGATGAACTCCAGGATCTGGCCCGGCTCGGCCTGAGGCAGGCGGCTGCGCAGGCGGTGATACTCCACGTAGCCTTCCAGCACGTGGCCGTCGATGGCGGCCTGGTCGATTCGGTGCCACTCGTGATTGCGCGCGGCTTCCAGCGCCGTGCGCATGGCGCTGTCGCTGGGCTGGGCATGCGCGGTAACGGAAAAGCTGAAAGCGGCCGCGGCGAGCCAACCGGACGCGCGGCGGAACGATAAGGTATGGCGCATGTGGAACGGCCTCCGGAAGGCGGTGACGAACTGTCCCTATCCTCGCTTATCGAAGCTGCTTTGAGTAGACCGCCGCGCCGTTTTCTCTGCGCTTCAGTGGAAATTTTTCTCGGGGCCGCGCACGGGTCATGGCACTTGTGCCAGTCACGCCCGCCAACTAGTCTAGCAAGATTGATCAAACGCTTGTTGGAGGGTGGGGTGAGCGAACGTGACGAACCGCAGAGCGGGCCTGCCGTGGCAGGTCGAAGTTCCGACGTCTGGCGAGCTGGCCTGAGCCGTTTCGTCAATGTCATTCCGCATACGCGTGACCTGGGTCTCGAAGTGGAAGAGGTCAATCCGCCCTGGGTGCGCATGCGCTTGCCATGGTGCGACGAGCTGCTGGGTGATGCCGACCGCGGCCTGGTACACGGCGGCGTGTTGACCATGCTGCTGGATACCGTATGTGGCTCGGCGGTGCTGTGCGGGTTACCGGCGCCGGAGGTATGCCCGACGCTCGATCTGCGCGTCGACCACTACCGACCGGCGGTGGCGGGCCAGCCGATCATGGCCGAAGCCCATGTGCTTCGCGTGACGAATGCCATGGTCTTCACCGAGGGCACGCTATGGCAAGAGCCGGGCCGGCCCATCGCCCGCGGCATCGGAAACTTCGTGCGCCTCGGGGAACGCAATACGCCGCCGGGGTTCGCCGAGGCGCTTTTCGGGGAGGTCGCTCATGCCTGAAGGATTTCACGATGTGGCCTGGCTGGCCCGGACCCGTAGCGAAGGCGATATCGCCGCCTGGCTGGAGCGGCTCCCCTATGCTCGCCATATCGGCGTGTCGGCGACACCGGACGCTGCCGGCGATGGTCTGATCTTTCATCTCGAGCCGCGCGAGCACAACGTCGGCAACATCCTGCTGCCGGCGCTGCATGGGGGAGTGTTGGCGGCCTTCATGGAAACCGCCGGTACACTCGACCTGATGCTGTCGGCGCGCGAGCCGCGACTGCCGCGTATCGTCGACTTCTCCATCGACTACCTGCGCACGGCCCGGGTGGTTCCCACCCACGCCCGCTGCCAACTGCTGCGCGAAGGGCGACGCCTGGCCAACGTCCAGGTCACGGCCTGGCAGGAGTCGGAGGATCAGCCGGTGGCCACGGCCCGTCTGCATCTGGTATTGGGTGCACTGGAACCGAACGACGCTTGAAAAGCGGAAGTCGGACCCCATATCGCTGAACAGTTCTGAAACGGCGACGCGCTACGCGCCGCCGTGAGTTCAAGCCATGAGGTAACCGATCCATGTCCACGACCGCTCACGAGGAAACCCTCGGCTTCCAGACCGAGGTGAAGCAACTGCTGCACCTGATGATCCACTCGCTCTACTCCAACCGGGAGATATTCCTGCGCGAGTTGATCTCCAATGCCGCAGACGCCTGCGACAAGCTGCGCTACGCCGCGCTCGACAACGATGCGCTCTACGAGGGCGACAGCGAGCTGCGCATCGAGATCGAGCACGACGAGAAGGCCCGCACCGTCACCGTGCGCGACAACGGCATCGGCATGAGTCGCGACGAGGTGATCCAGAACCTCGGCACCATCGCGCGCAGTGGCACCGCGGAATTCCTCAAGCAGCTCTCCGGCGAGCAGCAGAAGGATGCACGCCTGATCGGCCAATTCGGCGTGGGCTTCTACTCAAGCTTCATCGTCGCCGACGAGGTCACGGTGCGCACGCGCAAGGCGGGCACGGCCAAGGCCGAAGGCGTCGAGTGGCGTTCGAAGGGCGAGGGCGAGTTCACCGTCGCCGACCTGGAGCGTGAACTGCACGGCACCGAGATCGTCCTGCACCTGAAGAAGGACGCCAAGGAGTTCGCCGACGACTTCCGCCTGAGGAGTCTGGTGCGCAAGTACTCCGACCATATCGAGGTGCCGGTGCGCATGCCCAAGGTCGAGGCCGCCAAGGACGACGATGGCAACGAGATCGGGGGCAGCGAGGTCACCACCTGGGAGACCGTCAACGAGGCCACGGCGCTGTGGGTGCGTCCCAAGAGCGAGATTTCCGACGACGAGTACAAGGCTTTCTACAAACACGTGGCTCACGATTTCAGCGATCCGCTGACCTGGAGCCACAACAAGGTCGAGGGCACGCTCGAGTACACCAGTCTGCTCTATGTGCCGGGGCGCGCGCCGTTCGACCTCTACGAGCGCGATGGCTCAAGGGGGGTCAAGCTCTACGTTCAACGCGTCTTCATCATGGACGATGCCGAGCAGTTCCTGCCGCTCTACCTGCGTTTCATCAAGGGCGTACTCGACACCCGCGAGCTGTCGCTCAATGTCTCCCGCGAGCTGCTGCAGCAGGACCCCAAGGTCGAGAAGATCAAGGGCGCGCTGACCAAGCGCGCACTGGACATGCTCAAGAAGCTGGCCAAGGACAAGGAGGCCTACCAGACCTTCTGGAACACCTTCGGCAGCGTACTCAAGGAAGGCCCCGCCGAGGACTTCGCCAATCGCGACAAGATCGCGGCGCTGCTGCGTTTTTCCTCCACCCACACCGACAGTGCCACCCAGGACCAGTCATTGGCCGACTACCTTGGCCGCATGCAGGAAGGGCAGGAGAAGATCTACTACATCGTCGCCGACGGCTTCAATGCCGCCAAGAGCAGCCCGCACCTGGAGATCTTCCGCAAGAAGGGCATCGAGGTTCTGTTACTGCACGATCGTATCGACGAGTGGCTGATGAGCCATCTGCATGAGTTCGAAGGCAAGCGCTTCGTCGACGTCGCCAAGGGCGAGCTTGACCTCGGCGAGATCGAGGGCGAGGAGGAGAAAAAGGCCCAGCAGGAGACCGCCAAGGCCAAGGAAGAGCTGGTCAAGCGAGTCAAGGAGGCGCTGGGTGATGCGGTACAGGAGGTCAAGGTAACCCATCGCCTGACCGACTCGCCGGCCTGCGTGGTGCTGCCAGAGCACGAGATGGGTTACCAGATGCGCCGCATCATGGAAGCCGCAGGGCAGAAGATGCCGGAGGTCAAGCCGATCCTCGAGCTCAACCCAGGCCACGCGTTGGTAGAGCGGCTCGAGGCGGCCGAAGGCGAGCGTTTCGGCGACCTGGCCCAGGTGCTGCTTGACCAGGCGATCATCGCCGAGGGCGGGCATCTCGACGACCCGGCGGCCTACGTCAAGCGGCTCAATGCCCTGCTGACGGCCTGAGCTTCGGCGCCGGTCGCGCCTTCGACGCCAACCCCTATCAGGCCGCCTACGGGCGGCCTGTTCGTATTCATACGCGCCCTCCAGCCTCCCTTGACGTCAACGTCATCCTTCGTTTTTTTCCGTAATTTCAGCTGGATAGTGCTACATTCATGTGCTGTCTATCGGTTGCGCTGCGGTTGTGCATTGCGGCATGGTCAGGTATGAATAGCCGGTTGACCCTTTTCGAAATTCAATAACCACAAGGGAGATCCAACGTGAAGATTGGTGCACCCAAGGAGCTCGCCAAGGGAGAGGCGCGTGTCGCGCTGACTCCTGATAGTGCGCAGTTCATCCAGAAGCTTGGACACGAATGCCTGATTGAATCCGGGGCCGGCATCGCTGCCGGTTTCGACGACGACGCCTATCGTACGGCCGGCGTCACGGTGGTGGAGAGTGCCGAGGCGCTCTGGCAAGAAGCCGAGGTCGTGATCAAGGTGCGCGAGCCCAGCGACGAAGAAGCCGAGCGGCTGCGCGATGGGCAGACCCTGATCGCCTTCTTCTGGCCGGCCCAGAACGAAGCGCTGCTGGAGAAGTGCCGGGCCAAGGGCGCGACCGTCATCGCCATGGACATGGTGCCGCGGATCTCCCGCGCGCAGAAGATGGATGCACTCTCGTCCATGGCCAACATCGCCGGCTATCGTGCGGTGATCGAGGCGGGCAACAACTTCGGCCGCTTCTTCACCGGCCAGGTGACGGCTGCCGGCAAGGTGCCGCCGGCCAAGGTGCTGGTCATCGGGGCTGGCGTGGCCGGCCTTGCCGCCATCGGTACCGCCACCAGCCTGGGCGCCGTGGTGCGCGCCTTCGACGTGCGCCCCGAAGTAGCCGAGCAGATCGAATCCATGGGCGCCGAGTTCCTGTTCCTCGACTTCGAGGACAACCAGGACGGCTCCGGTACCGGCGGCTATGCGGCGCCCTCCAGCCCTGAATTCCGCGAAAAGCAGCTCGAATGCTTCCGCGAGCAGGCCCCCGACGTCGATATCGTCATCACCACCGCCCTGATCCCGGGTCGTCCGGCGCCCAAGCTGTGGCTAGAGGACATGGTCAAGGCGATGAAGCCTGGTTCGGTGATCATCGACCTGGCCGCCGAGAAGGGCGGCAACTGCGACTTGACGCGCCCCGACGAGCGGGTCGTCAGCGACAATGGCGTGGTCGTGGTCGGCTATACCGACTTTCCCTCGCGCATGGCGACTCAGGCCTCGCTGCTCTATTCCACCAACGTTCGCCACATGCTCACCGATCTCACGCCGGAGAAGGACGGCCAGATCGTCCATGACATGGAGGACGACGTCATTCGTGGCGCCACGGTGACTCACCAGGGCGAGATCACTTTCCCGCCGCCGCCGCCCAAGGTGAAGGCGATCGCTGCGGCGAAGCCCAAGCCCAAGGAGAAGGAGCCCACCCCCGAGGAGCGGCGGGCTGCCGAACATGCCGCCTTCAAGGCCCAGACCAAGCGCCAGGCCACTCTGCTGGGCGCCGGCGGCCTGCTGATGCTGCTGCTCGGCCAGGTGGCTCCCGCTTCCTTCATGCAGCATTTCATTGTCTTCGTGTTGGCCTGCTTCATCGGCTTCCAAGTGATCTGGAACGTCAGCCATTCGCTGCACACGCCGCTGATGGCGGTGACCAACGCCATTTCGGGGATCATTATCCTCGGGGCGATCCTGCAGATCGGCTCGGGGAACTGGCTCGTCGTGCTGATGGCGGCCATCTCTGTGCTGATTGCCACCATCAACATCGTGGGGGGCTTCCTGGTGACACGCCGGATGCTTGCCATGTTCCAGAAATCGTAAGCGGCGGAGACAACACATGCTGAGTCAAGGATTCGTGTCTGCCGCGGCGATTGCGGCAAGCGTGCTTTTCATCCTCTCGCTGGGGGGATTGAGCAACCAGGAGAAGGCCAAGCGGGCGGTGTGGTACGGCATTGTCGGCATGGCAGTGGCGGTCTTCTTCACCGCCTTCGGGCCGGGTATCGGCGCCTACTGGCTGATGATCCCGATGATGATCATCGGCGCGGTGATCGGCGCCTACGTGGCCAAGAAGGTCGACATGACCGAAATGCCGCAGCTGGTGGCGGCACTGCACAGCTTCGTCGGCCTGGCGGCGGTGTTCGTGGCCTGGAGTGCCGATCTCGAGCGGCGCCGCGTGCTGGCGGCACGGGCTCTGGATGCGGGTACCGAGCAGTTCTCCGCCTTTGCCGCCCTGGTGGCGACCAAGGCGCCGGACGAACTGATGTTCCTGCAGATCGAGGTGGTGCTGGGCGTGTTCATCGGGGCGGTGACCTTCACCGGCTCGGTGGTCGCCTTCGGCAAGCTGGCCGGCAAGGTGGACGGCAAGCCGAAGCAACTGCCCGGTGGGCATCTGCTCAACGCCGGTGCCGCGGTACTGTCGCTGCTTCTGGCCATTCTCTATCTCAACGGTGCCGGTTTCTGGACGCTGTTGCTGATTGCCGCGCTCGCCTTCTTCATCGGCTATCACTTGATCATGGGCATCGGTGGTGCCGACATGCCGGTGGTGGTGTCGATGCTCAACAGCTACTCCGGCTGGGCCGCGGCGGCCATCGGCTTCACGCTTTCCAACGACCTGCTGATCGTCACCGGTGCCCTGGTGGGCTCCTCCGGTGCCATCCTGTCGTACATCATGTGCAAGGCGATGAACCGCAACTTCGTCAACGTCATCCTGGGGGGCTTCGGTGGTACCCAGGGGCCTGCCGCCGAGATCGAGGGCGAGCAGGTGGCGATCGATGCCGGCGGCGTGGCGAGTGCGCTCAACGACGCCGACAGCGTGATCATCGTGCCGGGCTACGGCATGGCCGTGGCTCAGGCCCAGAACGCCGTGAGTGAGCTGGTGCGCAAGCTGCGGGCCGCCGGCAAGCAGGTGCGCTTCGGTATCCACCCGGTGGCGGGTCGTCTGCCGGGCCACATGAACGTGCTGCTGGCCGAGGCCAGGGTGCCCTACGACATCGTGCTGGAGATGGACGAGATCAACGATGACTTCGCCAGCACCGATGTGGTGATCGTCATTGGCTCCAACGACATCGTCAACCCCGCGGCCCAGGACGATCCCAACAGCCCCATCGCCGGCATGCCGGTGCTCAAGGTATGGGAGGCCAAGCAGGTCTTCGTCTGCAAGCGCGGTCAGGGAACCGGTTATTCGGGTATCGAGAACCCGCTGTTCTTCAAGGAGAACAGCCGCATGTTCTACGGTGATGCCCGGACCAGCATCGACTCGCTGCTGTCGCAGATCGACTGATGATGTGAGGCCTTCGGCCAACGAGATGCCCCCGGAAGGGGGCATTTTTCGTTACACTCTTGACGATTTCTTCTGTTTCATCGACCGATTCGCGGGGCAGACATGTCAGACGAACCCATGCGGGTAGCAGTACTGGGCGGCGGCAGCTTCGGCACTGCGCTTGCCAGCATTGCCGCCGATAACGGTGCCCGGGTGTGCCAGTGGCTGCGCGATCCCGAGCTGGCGGCGCAGATCAATCGCGAGCATCGCAATCCACGCTACTTGCCGGAGTACGCCATCAACCCGGCGGTGCACGCGTCGAGCGACATGCAGACGGTGCTCGCCGGGGCCGAGCTGGTACTGGTGGCGATTCCCTCCCAGGCCTTTCGTGAGGTGGTACGCCAGGCCCACCCCTGGCTCAGTCCGGAACAGATCCTGGTAAGTACCACCAAGGGGATCCAGGAGGAGGGCTTCAAGCTGATGAGCCAGATCCTCGAAGAGGAGACGGGCTTTACTCATATCGGCGTGATTTCGGGGCCCAACCTGGCCACCGAGATCGCCCAGAAGCAGCTCACCGCCACCGTGGTGGCCAGCGACGATGCGCTGACCCGCACTCGGGTGCAGCAGGCGCTGGGCTGCGACTATTTTCGCGTCTATGCCAGCAATGACCGCTACGGCGTCGAGCTGGGGGGGGCGCTCAAGAACATCTACGCCATCGCCGCTGGCATGGCCGCGGCGCTCGGCATGGGCGAGAACACCCGCAGCATGCTGATGACTCGGGCGCTCGCCGAGATGGGACGCTTCGCCATGAGCCTGGGGGCCAACCCCATGACTTTTCTGGGGCTTGCCGGAGTTGGCGACCTGATCGTCACCTGTTCGTCGAGCCTGTCGCGCAACTACCGGGTGGGCTATGCGCTGGGCGAGGGGAGAACTCTGGACGAGGCCATCGACGCCCTGGGCCAGGTCGCCGAGGGCGTCAATACGATACGCCTGGTGCGCGACAAGGCACGCGCCGAGGGCGTCTACATGCCGCTGGCCGAAGGGCTCTACCAGGTGCTGTTCGAGGGGGTGCCGGCGCGTGAGATGGCACGTATGCTGATGCGTGGCGAGCAGAGCAGCGACGTGGAGTTCGTGCTCTCGCGCGAAGACGTGCAACAGGCCCATCGCCGGGTCGAAGCGGGCGAGGGCAAGCCGTGACGGGCCGGCTCTTCCTCATGCGCCATGGCGAGGCGGCTCCGGGCCATCCCGACAGAGAGCGCAAGCTGAGCGACCGCGGCCTGGCCGAGGCCGAGCGCATGGCCAACTGGCTTGGCCGGCAGGCACTGGAAGGGGCCCGGCTCTATGCGAGCCCTTACCTAAGGGCGTGCCAGACGGCCTCGCCGGTGGCCAGGACGCTGGGCGTCGAGCCCGAGGTGCTGCCGATCATTACGCCTGACGACTCACCGGCCGTGGTCTGCGATTGGTTGCTTTCCCTTGAGGGCGATATTCCCATCGTGCTGGTGAGCCATATGCCGCTGGTCGGGGCGCTGACCGCCCTGCTGGTGGAGGGGCGCGCCGACCGTGGTATTGCCTTTCCCACGGCCGCCGTGGCCGAGCTCGAGAGCGAGGTATGGGCGGCGGGCTGCGCCAGGTTGCTACGATTAACCGCACCCCATGACATTCGCAGAGGTAGCGGCGGCTAGATCCATCCCGCCACCTTGAGGGTGAATACGCCAACGGTGATGGTCAGGCTGGCCATCAGCGTGGTCAGGGCGATGATGTTCGCGGAAAGCGCGGCATTGCCGCCCATTGCCTTGACCATCACGAAGCTGGCCGCCGCCGTGGGGCTGGCGAAGAACAGGAACAGCACGCCCAATTCGCGCTCCTCGAAGCCGACCAGCCAGGCGGCCACGGTGGCCCCGAGCGGTAGGGTGACCATTTTCATCAGGCTGGCGCCCATCGCCAATCTCCCGGACGCCCTGATCGAGCCCAGCGACAGGGTGGCGCCGATGCAGATCAGCGCCAGCGGCAGGGTCAACGAGGCGAAGTATTGCCCCGAGGTCATCAGCCAGCCAGGCAGGCGCAGCTCCAGCGCGGCCACCGGTACGGCGGCAATGACGGAGAGGATCAGCGGGTTGCGCATGATGTGGCTGGCGATGCTGCGCCAGTCGGTGCGCCTGCCCTGTTGATAGGTGGCCAGCACGATGACCGAGAAGGCGTTGTAGGTGAGGATGACCACGCCGAGCAGCAGCCCACCGGCGGAAAGCCCGTAGTCGCCGTACATTCCGGCGGCCAGTGCCAGGCCGACGATGCCGCAGTTGCCGCGAAAGGCGCCCTGTACGTAGACGCCACGCTCGGCATGGGGAACGCGCAAGATGGCCCAGCCCCAGGCGAGCAGGAAGCTGGCCAGGGTGGCCAGGGCGAAGAACGCGAGCAGGCCAGGGTTCAGCGTGGCGTCGAGGTCGGCCTTGATGATGCTGAGGAAGATCAGCGTCGGCATGGTTCCTCTGAAGACCAGGCTCGAGGCGGTGGCAATGAAGGCCTGGTCGATCCACCCCAGGCGCTTGAGTGCCAGGCCGATGAAGACCATGGCGAATACCGGCAGGGTGATTTCCAGGGTGGCGAAGAAGAGCGCGTACAATCCCATCTCAGCGTGCCAGCCACAGGCCGACGACGATGGCGGCGATCACGGTGATCCAGAAAAGACGGTTACGTAGACGGGTATCGCGCCGGGGCCGTGAGGGACGAGACATGGCTGACTCCAGAAGAAAGCGGACGACATGGGCCGGAGGTCGACTTGGCGAGATAGAGTAAACCCGTTAGCCTGCTATCGCCACTGGCGGCCTGCCTCACCTGACACTGGATCCTGTCATGAACGAACGTGCCACCCTTTCGCGACCGCGGCTGGTCTTCGCCCATGCCAACGGGTTCCCCGGCATGAGCTATCGCAGCCTGCTGGCCCCGCTGCATGAACGCTTCGACATCCATCCCGTCGATCGTCTCGGTCACCATCCCGACTACCCGGTGGGCGCCAACTGGCTGGCGCTGCGCGATGAGCTCCTCGAGCACGTGCCCGACGACGACGGGCCGGTCATCGGCGTTGGGCACTCCATGGGCGGCGTGCTCATGGCCATGGCCGCGGAGCGCGCACCGCAGCGCTTTCGCTGCGTGGTGATGCTCGACCCGCCGCTGATGCTGGGCCTGGACGCCTGGAGCATGAAGGTCGCCAAGCGCTTCGGTTTCGTCGACCGGGTCACCCCGGCAGGCAAGAGCAAGGGGCGTCGTGCGTCCTGGCCCGATCGCGAGGCAATGGCCAACCATCTGCGCCGCCGCGGGCTGTTTCGTCGCTTCACTCCCGAGGCCCTGCATGACTATGTCGAGGCTGGCACGCGGCTGCGTGACGACGGAGTCGCCGAGCTGATCTACGACCCGGCGATCGAGACCGAAATCTTCCGTAACCTGCCCGACCACCTGGCCCGCCTACCGCGCCGGCTGAGGCTCCCCTTCGGCGTGCTGGTGGGCGGTGACTCCGACCTGATTACGCCCAGGCGACGCCGCCGCCTGGCGGCCCACGGCATTCCACTGGCCCTGGTGCCGGGCACCCACATGTTTCCCATGGAGCATCCCGAGGAGACACGCCAGGCCTTGCAGGCCATGCTCGACGATCTGCTGGAGGGTGGGGCATGAGTGAAGTGCAAGCGATGTCCCTGGCCGGGGGGCGCCTGGCGGCGCTCGCCTGGGGCAAGCAGGACGCACCCACCTGGCTGGCGCTTCACGGCTGGCTGGACAATGCCGCCAGCTTCAGCCGGCTGGCGCCCCTGCTGGTGGCGCGGCTTGGCATCCGCGTCGTTGCCCTGGACTTCGCCGGACACGGCCACTCGCAGCACCGGGAAGGCGACTATGCGCTGTGGGACTACTGTCACGACCTGCTCGACGCCGCCGACGAGCTGAAGCTGGAGCGGGTATCGCTGTTGGCTCACTCCATGGGCGCGGGAGTGGCCTGCCTGACCGCCGCGGCCCTGCCGGAGCGCATCGAGCGGTTGATCCTGATTGACGGCCTGGGCGCCGTGACCACGCCGGTCGATGAGAGCGCCGCCCAGCTCCGCAAGGGCCTGCGCGTGGCCCGGCGCTCGCGCTCGGCGGCGCCGCGCTATCCTGATAGCAGGACCGCGGTGGCGGCTCGCGTGGCCGGCGGCGTGACGGCGATCGACATCGATACGGCAACGCCACTGGTCGAGCGTAATCTGATGCGGGAAACTGATGGCCATGTTCGGCTGCGTACCGATGGCCGGCTGCTGTGGCCATCACCGGTACGCCTATGCCCCGAGCAGGTGCTGGCCCTGCTCGGGGCGATCCAGGCGCCGGCATTGTTGATCGAGGGGGAGGCGGGCATCCTGGGCGAGCGCGACGCTGCCAGGGCCGCACGGGCGGCGTTGCCACAGCTGACGCGTCAGGTGTTGCCGGGCGGTCATCATCTGCATCTGGAGCCTGGCGGGGTAAACGGCGTGGCAATCGCCATCGTGGATTGGCTGGCACAATCGGGCGAGGTGTGACGTTGGAGGGCGGGATGAGCAGCAGGCAGGCGGCGGAAATGGGCAAGCGCGTGGCGTTGACCCTGGGCAGTGGCGGGGCACGCGGCTACGCGCACATCGGCGTGATCGAGGTATTGGAGGCGCGGGGCTACGAGGTCGTCGCCATTTCAGGCTGCTCGATGGGGGCGGTCATTGCCGGCGTCTATGCCGCGGGGCAGTTGGAGGCCTATCACAACTGGGTCTGCAAGCTCGATTACTTCGATGTACTGAAACTGGTCGACGTCACTTGGAGCCCGATGGGCGCGATGCGTGCCAGCAAGGTGATGAGCAAGCTCGAGGAGCTGGTCGGCGATATCCAGATCGAGGATCTGCCGATTCCCTTTACGACCGTAGCCACCGACCTGATACGACAACGCGAGGTATGGTTCCAGTCGGGGCCGCTGTTGCGCGCGATCCGTGCCTCCATTGCCATCCCGGGCGTTATCACGCCGGTACATATCGGTGACAGCACCCTGGTGGACGGCGGCTTGCTCAATCCCCTGCCGATCACGCCGACCGTTTCGGCGCATGCCGACATGATGTTGGCCGTCAACGTGACCGCCCACAGCGCACGGCCGGTGTCGCTCGAGGACCTGCTGCCTAGCGAGGAGCAGGCGGAAGAGCAGGAGAAGGTCGAGGAGGAAGCCGCGGCGCGCAAGTGGATGGATGTGCGCGGCGCGACCCGCTGGCTATTCGAGGGATTCGGCGGACCCGAGGGTGAAACGGGCGAGGCGAGCGGCAAGGCGGGGCGAGCAGCGGCAAGTGGGAGGCGGGCGTGGGGCCGACTGGACATGATCCTGGCCTCCTTTGACATCACACAGGCGTCGCTGGCCAAGTACAAGATCGCCGGCTATCCCCCCGATGTGTTGATCGAGGTGCCCAAGACGGTATGCGGCGCCTTCGAGTTTCACCGAGCCGAGGCGCTGATTCGCCTCGGGCGTCATCTCGCCATGGAGGCGCTGGACCGCTACGAGGGACGCTCGCAAACCGGGCACGGCGGCAGCGGTGGCATCATTGTCGAGCCGCCACAGATGCCGGCCGACAGCGCATCGGGGGGCGGCCAGGGCACCTAGGCATCGAGCCCGCGCCGGCGAAGCAGTATATAGACGGCGCCGGTCCCGCCGTCGCTCTCCTTGGCCGAGCAGAAGGCCAGCACCGCTGGCCACTCCCGCAGCCAGGCGTTGACGTGGCTCTTGATCACCGGATAGTTCGCTGTGCTGCCCCAGGCCTTGCCATGTACCACCAACACGCAGCGCATGTGGCTGCCCGCTGCCTCCTTGAGGAAGCTCTCGAGCTCCAGGCGCGCCTCGTCGAGGCTGTAGCCATGCAGGTCGAGACCCGCCTCCCACTCTATCTGGCCGCGCTTGAGCTGGCTGCGGGTACGGTAGGGCAGGTCGGGCAGGGCGAAGTCGAGGAACTCGGAGGGGCGCACCGGCTCCACGCGACCGTCGCTGGTGCGGCTGGTCGTGTCATGGGCGTCCGTCGCTACCGCGGCGGCACGCCGCTCCGCCGCTGCCGGGTCCCGGCGCTTGGGGCGCCCCGGGTCGGCGCGGTTGACGGCGATGCGGCGCACTCCGGCTTCGCGAAGCGCCTGGCGAAAGGCATTGGTATCGTCGTCATCGTCATCGGGTGGGCGGCGTTGGCTCATGAGGGCTCGCGTGGTGTCGTCGAGCGGCCAGTATAGCGACCTGAGCGTGGCTGTGAACCGCCTGCCGCCACGGGTACAATCGAGCCAACGATCATAAGCGACCTGCAGGACCTTTCGTGGCCAACTCCTCACCCGTTTCTCGCTCGACCCTGTCACTGGACGACGAGGCACTGTGCCGTGACCTCGTCACACTACGCGACTACCTGCGCTGGGCAGCCAGCGAATTTCACCTGGCCGGACTGTTCCACGGCCACGGCACCGATTCCCCCTGGGACGAAGCCGTTGCCCTGACGTTGGGCGCGCTGCACTTGCCCTGGAACGTTGACCCGGCAGTGCTCGAGGCGCGCCTGTTGCCCATGGAGCGCGCGCGCATCGTCGGCCTGGTGCGCGAACGCGTCACCTCACGCCGACCGTTGCCCTATCTGCTGGGCGAGTCCTTCTTCGCCGGCTTCCCGTTCGACGTCGACGAGCGCGTGCTGATCCCGCGCTCGCCCATTGCCGAGCTGATCGAGACCGGCTTCGCCGCCTGGTTTCCCGAGGAGCCACCGAGGCGGGTATTGGACCTGTGTACCGGCTCTGGCTGCATCGGCATTGCCACCGCGCTCTACTTGCCCACTTGCCAGGTGGATCTCTCCGACGTCAGCGCCGATGCCCTGGCCGTGGCCAAGCAGAACATCCAGCGCCACGACGTGGGCGTGCGGGTGCGGGCCGTGCTCTCCGACCTGTTCGAGGGACTGGCCGGGCAGCGCTACGACCTGATCGTCTCCAACCCGCCCTATGTCGATGCCCGCGATCTTGCCACTATGCCCGCCGAGTACCGTCACGAACCAGAACTTGCCTTGGGTGCCGGCGCCGATGGGCTCGACATCGTGCGCCGCATCCTGCGCGAGGCGCGGCAATATCTGACCGACCACGGCGTGCTGATCGTCGAGGTCGGCAATTCCGATCGTCACCTGGAGGCGGCCTTCCCCGAGGTTCCCTTCCTGTGGCTCGACTTCGAGCGCGGCGGGCAGGGCGTATTCGTCCTCACCGCCGAGGAACTCGACGCCCATGCGGCGTCCTTCGCCTGATCCAACATACCGATATCGGGAGGCACGTCCATGTCCGGCAATACCTTCGGCAAGCTGTTCACCGTCACTACCTTCGGCGAGAGCCATGGCCCGGCCCTTGGTGCCATCGTCGACGGCTGCCCGCCGGGGCTGCCGCTCAGCGAGGTGGATCTGCAGCGCGACCTCGACCGCCGCCGCCCCGGCACCTCGCGGCATACCACCCAGCGTCGCGAGCCCGACCAGGTACGCATTCTTTCCGGTGTGTTCGAGGGTGTGACCACCGGTACCCCGATCGGTCTTCTGATCGAAAACACCGACCAACGCTCCAAGGACTACTCCAACATCAAGGACCAGTTCCGCCCCGCCCACGCCGACTACACCTACCACCACAAGTACGGCATTCGCGACTACCGTGGCGGCGGTCGCTCGAGTGCCCGGGAAACTGCCATGCGGGTGGCCGCCGGCGCCATCGCCAAGAAGTACCTGGCCAACCAGGGCATCACCGTGCGCGGCTACATGAGTCAGCTCGGCCCGCTGGAGATCGCTTTCAAGCAGTGGGAGGTCGTGGACGACAACCCCTTCTTCTGCCCGGATCCCGAGCGCGTACCCGAGCTCGAGGCATTCATGGACCAGTTGCGCCGTGATCAGGATTCTGTGGGGGCGAAGATTACCGTGGTGGCGGAAGGACTGCCGCCGGGGCTGGGAGAGCCGGTCTTCGATCGGCTGGATGCCGACCTCGCCCATGGCCTGATGAGTATCAACGCGGTCAAGGGCGTGGAGATCGGCGATGGCTTTGCCGCGGTGGCAAGCCGAGGCAGCGAGCATCGCGACGAGATGACTCCCGAGGGCTTCCTCTCCAACCACGCCGGCGGCGTGCTCGGCGGCATCTCCTCCGGGCAGCCGTTGATCGCTCACCTGGCACTCAAGCCCACCTCCAGCATCACTCTTCCGGGGCGCAGCATCGATGCTGGAGGTAACCCGGTCGAGGTGGTGACAAAGGGGCGTCACGATCCTTGCGTAGGTATTCGCGCCACGCCGATTGCCGAGGCGATGATGGCGCTGACACTGATGGATCATCTGCTGCGACACCGGGCGCAGAACGCCGAGGTGCGGGTGGGTACGCCGGTATTACGCTGAGCCGGCATCGCTGCATTGAGTCTGGCCCCGAGTTGCTACACTGAGAGCACACTGAAGCAGGGAAACGCCATGAAGATAAACGTCGAGTTCGACCTGACACCCGAGGAGTTCCGCCGTGCGCTGGGACTGCCCGATGTCGAAGCCTTCCAGCAGGAGCTGCTGAACCGGATCTACAAGCAGATGGAGTCCGGTGTCGAGGGCTACGACCCCATGAGCCTGATGAAGCCCTTCCTGCAGCAGGGCTTGCCTCAGGATATGAGTCAGGGGCTCTCCCAGGGACTGGCCAGCTTCGGCACCTATCAGCAGATGATGCTCGACATGCTGCGTCAGGCCGGCAGTTCCATGGGCAAGGCTCGGGAGCCTGTCGAAGCCGGCGAGGCGGAAGCCCCGACGAAGACGGCAAGCAAGTCCAAGACGGCGAATAAAGCCCGGACGGCCACTGCGCGCTCGCGTTCTCGACGTTCGGAGTAGCGGCGACCGGCGAGCGGTTTCCGCTGTGGAAGTGCAAGGGTATTGCAGCGAGAGCTGTGTAAGGCTACGCTTTGTGCAGTGCAGCATGAAGGTCGTGCCACTCGCTCCCATGCGTGCGTACGGCTGGCATTGAAAGGCGCAGGGAAAGTCGCCAGGTAAAGTTCGACGATACAGGCGCTGGCCCCGCATGTTTCCGATCCACAGGAGGTCAACCCCATGCAGGACAAGATGCTCGATGAATTCAACCAGCAGACACGGCGTTTCTTCGAACCCATGCGCAAGCTGAACTCGCTGATGCTCGGCAACATGGAGAAGATGACCGAGTACCAGCTCGAAGCGATGAAACGCTACAGCCAGATGGGCACCGAGCGCATGCGCAGCGCTTCCGAGATCAGCGATGCCCAGGACCTGCAGGCCTTCGGGGCCCAGCAGGCTGAAATGATGAATGAACTCTCGCGTCAGATGATGGAAGACGCTCAGGCCCTCGGCGAGATGAGCCAGCAGTTCCGCACCGAGCTGGAGCAGCTGTTCGGCGAAGTCAGTCAGGAGTTGAGCGATCAGGCCAAGCAGGCCCAGCAGGGCGGAGCGAGCGCCAAGCCGACGGCAGCGAACAAGTCCGACGCCCCGGCCAAGGCCAGCAGCCAGACCTCGCGCAAGAGTTGATGTCATTCGCCGCCCGTCCAAGCACGGGCGGCTTTGATGTTGTAGTGTGGCATAGGGTCGCCCGTGCGGTTGCCGGCCCAGGCTGTGTCTGGGCATTGTCGAGCGCGACCATTTCGCAGCACGATAGTCGTCATGAAACGAACGACAGGGTCCGATAACAGGAGAGGGCGATGCAGTCAGGGGATGCGGTTTTCTCCCAGGTCGAACTGGAAGAGTGGAACGAACAGCTGAAGGAAATGGGTCAGCATTACCAGGCCTTGTTACAGGACCTGCTCGAGCGCATGGCGCCTAATGCGGCTGCCGACTCGATCCAGGCCGACATGCGAGAAGCCTTCCAGGCCGGGGCCGAGTCGCTGATGCGCAATCCGCAGCTGCTGTGGCAGACCCAGGCTCGCCTCGTTCAGGACCAGTACCAGCTATGGCAGCAGGGCCTGCAGGCACTGACCGGTAATCTGGGTGAGCCACTGGCGTCTCCACCCAAGGGCGATCGTCGCTTCAAGGACGAAGCCTGGCAGCAGGAACCCTACTACCGTGCCATCATGCAGCAGTACCTGCTGTTTTCCGGGGCGGTCGAGGAACTGGTCGAGCAGCTCGATGGCCTGCCCGAGCGGCAGAAGCGCAACCTGGCTTTCTATGCCCGCCAGCTGGTCAACGCCATGGCGCCGACCAACTTCGTTACCACCAACCCCGAGGTGATGCGCCGCACGCTGGAGACCAAGGGCCAGAATCTCGTCGAGGGGCTTGCCCAACTGCGTCGCGACCTGGCCAACTCCTCAGACGGCCTCAACGTGGCCATGACCGATCGTAGCGCTTTCGAGATCGGGCGCAATATTGCCGTGACGCCCGGCTACGTGGTCTACGAGAACGAGCTTATCCAACTGATCCAGTACACTCCGACCACCGACACGGTGTTCAAGACACCGCTGCTGATCGTGCCGCCCTGGATCAACAAGTACTACATCCTCGACCTGCGCCAGGACAACTCCTTCGTCAAATGGCTGGTGGACCAGGGACATACCGTTTTCCTGATCTCCTGGCGCAATCCGGGTCCCCAGCAGCGCGACCTGACCTGGGCCGACTACATGCAGATGGGGCCGATCGCCTCCATGGAGGCGATCGAGCAGGCTTGTGGCGAGAAGTCAGTCAACCTGGTCAGCTACTGTATTGGCGGCACGCTGGCGGCTTCCACCGTGGCGTATCTCACCAGCACCCGGCGCGGGCGCAAGGTGAAGTCCGTCACCTACATGGCCACGCTGCAGGATTTTCGCGATCCAGGCGAACTCGGCGTGTTGCTCAGCGAGCCGATCCTGCAGGGCATCGAGGCAAGAATGGAGGAGGACGGCTACCTCGACGGCCGCTCCATGGCTTATACCTTCAACCTGCTGCGCGAAAACGATCTGTTCTGGTCCTTCTATGTCAGCAACTACCTGAAGGGCGAGAATCCGGCGCCATTCGACCTGCTCTACTGGAACACCGACGGCACCAACCTGCCGGCGGGCACCCATGGCTGGTACCTGCGTCACATGTACCTGGAGAATCGTCTGGTAGAGCCGGGTGGTATCGAGCTGGATGGGGTCAAGATCGATCTGCGCAAGATCTCGACGCCGAGCTACTTCGTCTCCACCCGCGAGGATCATATCGCCAAGTGGAACAGCACCTACTACGGTGCGCTGTTGCCCAAGGGGCAGGTGACCTTCGTGCTGGGTGGCTCCGGTCACATCGCGGGCATCGTCAACCCGCCACAGCGCAACAAGTACGGCTACTGGACCAATGACGCGCTGCCGGACGATCACGAAGCGTGGCTGGAAGCGGCCGAGTATCACGAGGGTTCCTGGTGGCCGCATTGGCAGCAGTGGATGACCGAAGGCGGTTACGCCGACGCCGACAAGCGAGTGCCCGCCCGCCAGCCGGGGGAGGGCGAGCTCAAGCTGCTGGAAGAGGCGCCGGGGCGCTATGTGCGCATGACCATTCCCGAGGTGCTGGGCGAAGTGCCGGTCAAGGCTGACTGACTGTACGCCCGCCAACGCAACGAGGCCCGCTGATGCGGGCCTCGTTGCGTCGGGCCGGGCGTCGATGACCGCCTGACCTGGAAGTCGGGTCTAGAAACGCCGCTGACGTCGTGGCAGCCGCAACCCGAGGAGCACCAGCAGCACACTGAACAGCCAGGTCGGCCAGCTGCCGGTACGCGTGAAGGGGGTCTGACCCTCCATCGGCACGGCCTCGGCGAGCAGCGTCACGGTCTCGAACTGGGGAGCGCTGGCCACCGTGCGGCCCTGGTGGTCGATCATCGCAGTGACGCCGTTGCTGGTGGCGCGAACCACATAGCGGCCGTTCTCCAGCGCACGCAGGCGTGCCATCTGCAGATGTTGGAGCGGGCCGATCGACTCGCCGAACCAGGTGTCGTTGGATACCGTCAGCAGCAGCTCGCTGTTCCGGGCGCGCTCGGCCACCAGGTCGGCGTAGATGATCTCATAGCAGATGGCATTGCCGATCACGGTGCCCGCGGCACGGATCGGCGGCTGGCCCGAGGGCCCTGGCGTCATGGCCGGCATGGGCAGGTCGAAGAAGGCGATAGTGCCACGCAGCCAGCGTTCCAGCGGCAGATACTCGCCGAAGGGCACGAGGTGCTCCTTGCGGTACTCGCCCTCGGCGTTGCCCACGCCGATTACGCTGTTGTAGTAGAGCCCCCGCCCCTCGCGCTGGAGGATGCCGGTGAGCAGGGCACTGCCCGGTGCCAGGTGGACCTGGGCCCTGGCCAGCAGCGGCTCGGCCTCGTCCTCGAACATTGGTAGCGCCGCCTCGGGCCAGACGATGAGATCGGCTCCGTCGGCATGCTCGCGAGTCATCTCCAGGTAGGTATTGGCGGCGGTGCGCTGACCTTCCGGCGTCCACTTGATCAGCTGATCCAGATTGCCTTGCAGCAGTGCCACTCGCAGCGGCTCGCCGGCGGGCACGGTCCACTGCACGGGCAGGGCAAGCGGCGCGAGCCACAGCGCCACGATGGGTACGGCGGCCCACCAGCGGCGGCGCAGGAACTCCGCCCCCAGGGTGCCGGAGAGGGCGGTGATCAGCGACAGTAGATAGACCCCGCCGATGGGTGCCCACGGCGCCAAGGGGGAGTCGACGTGGGCATTGCCCAGCAACAGCCAGGGAAAACCGGTGAACAACCAGGTGCGCAGCCACTCGCCGAGCACCCAGGCGCCGGCGAAGGTGAGGAAGGCCAGGCGTGGGCCGCACAGCAAGCGGTAGAGCCACAGCGTGGCGGCGCTGAACAGCGCCATGGTGCAGACGAACAGGGTGGTCAGGAACAATGCCAGCGGCACGCCGGTGTAGCCGTAGTCATGGATCGAGACGTAGACCCAGGAGGCGCCGGAGCCGAACAGGCCGATACCGTAGCACCAGCCCAGCAGGGCTGCCTGGCGTGCACGCAGCGGCTGGATTGCCCAATAGACGAGGCCCACTGCCAGCGGGCCCAGCCACCAGAGTTCGTAGGGCGAGGCGGTGAGGGTGGTCAGTACCCCGGCGACGAGCGCGGCCAGATAGCCGAGTGCGGGCGGCAGACGAGAATGGGTCATGGTATGTCGGTTCCTGAGACGGCCGTGGTCAGTCCTGGGAGAGAGCCGATTCGTCCTGCAGTACGGCCTCGAGCAGGCGGATGCGACGGTTGTCGGCATTGAGCACGGTAAAGCGCCAGCCGCCCAGCTCGGCATGCTCGCCGCGGCCGGGAAGGTGGCCGAAGCGCTGCATCACCAGTCCGCCCACGGTATCGAACTCGTCGTCGGAGAAACGCGTGCCGAAGCGTTCGTTGAAATCCTCGATGGGCGTCAGCGCACGGATGGCGTAGCGGCCATCGCCCAGTTCGCGGATATCGTCTTCTTCTTCGGTATCGTGTTCGTCCTCGATATCGCCGACGATCTGCTCGAGGATATCCTCGATGGTGACGATCCCGGCGGTGCCGCCATACTCGTCGACCACCACTGCCATGTGATTGTGGGTGTCGCGGAACTCCTTGAGCAGGCTGTTGAGGCGCTTGGATTCCGGTACGAACATGGCGGGGCGCAATACGTCCTCGAGGCGGAATCGCTCGCGCTCCTCCTCGGGGCTGTTGAGCAGCTTCAGCAAGTCCTTGACCAGCAGCAGGCCCTTGACCTCGTCGAGGTTCTCGCCGATCACCGGATAGCGCGAGTGGCCGGTCTCGTTGATCAGTGCCAGGTACTCCTCGGCGGGCTGGTCCACGGCAATGGCGGCCACTTGAGAGCGCGGGATAAGCACCTCACGCACCTGCTGGTCGCTGATCTGCATGGCGCCCTCGATGATCATCATGGCGTCCTGATCCAGCTTGAGGCGGGTGGCTGCCTCGCGCAGGAACTCCATGAGTTCCTCTCGCGAACTGGGACTTTCGCTGTCACCCGAGAGGGCACCGAGCAGCTTGTCGAGCCAGGACCTGCCGCCCTGGCCGTTCGTTCGGTCGTCACTCATCGATCGCGTCTCTCGTCCATGCGTCGTCTTGTTGTTCGTGGTCGCCCGGGAGTGGTGCGTAGGGATCGGCAATGGCGAAGTCCGCCAGAATCTCACGCTCCAGCGCCTCCATCCTCTCCGCCTCGGCCTCCTCGAGGTGATCATGACCGAGCAGATGCAGCATACCGTGTATCACCAGGTGGGCGTAGTGATCCAGGAGGCGCTTGGCCTGTTCACGGGCTTCGGCCACCACCACCGGGTGGCACAGCACCAAGTCGCCGAGCAGGGGCAGGGTAAGTCCTGGCGGGCCGTCGAAGGGAAAGGAGAGTACGTTGGTGGGCTTGTCGCGGCCACGATAGTCGCGATTCAACCCCTGGCCCTCCTCGCAGTCGACGATGCGCACGGTGACCTCGTGGCGCGTCTCCTGTGGGAAGCGCACCAATACGGCATTGACCCAGGCCTCCAGCTCGGCCTGTTCCGGCAACTCCTCGCCTGCGGTGGCAAGTTGCAGGTCGACGATCGCTACCGGGCTCATCTCCTGTATTCTTCCCGGTTGCGCTCGCGCTCCTGGCGCAGCGCCTCGCGCTCGCGTTCGCGGGCTTCGCGCCGGGCGCGCTCCTGGACTTCCTGCTCGGCCTCGAAGCTTTCGTAGGCTTCGATGATGCGCTGCACCAGCGGGTGGCGCACCACGTCCTTGGCGGCGAAGTGGGTGACTCCGATGCCGGCGGTGCCCTTGAGGACTTCGAGCACCTGGATCAGCCCCGAGCTCTGGCCACGCGGCAGGTCGACCTGGGTCACGTCACCGGTGATCACCGCGGTGGAGCCGAAGCCTATACGAGTCAGGAACATCTTCATCTGCTCGCGGGTGGTGTTCTGGCTCTCGTCGAGGATGATGAAGGCGTTGTTGAGCGTGCGCCCGCGCATGTAGGCCAGCGGGGCGATCTCGATCACCTGGCGTTCGATCAGCTTGCCGACCTGCTCGAAGCCGAGCATCTCGTAGAGGGCGTCGTAGAGCGGCCGCAGGTAGGGGTCGATCTTCTGCGCCAGATCGCCCGGCAGGAAACCGAGTTTCTCGCCGGCTTCGACGGCGGGGCGGACCAGCAGGATACGGCGCACCTCCTGCTGGTTGAGCGCCTCCACGGCTGCGGCCACGGCCAGGTAGGTCTTGCCGGTACCGGCCGGGCCAATGCCGAAGTTGATGTCGTGCTGCCGAATGTTCGCGACGTAGTTCTGCTGGTTAATGCCCCGCGGCTTGATCAGCACCTTGGGGGTGCGCAGCAGCACGTCGCCGTCGGCCGGACCCTCCTCCTCGTCGAGCGCCTCGCGCCCCGACTCCTGCAGGAAAAGGTGTACCGTATCGGGAGAGAGATCGCTGGCCTCGGCCTCGCGGTAGAGATGCTCCAGTACATTGGCGGCGGCCTTGACCCGGTGGCCGGGGCCGGCCAACTGGAACACGTTGCCGCGATTGCGCAGGGTCACGCCGAGGCGCGACTCGACCAGTTTGAGATGTTCATCGCGCTGACCGCAGAGGTTGGCGAGGCGCTGTGGATCATTGGGCTCTAGGCTCAATGTAATGATGCGGTTGGCCTGTGCGGCGTTTTCACTCAAGATGGCAAAGTTCCTGCGTTGCGTGTATGTGACCCAGCTTACTGCCCTGCCTTTCGGCAGGGCAATCCTTTCACGAACGAGAGTCTGCAACTCGATCTCGAAAAGGCGTTGGACCGCTCCCTGCGGTCAGTGTAGCGCCGGAGAAGCCAGTTCGCCGCGAAGTGAGTTGGGTAGCGCCTCGGTGATCGTCACGTCGACGAAATAGCCGATCAGCTCGGTGGGGTTGGCGGCGCTGAAATTCACCACACGGTTGTTCTCGGTGCGCCCCGACAGCTGCCCCGGATCCTTGGGCGAGAAGCCGCTGACCAGGATGCGCTGAGTGGTGCCCACCATGCGCCGGCTGATCTGCATCGCCTGCTGATTGATACGCTCCTGCAGGATCGCCAGGCGCTGTTTCTTGACGCTCTCGGGAGTATCGTCGGGCAGCGCCGCGGCCGGTGTGCCGGGCCGAGCCGAATAGACGAAGCTGAAGGAGTGATCGAAGCCGATGCGATGGATTAGGTCCATGGTCGCCTCGAAGTCTTCCGCGGTTTCGCCGGGGAAGCCGACGATGAAGTCGGAAGAGAAACTGATGTCCGGGCGCAGGGCGCGGATCCGCTCCATCTTGGCGACATACTCTTCGGCGGTATGGCCGCGCTTCATGGCGGTGAGAATGCGGTCGGAACCGGCCTGCACCGGGAGGTGCAGATGGCTGACCAGCTCCGGAATCTCACCGTAAGCCTCGATCAGGCTGTCGCTGAACTCCACCGGATGCGAGGTGGTGAAGCGGATGCGGTCGATGCCCTCCACAGCCGCCACGCAGGCGATCAGCTCGGCCAGGTCGATCTCGTCGCCGAGCCGGTTCTCGCCGCGGTAGGCGTTGACGTTCTGGCCCAGCAGGTTGATCTCGCGGACACCCTGATCGGCCAGATGGATCACCTCATCCATCACCGCCTCGAAGGGACGCGAAACCTCTTCCCCGCGGGTGTAGGGCACCACGCAGAATGTGCAGTACTTCGAGCACCCTTCCATCACCGAGACGAACGCCGTCGCTCCGTCGGAGCTCGGCTTGGGCAGGTGGTCGAATTTCTCGATCTCGGGAAAGGTGACGTCGACCATGGCGATCTGGTTCTGGCGGCGGGCGTCGAGCATCGCCGGTACCCGGTGCAGGGTCTGGGGACCGAACACCATGTCCACGTGCGGGGCGCGCTTGCGCAGCGCCTCGCCTTCCTGGCTGGCCACGCAGCCGCCGACGCCGATCACCAGGTCGGGATTGGCCTCCTTGAGTTTCTTCCAGCGGCCGAGCTGATGGAAGACCTTCTCCTGCGCCTTCTCACGAATGGAACAGGTATTGAGCAGGATGACGTCGGCTTCGCCTTCGTCGTCGGTCAATTCGAGCTGGTGCGATTCGCCGAGCAGGTCCGCCATGCGGGCGGAGTCGTACTCGTTCATCTGGCAGCCGTGGGTCTTGATGAAGAGTTTCTTCGCCATAAGGATTGAGGGTCGGTTATCCGACGCGTGCGTCACCGGTGAGTGGAGTGTCGCGGGAATGGGCTTCGCAAAGCCGTTCTCGAAGGTGGCGACATTATACGTAAGCAGGTCCAATGGAGCCAGTGGGGGGCACCGCGGCACCGTACGACTGTGGTACGCTTGCGCCTTGGCAGGCCCCGCAGCGGGCTCGGAGCGTAACACAACGTTGAGGACACACGGCCATATGGCGGCCAAACCGATCTACCGGGTGGTATTTCACCAACAGGGTGAAATCTGGGAGCTCTACGCCAGGGAGATCTACCAGAGCGAACTTTGGGGCTTCATCGAGGTCGAGGAATTCGTCTTCGAGGATGGCTCGAAGCTGGTAGTGGACCCCTCGGCCGACCGCCTGCGACACACCTTCGACGGTGTCAAGCGCAGCTATCTGCCGTTGAACGCCATCGTGCGCATCGACGAGGTGGAACGTGAGGGGCCGGCAAGGGCAATCAAGAGCGAAGGGCGCGTGGCCGAATTTCCGCGTGGCCCGATGCCGCCTCCGCGGCGCGAGCCCTGATCGTCTTCGCCGCTTGTACGGGGAGGGGGGACAGGCTGCTCATGAAACGACCAGCCTTTGCCGAGCCCGTGGCGGAGCGCCACGACGCTGCCTTTCCAGCGGTTTTCCCGGGGCTTATCCACAGATTCTGTGGATAGGCCGCTGAACGACATAAGCCAGGACGACGGCATGAAGCAACGATTCGAGTTTCTGCTTGCAGGCGTGGCGCTGGGCCTCATGGTCTCGCCGCTGCACGCCCAGCAGTCTGATGACGCTACCCACTGGGTTTCCGATGAACTGACGACATACGTGCGCAGCGGGCCGACCGATGGCTACCGTATCGTCGGCACCCTGACGGCAGGTGAGTCGGTTACCTTGCTCGAGACCAGCGGCGATTACAGCCGGGTCGAGAGCAGCGAAGGCGAGCGGGTCTGGATCTTGAGCAGCGAGTTGCAAGACGCACCGAGTGCGAGTGAGCAATTGCCGCGCCTGGAGGAGCAGGTCGCACAGCTCGAGTCCGAGCTCGACGGCATCAACGAGACCTGGGAGGGTCGGGTCTCGGCCATGACCGAGACACTCGAGGCGCGTGAGCGGCGAATTGCCGAACTGGAAACGCGAAACCAGCAGCTCGATAGCGAGGCCGACAGCTCACGCCAGACCATTCGCCAGCTGCAGGCACGCCTGGATACTCAAGAAGAAGATCTGTTGATGCGCTACTTCATGTACGGCGGTGGCGTGGCTGGCGCCGGCCTGCTGATCGGTTTGATCGTACCGCACCTGCCGCGCAGGCGGCGCAAGCGCGACCGCTGGTTCTAGCGGGAGGGGATGGCATGGCGCGTGAATGGCTCGATCGCTGGCGCGAGGGGCGTATCGGCTTCCATCGCTCCGGCACTCATCCGGCACTGGTACGCCACTGGCCACTGCTCGGCGTACGTCCCGGCACCAAGGTGCTGGTCCCGCTATGCGGCAAGAGCCTCGACATGCGCTGGCTGGCCCGGCATGACCATCCGGTGCTGGGCATAGAGCTTGCCGAGGAGGCCATCGAGCAATTCGTCGCCGAAGGGGCGGGGGATGTTTCGCGCTATCAGCAGGGGGCGTTCGCGGTGTGCCGTCAGGGCAACGTCGAGCTCTGGTGCGGGGATTTCTTCCACTTCCATATCGATCAGGCCGCAGAGATCGGCGCCTTCTATGATCGCGCCGCGCTGATTGCCCTGCCGAGTGCCACTCGCCAGCGCTACGCCTTTCATCTAGCGCAACTGATCCTTCCCGGCGCGCGAGGGCTGTTGGTCTCGCTGTCGCGTGCGGCTGGAGATGAAGCGGCCGGGCCGCCCTACCACGTGCCGGCCGAGGAGGTTCGCGAGCTGTTCGAACCCAACTTCCTGGTGACACACCTGGGTGATGGTGAGCCGGAAGCGGAAAGCGGTTTTCGCGAAAGCGTCTGGGCATTGGTCCGGCGTGGGCCGATGAAGTGACCGGAGCCGACGAGCACTTGTCGTAGCGAAATAGTGAAGGGCCGCCCTTGGGCGGCCCCGGTGGCTTGACAGGCTCAGCGCGCCAGCAGTTGGGCCAGTTCAGGGTCGCTGAAGGCGCGATCCAAGGCATCGGCAATCAGGTCGTTGAGCATGCGCCGGTTGGCGTCGCGCCCCGGGCGCAAGGCATAGCTCTGCGAGCGGCGCGAGGTGTAGGTGCCGGTATAGGTGGTGCCCTGGTTGGTCACCTTGACCTCGAGCACGGCCTCCAGGCGGGCCTCGTCGATGACCGGCCGGCTGTCGCCACGCTCATAGCCGAGATGCTGCAGCGTCACCGTCAGGCCGGGTCGGCCGTTGCCGGGCTGGTCGGTCGGGGTGAAGCCCATGTCGCGTACGGCACGCTCGGCTTCGCGCTGCAGGTTTGGCACCAGCTCATGGGCGCTGACGGTGATCACGGCAGTGGACATGGCGCTGCCGCTGCGGGTGCCGATCACGTCATCGTCGCGTGCGTCCACGGCGGCCACCGTCACGGCTTGCCCGTTACCGACCTGCGGCACCGAGACGCTGCGCTGAGGGTTCAGCTGCAGGTAGTGAGGGCTGGCACAGCCGGCCAGCAGGGCAGTCGCCAGTAGGGCGGCTGCGGCACGCAGGGCATGACGTCGGTTCATTCTCCCTCCTGGAAGTTACATCTCAGTGCGGTATGGGCATGGCCCGAGGATAACGCCGTGCGAAACCGCGAAGGAACGCTGGCGTCAGGCTGGCACAGGCGCAGTATATCGCCAGGTGCTTGACGGCAACAGCGTTGCGCCATGATGCGATGAAGCGGTTACACTGGTTTTTTCATGCTTTACGCCTCACGCGTGAGGGAAACGACTGATGATACGCCTCGCCACTACTGAGGATATACCGCAGCTCGTCGACATCTGGTTGCGTGCTTCTCTGCTCGCTCACGATTTCATACCCGCGAGCTTCTGGCACGAGCGTGCCGACGATATGGCAAGAATCTACCTGCCCGGGGCGGAAACCTTCGTGCTCGAGGCGGCCGGTCGACCTATCGGTTTTGCCGCGCTCAATGGCGAGCATCTGGAGGCGCTGTTCATCGATCCCGAGGTGCAGAGCTTCGGTCATGGCACTCACCTGATGGCGCATGCCATGGGGCAGCGAGAACGCATCACCCTGTGCGTCTACTCGCGCAACGTGCGTGCCGTCTCCTTCTACCGCCGGCTGGGCTTTCGCGTCGTCGAAGAGCGCCGCGAACCCCTCAGTGGCGAGAACGAAACGCTGATGGATTGGGCGCGCCGACTGCCATGTCATCAGGACAGTCTGGTAACATGACGCCTCTTTATCGTGCGATGGTTGATATTCCGATGAGCGACGCGAACCGCGACTTCCTGATTGCCCCCTCCATCCTCTCGGCCGACTTCGCGCGCCTGGGCGAGGAAGTGGACCACGTGCTGGCTTCCGGCGCCGACATCGTCCACTTCGACGTGATGGACAACCACTACGTCCCCAACCTGACCATCGGCCCCATGGTCTGCGAGGCGCTGCGCAAACACGGTGTCACCGCCCCCATCGATGCCCACCTGATGGTCAAGCCGGTGGACCGGTTGATCGGCGACTTCATCGATGCCGGTGCCAGTTACATCACTTTCCATCCGGAGGCCTCCGAACACGTCGATCGTTCACTGCAGTTGATCCGTGACGGTGGCTGCAAGGCCGGGCTGGTATTCAACCCCGCCACGCCGCTCTCCTACCTCGACTACGTCATGGACAAGGTCGACATGATCCTGCTGATGAGCGTCAACCCCGGCTTCGGTGGCCAGGCTTTCATTCCAGGCACGCTCGACAAGCTGCGTGAGGCGCGGCGTCGCATCGATGCGTCGGGCCTGGATATCCGTCTCGAGATCGATGGCGGTGTGAAGGTCGACAACATCGCCGAGATCGCACGCGCCGGGGCCGATACCTTCGTGGCCGGCTCGGCGGTGTTCAAGGCCGGCTGCGACAGCGACCCGAATCGCTACGACAGCGTCATCCGCACTTTCCGCGAGCAACTGACCCTGGTGTAGGCCGCCGCAATGACCGAATCGTCGACGTTGTGGTACCTGTATATGCTTGAAACGCCTCAAGGGACGCTCTATACCGGCATCACCACCGACGTGGCCAGGCGCGTGGCGCAGCATGAATCGGGGCGGGGCGCGAAGGCGCTGCGGGGGCGTGGTCCGCTCGCGCTGGTACATCAGGAACTGGTGGGCAGCCACGGCGATGCGCTGCGGCTCGAGGCCGAGGTCAAGCGTCTTCCAGCCGCGCGCAAGCGAAGCTGGTTCCTGGCTCGTCAGGGCCTCGAGGAAACGTCATGCATCCCATCCTGAACGACATACGCCTGGTCAGCTTCGACCTGGATGGCACCTTGGTCGACTCCGTGCCCGACCTGGCAGTGGCAGTGGATGCCAGCCTGAGCGAGCTCGATCTGCCAACGGCAGGCGAGGCGAGAGTGCGCGACTGGGTGGGCAACGGCTCGCTCAAGCTAATTGAGCGGGCATTGACCTTCGCCTTGGGCGGGCTGCCCGGAGGAGAACTCCTGGCTCGCGCCCATGAGGCCTTTCTCGAGCACTACGGGCGCGACCCGGGTTCGCGTACTTGCCTTTACCCTGGGGCGCGCGAGTGCCTGGACGCACTGCGAGCCAAGGGGCTGACGCTAGTACTCGTGACCAACAAGCCGTTCGCGTTCATTCGGCCGATCCTGGCCCAGTTCGGTCTCGAGGAGCATTTCGCGCTCTGCCTGGGGGGCGACAGCCTGCCGCAGAAGAAGCCCGACCCGGCGCCGCTGCTGCATGTAGCGGCGCAATTCGGCCAGCCCCCTTCGGCCTGCCTGATGGTCGGCGATTCGCGCCACGACGTGGCCGCCGGTCGGGCCGCCGGGTTCCGCACCCTGGCGGTTCCCTACGGCTACAACCATGGCGAGCCGATCCGCGACAGCCGGCCGAATGCGCTGGTTGATTCACTGGCGGAGCTCGTTTAGCACCGACCGGTGACCCAGCAACCACGGCATAATACCTTGGCGGTTCACTATATGGCTGCTCCGCCGAAAGGCGGCATTAAAGGGAAGAAATGAGCATGGGGTGGGGAATTCTGGCGCTGGTTGCGGCGCTTATTGTTTATGTCATTTATCTCTACAACAGTCTGGTCAGGTACCGGCAACTTTCCAAGGAGGGGTGGTCCGGGATCGATGTGCAACTGAAGCGCCGGGCCGATCTCATCCCTAGTTTGCTGGAAACGGTCAAGGGTTACATGAGCCACGAGCGCGAGACGCTGCAAGCAGTGACAGTCGCCCGCAGGATAGTGCTGGATGCGCAGAGTGGCTCACTGGAGCGGCGCGGCCAGGCCGAGACCCTACTCTCGGGTGCACTGGGACGTCTGCTGATGGTGGCGGAGGCCTATCCGGACCTCAAAGCAGATTCGACTTTTCTTGAGTTTCAACGGGCGTTGCAGACGGTTGAAAACGATATCCAGTTCGCGCGGCGCTATTACAACGGCACGGTGCGCAATCTCAATGTGGCAGTGGAATCTTTTCCCTCCAATGTCGTTGCCAGGGGGTTCCGATTCGGTAAGGCCGAATATTTCGAACTCAAGAATGAAAGCGAAGGCATTGTGCCGCAGTTGGTGTTCACAAAATAAATTCCGTGCAAGGCTTTTAAAGCAGTTTATAGAGCGATTGTCCTACACAGGGAAGTTGATATGGAAAAAGTGACGGGTTCCTCATTGTTTTTAGTCTCCGTCTTTGTTTTGGCCTGTTTGGTGGCTTCGCCGATAGCGGCTGAAGAAGTCATAGAGCGGTTCGAGACGGCTATTGCGCTTAAACCCGATTCATCGGTGGACATCACCGAGACGATCCGAGTCAATGTCGAGGGGGAGGAGATCAAGCGCGGTATTTTTCGCGACATCCCCACCGTGCTGGCCGGAGAGGGCAGAAGCCGCGTGATTCAGGAGCTCGAAGTGCTCTCGGTGACGCGTAATGGGAAACGGGAAAACTACACCGTCGATTCGATGCGTAATGGCAAGCGAATCCGAATCGGAAACGCCAATGTGATGCTGCCGCATGGTACGCACACCTACGAGATCAGTTACCGAATCGATCGGGCTGCGCGCATGTTCCAGGAACATGACGAACTGTACTGGAATGCGACAGGAAACTTTTGGGCGTTTCCGATTCTAGAGGCATCGGCCCTTGTCACACTGCCCGTTGACGCCGAGATCCGTGAGCTCGACGTCTTTACCGGTGCACGAGGGGCTACCGAGAAGGCGGCGACGATAGAGCGACTCGCTGATAACGTAGCACGCTTCGAAATGAGTCAACCGCTTGCGACCCGGGAGGGGATGACGTTTGCGGTGTCTTTTGACAAGGGGGCGCTGATGGCCCCCGGTTTCGTTCAGGCGATGCGCTACTGGCTGGCGGACAACCGCGGGGTGATCGCGCCGATAGCGCTGGTCCTGATCGTCTTCGGCTATTTCGCCTGGGCCTGGTGTCGGGTCGGGCGAGACCCAGCCAGGGGCACCATCATCCCGCGCTTTTATCCGCCGGAAGGATTTTCCCCGGCCTTGATTCACTTTGTTTATCGTAAGGGGCGCTGGGATAAGGATGGGTGGACAGCCTTTTCCGCAGCGCTTGTATCCTTGGCTTCCAAGGGGCTGATCAGTATTCGTGAGGATGGCAGAAAGTCAATGGTACTGGAAACGACCGGCGAGGTTTCAGACTCCCCATTGCCATCTGGTGAAAAGGTTATCTTCAACTACCTGAGTGCGAGTGGTCCAGTCCGCACCGATGTCAAACATGGAGCAGGAATTCAGACGGCTCGTACTCGTTTCGTTTCTACTGTACAGGATGAGAATAGATCGGTCTTCTTCAAGTGCAATAGAAGCTTTGTTCTCTATGGCGTGGCGATTGCTTTTTTATCGTTTTTTTTCTTGGTGCTTTATGAGGTGCTGGAGTTGGGGATGCTAATCTTCATTTTGTTTTCCTTGATTCCTCTTTTGATCATGCTGCTTGTCATGAAGCGAATATGGCGAAGGTCGATCCCGGTTCGTATTGTGGTTGGGACCCTCGTTGCCGTCTTGGCATATAAATACCTGAATTACTTGCTCGGTATGCTGAGCTTTGTTGAGCTTGATTTTGTCTTCCTCTCCCTCTTGCTGACCTTGGCGATCAGCTTCGTTTTTGGTGTCTTCATGGGAGCGCCCACCATGCATGGACGCAGGGTATTGGACGAGATCGAGGGCTTCAAGATGTACTTGGAAACCGCAGAGAAGGAGCGCTTGAATTTCCTGGAGGAGCCGGACATGAGCGTCTCACGCTATGAGGCGATTCTTCCCTACGCCATGGCGCTCGGAGTCGAGAAGCCTTGGACGGAGCGTTTCGAGAACGACCTGACGCGCCATGCAGTTCGCGATATTGACCGCAACTACCGGCCACGTTGGTACCAAGGCGGCAATTTCTCAACGAGCGATGTCGCGTCCAGCATGAAGGGAGTCACCACGGGGATAACGGCGGCCATGCTGGCGGCTCGGCCTGCTTCCTCCTCGAGTTCGGGTTTTTCGAGTAGCGGTGGTGGCTCCTCCTCTGGTGGCGGCTCCTCCGGTGGTGGGGGTGGCGGGGGCGGTGGCGGTGGTTGGTAGAGCACGGCAATTTCTGTGAACTGTCGCCATCTCCCGTGTGTTTGGCGGCGGCCTGGGGTCCGTTGGCGCGGTTGATTCACTGGCGGAACTCGTTTAGGGTCGATTCTCGAACCCTATCAAGAACCTCGGAATCCTTCCGTTTGCCTATCCTGCGGGACACGCTTCGATGGACAGCATGATGCTGCATGACCCCTCCTCAGTGCATGGCAGCCTTCTCCAGGTTGCCACTTCGATGGTGCCGTTCGCCGCTAAGCCTGCCGGCTGGCGATGGTGACGCTCACACGAGCTTCGCTCATTTCCGATATTCACTCTCCGACACCGTCCTACCCTCGAGGAAATCGTCATGATGACGTCCGAACGTTTCCGTGCCCTGGCCGAGGCCGGCTATAACCGCATTCCTGTCACCCGCGAGGTGCTGGCCGATCTCGACACGCCACTGTCGACCTATCTCAAACTGGCCGACGAGCCTTGGACCTTCCTGCTCGAGTCGGTGCAGGGGGGGGAGAAGTGGGGGCGCTACTCGATCATCGGCTTGCCGAGCCACGAACGGATAGAGGTGCATGGCTTCAGCGTCAGTCACTTCCAGCAGGGCGAACGCCTGGAGCGAGTCGAGGTGGCAGACCCTCTCGAATGGATCGAGCAGTTCCATGGACGCTTTCGCGTGCCCAAGCTCGACGACCAACCGCGCTTCGATGGTGGCCTGGTCGGCTACTTCGGTTATGACACCATCCGCTACATCGAACCGCGCCTGCGGGGCGTCGAGAAGCCCGATCCGCTGGGGGTGCCGGATATCCTGCTGATGGTCTGCGACGACCTGGTGGTGTTCGACAACCTGTCGGGTCGCCTGACGCTGTGGACCCATGCCGACCCGGCCGTCGAGGATGCCTATGCCACGGCCATGGCGCGCCTGGAAGGGTTGGAGCGGCGTCTGCGCACGGCCGTCGTCAATGCCGCCAGCCCAGGCACTGGGCGCAGTGCGGTGGAAGAGGGGCACTTCACCTCGGGCTTCACCGAAGCCGGGTTCAAGGCGGCGGTGGACAAGATCAAGGAGTACGTACTGGCCGGCGACGTGATGCAGTGTGTGCCCTCGCAGCGGATGTCGATTCCTTACCAGGCGCCGCCGCTCGACCTCTATCGCGCGCTGCGCAGCCTCAATCCGTCGCCCTACATGTTCTTCTTCAATTTGGGCGATCACCACGTGGTGGGTTCGTCTCCCGAGATCCTCACGCGGCTCGAGGGTGGCGAGGTCACTGTTCGGCCCATCGCCGGCACACGTGTGCGTGGTCGCAGCGAGGAGGAGGATCGTGCGCTCGAAGCTGATCTACTGGCCGATCCCAAGGAGATCGCCGAACACCTCATGTTGATCGATCTGGGACGCAATGACGTGGGGCGTATCTGTGAGACGGGCTCGGTGCAGGTCACCGATCAGATGGCCGTGGAACGATACTCCCACGTGATGCATATCGTCTCGAACGTCACCGGGAGGCTGAAACCGGGGCTTTCCGCCATGGATGTGCTGCGCGCCACCTTCCCGGCTGGCACCTTGTCGGGGGCGCCCAAGATCCGCGCGATGGAAATCATCGACGAGCTGGAGCCGGTCAAGCGTGGCGTCTATTCAGGCGCGGTGGGTTACCTGTCGTGGCACGGCAACATGGATACCGCGATTGCCATCCGCACCGCGGTGATCAAGGACGGTACGTTGCACGTGCAGGCCGGAGCCGGCGTGGTCGCCGATTCCGTGCCCGAGCTGGAGTGGCAGGAGACGCTCAACAAGGGACGGGCCATCTTCCGCGCCGTGGCCATGGCCGAGAGGGGATTGGACAACCTCTAGCTGTTCTCGAGCGGTAGCGGCCCTGACTTCCGCATCGTCGGGAGTCAGGGCCGCTTGCGTTTGGGCAAGCGCAAGAATGGCGCTCACTCGCCCTCGCTGGTGTCCGGTCGCTCTTCGTCCTGCTTTCCTTCGCCTTGCTCTTCTTCCAGCAGGGCGCGGCGGATCAGCTCGGCATTGTGGCGCATCATCGCCACGTAGTTCTTGGCGTCGCCATCGGGCTCGCTGAGGGAATCGACATAGAGTGGGCCGGCAAGGGAAATGTCCGTATCGGCGGCAATCCGGCGAATGTCACGGTCGGACAGGGTGCTCTCCCAGAACAGTGCGGTAGGGCGGATCTCTTCGATAAGATCGGCGATACGTTTGGCCTGTCGGGGTGAGCCTTCGGCTTCGGCATTGCTGCCCCACACAGCTTCATGGCGAAAGCCATAGGTGTCGGCGAAATAGACGAAAGCCCCCTCGGTGGTAAACAGGATGCGCTGTTCCTCGGGGATTTCCGCCAGCACTTCACTTACTTCATCATGCAGCGCGGCGAGTTTCTCCTTGGCGGCGCTGGCTCTGGCCTGAAAGTTGTCGGCGGCCTGGGGGTGCAGCTCGGCCAGGTGATCGGCAATCACCTGCATGTAAGCCGCGACTGCACGTGGGTCCATCCACAGGTGGGGATCGGGCTCGCCGGTGTATTCACCGGTAATGATCGGCTGGGTCGGATGTTCCGATGCCTCGGCGAGTGCTACCAGCGGCGCCCGGTTGCCCACCGTGGCGTGGACCTGGCGCATCCACTGCTCGAGCCGATAACCGTTGTAGAAGACGATATCGGCATCCTCCAGTGCGATGAAGCTGTCCGGCGTCAGTTCCCACTCGTGCACTTCAGCGCCGTCAGGAGCCAATACGACCAGTTCGATGTCGTTACCGCCGACCTGCCTGACCAGGTCGCCAAGGATCGAAAAACTGGCGACCACCTTTGGATTGGCTGCTGCTGCTGAAACGCCACCGACCATGGCAGCGAGAGGTAGAGCCAGCCAGATCCAGGCACGGCGGGTAAAGCGCATCGTCAATCTCCTTTTAGCGGTTGCGCATGTGCCCCGATGATAGAGACTGGGGAGTACGCTTGCCAGCAGTGGCGGAGATCGCTTCCTCTCCTGCGTTCCGATTCATCCGGCGTCGCGATAAGCCGCCATCTTGCGTTGACAGCCCCGCTGCCACAACGGCACTATTGCGTCATGAACGCAAACGCCTACATGCCAAACGCGATCCAGTGGTGGCGCTCCTGAGCGAGGGGCGGCACGCTGACGACTGAAGAAAATGCCGCCGTCGGGGCGGCTTTTTTGTGTCCGAAGCAGACCCTGCACGGCTGGCCGAGCAACACGAAACACCAAAAAAGATTCGCTTGAACAGGACTTTATCGCCATGTCCGTGCTGATGATCGACAATTACGACAGCTTCACCTTCAATGTCGTGCAGTACCTGGGTGAGCTGGGGGCCGAGGTGGTCACCTATCGCAACGACGCCATCACGCTGGAGCAGATCGAGGCGCTGGCGCCAAGCCATCTAGTGATTTCGCCGGGTCCCTGTACGCCCAATGAGGCCGGCATTTCCCTTGCCGCCATCGAACATTTTGCCGGCCGCCTGCCGATTCTCGGCATCTGCCTGGGGCACCAGGCGCTTGGCCAAGTCTATGGGGGCAAGGTAGTGCGTGCGCCCCAGGTGATGCACGGCAAGACCTCACGGATCCGCCATAATGGTCAGGGCGTGTTCACCGGTCTCGAGGACCCGCTCGAGGTCACCCGCTATCATTCCCTGGTGGTGGATGCCGAGACGCTGCCCGGCTGTCTCGAGGTTACGGCCTGGACCGACGATGATGACGTCACTCCCGGCCTGATCATGGGACTGCGCCACCGCGAACTGGATATCGAAGGCGTGCAGTTCCATCCGGAGTCGATACTGACTCGTCAGGGCCATGAGCTACTGGCCAATTTCCTGAAGCGTCGCTGACCCGCACGAAAGAGGAGTTCCTGCCCATGCAGATGCGAGACGCCATCGCCGCGGTGATGCGCCATGAGAGCCTGAGTTTCGATGCCACCCACTCGGTGATGCACCAGATCATGACCGGTGAAGCCAGCGACGCCCAGATCGGCGGCTTGTTGGTGGGCCTGGCCATGAAGGGGGAGAGCGCCGAGGAGATCGGGGCCGCGGCCCAGGTGATGCGCGAGCTGATGAAGCGCGTGCATGTGGTGGCCGACAACGTGGTGGACATCGTTGGCACCGGCGGCGACGGCGCCAATCTGTTCAATGTATCGACCGCTTCCAGTTTCGTGGCCGCAGCTGCTGGCGCCCACGTGGCCAAGCACGGCAATCGCAGCGTTTCGTCCTCTTCCGGCAGTGCCGATCTGTTCGACATGGCGGGCATCCATCTGGACCTCAAGCCGGAGCAGGTGGCGCGCTGTATCGAGCAGGTGGGCGTCGGCTTCATGTTCGCGCCCAATCACCATCCCGCCATGCGCTACGCCATCGGGCCGCGCCGTGAAATGGGCGTACGCACCCTGTTCAATATCCTCGGTCCGTTGACCAACCCCGCCGGCGCACCGAACCAAGTATTAGGTGTCTATTCCGCCGAATTGGTGCCGCTGATGGCCGAGGTGCTGAAGACTCTCGGCAGTCGCCACGTCATGGTGGTGCACGCCGAGGACGGGCTGGACGAGATTTCCCTGGCGGTTCCCACTCGTGTTGCCGAGCTCAAGGGCGGTGAAATTCGTCATTACACGATCACGCCCGAGGAATTCGGCATCGAGCGCCAGGAGCTGGCGCCGCTGAAGGTCGTCAGCGCCGAGGATAGCCTGCGGCTGGTGCGCGAGGCACTGGTAGGCGATGGACCGGCGGCGGACATCGTCTCGCTCAACGCCGGGGCGGCACTCTATTGCTCGGGTGTCGCCGACACGCTGAAGGAGGGCATCCTGATGGCCCAGGATGCCCAGGCCTCCAAGCTGCCGCTGGAGAAGATGAAGGAACTGGCCGACTTCACCCGCGTACTGGTTTCCTGACGCCCATTTGCGGCCACTGCCGCCCGTATCGAGATCCGACACCATGAGTCCCACTCAGGACGCCCCCACCATTCTCACCCGCATCCTGGCCCGCAAGGACGAGGAAGTGGCCGAGCGCAGCCGCGTCGTGTCCGAAGCCGAGCTGCTGGAGCTGGCTCAGCGTCAGAGCGCCCCGCGCGGCTTCATCGCTGCGCTCGATCGACGCATTGCCGAGGGTGACCCGGCGGTGATCGCCGAGATCAAGAAGGCCTCGCCCTCCAAGGGGATAATCCGCGAGGACTTCCGCCCCGCCGAGATCGCCGCGAGCTATGCCGCTGGCGGTGCCACCTGCCTTTCGGTGCTGACCGATGCCGATTTCTTCCAGGGGCATGAAGACTTCCTCGTTGCCGCACGCGACGCGTGTGACCTGCCGGTGATTCGCAAGGACTTCATCGTGCATGGCTACCAGGTCAGCGAGGCCCGTGCCATCGGCGCCGATTGTATTCTGCTGATCGTCGCCGCGCTGGACGATTCCCGCATGGCAGACCTTTACCAGCAGGCGGTGGCGCTGGGTATGGATGTGCTGGTCGAGGTGCACGATGCCTTGGAGCTCGAGCGCGCGCTCAAGCTGGGCATCGGCCTGGTGGGCATCAACAATCGCAATCTGCATAACTTCGAGACGCGCCTTGAAACCACCCTGGAGCTGCTGCCGCGCATCCCCGTCGGGGTGACCGTGGTGACGGAGTCCGGCATCCATACCCGCAGCGACGTGCTGCGCATGCGTGAGCATGACGTGCACGGCTTCCTGGTCGGTGAAACCTTCATGCGCGAAGACGAGCCGGGCGAGGCGTTGCGGCGCCTGTTCTACTGATCGATACCTGGCAGGTCGCCAACGCCGCAGACAGCCACGGTTGCCTGCGGCGCCGTTTTTTACGAGACATGCCGGACTAGCCGCGTTCGAAGTGGGCTAGGAAGTGTGCCAGTGCGTCGATCTCCTCGTCATCCACGTTGCGCAGGATATCGACCATGGTGGTATCCGGCCCACCGCGAGTGCGCTCCCGGTAATCGCGCATGGCCTTGGCCAGGTAGTCTTCACGCTGGTGGGCTAGTCGTGGCATCTGTTCCTGGCCCGAGAAGTCGGTGCGGTGACAGCTGGCGCATCGATGCTCTCGGGCGAGTTCGCGGCCTCGCTCCATCAACGCCTCGTCCGGCTCCCCGTCGGGTGGCGAAAGGGGCTGTTCGGCATAATGCGCGGCGAGCGCCTGGATCTCTTCGTCGGATAGCCCCTGAGCCTGGGGCGTCATGATCTCGTTGCGTCTCAAGCGTTCGCGAAAGTAGATCAATTGATTGGTGAGCGCGAGCGCGGGTTGCCCGGCCAAGGAGGGAACGCCTTCTTCGACGGCGTTGCCATCCTCGCCGTGGCAGCCTCCGCATACCTGGACCTGCTCTTCCAGCGGCAGGCCCGCCGCCGGGCTTTCCTGCGACCGGGCCTCTGCAGCCAGCAGCCCGACACAGGCCAGAGGCAGAACAAGGGCGCGCCGCCAGGGCGGCACGCAAGCTTGGCGGAGCATGGCCTCACTCCACGTAGTCGGGGGGTTCGTAGCTGATGCGATAGATCGCGCCGTTCTGCTCATCGGAAACCAGCAGGGCGCCATCCGGCATCTGCAGCACGTCCACCGGGCGGCCGGAGAAGCTATTCTCGCGCGTGTCGAGCAGGCCCACCATGAAGGGGGACAAGTCGGCGCGCAATCCGTCCTCGGAGAGCTTGGCCACCAGCACGTCGTAGCCCACGCTCAGGGTGCGATTCCAAGAGCCGCGACGGGCGATGAAGATGGCGTTACGGTACTCCTCGGGAAACATCTCGCCGGTGTAGAAACGCATGCCCAGCGGTGCGCTGTGTGGGTCGGTGACGGCGGCGGGCGGCGTCTTGTCATCGCAGGCACCGGTGTCGCCTAGCTCGGGGTCGATGATGCCGACACTGTGGCAAACCGGGAAGCCGAAGTGCTCGCCGGGCTCGCCCAGGCGATTGAGCTCGTCGCCGGGGCCATGCTCGCCGATCCAGTCCTGGTTGTTGTCGGTGAACCACAGTTCGCCGGTCTCGGGATGAAAGTCGAAGCCCACTGTGTTGCGTACGCCTCGCGCCTCGATACGCATGTCGCTGCCATCCGCCTCGAAGCTATGGATGGTGGCATGAGTGTCGGGGTCGACTTCGCAGCCGTTGCACGGCGCCCCTACCGGCACGTAGAGCCTGTCGTCGGGGCCGAAGGCGAGGAATTTCCAGCCATGGTGTTCGTCGTCGGGAAGACCGAAGGCCTCGGTCAGCTCCTCCGGTTCGGGGATGTCCTCTCCCTGGGCCAGGTGCGACTCGATGTCGTCGTAGCGGAAGATGCGGTTGATGGCCGCCACGTAGAGGCTTCCATCGTGGAAGGCAATACCGTTGGGCTGGGTCAGGCCCTCGGCAAGGACAATGTGTTTGCGTTCGTCGCCGTTATCCATCACGGCGTAAACCCGACCGATCCCCCGGGTACCGACGAACAGCGTGCCTTCGTCGCCGAGCGCCATCATGCGTGCGCCCGGCATGCCGTGCGCCCAGATTTCGGCACTGAAGCCATCCGGCATGCGCAGGTGATCGAGGGGAATATCCTCCTCCGGCGTGATCGTCAGCGGGATGGCATGTGGGGAAAGGGGCGAATTGCCCAGCTCGGCGGCGCGGCCCTGGGCCCAGGCTGGCTCGTGCTCGTCGGTCGAGGCGATAGGAGAAACCACGAACGATCCGGCGGCGAAAACAGCAAGGGCGAGGCGTGTAAGGGGCGGGTAAGATGGCATGGTCGGCTCCTTGTTCTTCTTAGTGGTAGGTCCTCATCGAGTGTGCCCTCATCAGACTAGGTGTTTGTCCTTGGGCGAATCGATGAAATCTTTCTATCGCGTCGGTCCGCGACGCACCGGTGCATTCCTCCTTCTTTGCCATGATCGGTATCAACCTTCGGCGGCCGTGGCCGATAACAGAAGGAACGATCCGCAAGGGGAGCTGCCATGAGCCGGATTCGCAGCATGCAGACCCGTTCTGCCGAGGCTAGAGTCGCCGTCCAGGAGTTTCACCAAGGCGTGATCCAGGACGATACCGAGTTGGTGATGTTCTTCTGCTCCAGTCACTACGACCTGGCTGCGCTTGCCGACGAGATGAACCACCGGTTCGGCAGTATCCCGGTGGTGGGTTGCACGACGGCGGGCGAGATCGGCCCCCTGGGTTATCGCGACCATACCCTCGCCGGTGTCAGCTTCCCGACCGGTAGCTGCACGGCGGTGACGGGGCGTCTGGATGCCTTGCAACAATTCAGCATTGGTGATGGACAGGCGTTCAGCCAGTCCCTGCTGCAGCGCCTGGAGGCGCGCGTGGCCAAGCCGAGCGGTGGCAACAGCTTCGGCTTTCTTCTCATCGATGGCCTCTCGGTGCGTGAAGAACAGGTGGCGCGGACGCTGCAGACGGCGCTTGGCGATATCGTCCTGGTGGGCGGCTCGGCCGGCGACGACCTGCGCTTTGCCGGCACTTGGGTATTCCATGATGGCGCCTTTCATAGCGACAGTGCGGTCTTGACCCTGTTGAGTACCGATTTCTCGTTCCGGCTGTTCAAGACCCAGCACTTTCTCTCTCTGGAGAAGCGCTTGGTGGTCACTCGGGCCAACGCCGAACAGCGCATCGTGCACGAGATCAACGGCATGCCCGCCGCCGAGGCTTATGCCGAGCTGATCGGGGTATCGGTAGAGGCGCTCGAGCCCAGCCATTTCGCCGCCGCGCCAGTGGTAGTGCTGATAGATGGCACCGATTACGTTCGCTCGATCCAGAAGGCCGAGCCGGACGGTAGCCTGATCTTTTACAGCGCCATCGACGAGGGGCTGGTGCTGCGTGTCGCCAAAGGTGTCGATCTGGTCACCGATCTGGAGGCGACGATGACTCAGTTGCACGAGGAGCTCGGCCCGCCGCAGCTGGTTCTCGCCTGCGATTGCATCCTGCGTAACTTGGAAATCACTCAGAAGAGCAGCAAGGCTGCAGTGGAGGCGATCTTCGGCCGCAACCATACCGTCGGCTTCAGTACCTACGGCGAGCAGTATGGCGGAGTACACGTGAACCAGACGTTGACCGGAGTCGCCATCGGCACTCATCGCAGGGGCGCCGGGGTAGGACCGGTGAACGGCTGGGGGCGGATCCTGCCCAATCGGAACCAAGGGCAAACATGGGGGACGAACCAAGAGCCGGCCGCCTGCCAGCAGTCGGCGTCTCAACAGTCGATCCAGGTCGAACGGCTGCACAAGATGATACAGGCACTGATGGATCGTGCCGAACGCAGTACCAGCGTGCGAAGCTCGGACTTCAGTCTGTTTCAGACTGCGGTCATGTTGGAGGACCAGGTTCGGACGCGGACCAGGGAGCTGGAGGTGGCACTGCGAGAAAACGAACAGATCAATCATGCCCTGCAGTCCGCCCAGGAGGGAATGGCGCGCGAGATCCACGAGCGTCGACAGGCTCAGGAGGCCCTGGAGCAAGAGAAGGAGGAGCAGCGCGCACTCATCCGCAAGCTGGAGGAGGCGCACAATCAGCTGTTGCAGTCGGAAAAGCTTGCCTCCATCGGTCAGCTCGCTGCCGGCGTCGCCCACGAGATCAACAACCCCATCGGCTTCGTCAACTCGAATCTCAACACTCTCCGCCAGTACGCGGATGACCTGCTGCGGCTGCTCGATGCCTACGAGGCGGCCGAGTCGTCGCTGGGGGCCGAGGCAGCGGGACAGATCGCTGAACTCAAGGTGTCGCTCGAGTTGGATTACCTGCGTGAGGACATCGGGACGCTGATCGCCGAATCCATCGACGGCACCGCTCGAGTGCGACGTATCGTGCAGGACCTGCGGGACTTTTCCCGCACCGAGGCCACCGACTGGCAGTTCGCCGACCTCCATCAGGGGTTGGAGAGCACTCTCAACGTGGCCGCCAACGAGATCAAGTACAAGGCGGAGATAGTGCGCGAATACGGCGAGTTACCTGCGGTCGAGTGCTTGCCTGCCCAGCTCAACCAGGTGTTTCTCAACTTCCTGGTCAACGCTGCCCAGGCGATCGAAGAGCGCGGTACCATTACCGTTCGAACCGGCTGTGAAGACGATCAGGTCTGGCTCGCCTTCGCCGATAATGGCGCGGGGATTCCTGATGAGCTGCAGTCGCGGATCTTCGACCCCTTCTTTACCACCAAACCGGTCGGCCAGGGAACCGGTCTCGGGCTTTCGCTTTCCTACGGCATCGTGCAGAAACATGGGGGCCGCATCGATGTCGTCAGCCGGCCCGGTGAGGGAACGACCTTCACCCTTTGGCTGCCAATTCGGCGTGCCACGAGCGAAAGCTCCTCAGCGATTGAGCAACCACAGTAATCCGCTGATGAACAGACTCAGCAGGATCATGGTGGTGATCGGGAAATAGAGAGAGAAGTTCTCGCGACGAATGGCGATGTCTCCCGGCAACTGGCCGAGGGGCAGCTTGGAGAGCCACGGCCAGAACAAGCCAATGGCGACGATACACAGGCCGATGACGATCAGGGAGCGGGACATCCTTGCCTCCTGTTCTTTCTGCTGGTGTGGTCCGAAAGGCCGGCGACATCCTCGCCGGCCTTTCTCTTACCAGCTCAACTGACGCAGATGGGCCAGCAACCCCTGCAGCGGGTGCGGCAGGGCCTGATCGGAGAGCCGCTTGGCCTGGCTGCGACAGGAGTAGCCGGTGGCCAGCAGCCGACCCTGGTTGGCCTCGCTCTCGACCACCGGCTGCCACGACTGGGCGTAGATGGTCTTCGAGATCTCGACATTGCGTGCCTCGTGGCCATAGGTGCCTGACATCCCGCAGCAGCCGGTACTGAGCAGCTCCAGCTCGAAGCCGAAGGCGGCGAACACCTGCTGCCACGCCTTGGGGCTGCCGGGCGCGTTGGTCTTCTCGGTGCAATGCGAGAGCAGCCTGAAGCCGGGATCGTCGAGTTGGCCCAGCTGCTGCGCGAGTACCGGGGGCACCAGGCGCTGGCCCTGGGCCGCCAGCCACTCCTGCAGCATCAGCACCTCGGGGACGGCGGCGGGTCCCAGCGCCTTCACGTACTCCTGGCGATAGGTCAGGGTCATGGCCGGGTCGATGCCCACCAGCGGCACGCCGAATTCGGCCAGGGCGCGCAGGCGGCGTGCCTGCTTCTCGGCGGTGCGTTCGAAGGCGCCGAGGAAGCCCTGCACGTGCAGCGGCTTGCCGTTGGGCGAGTAGGGCGCGACGAACACCTTCATGTCGAGGCGCGCGAGCAGCTCGACGATGTCCATCACCCGTTCGGCCTCGAAGTGGCTGGTGAAGGCATCTTGGACGATGACTACGCTTCGGGCCTTCTGCGCCTCGCTGAGCAGGCCCAGCGAGATCGGCGTGGCCTCGGCGATGCCCCAGGTGCGCAGCTGCTTGGCCAGCCGCGCGCGCGAGAGTCGTGGGCTGTCGACCAGCCCGATGGGGCCTGACAGCAGCTGATCCACCCAGCGCTGGCCCAGTGCGGCATTGTAGAGCGGTGCGACGTAGGCGAGGTACGGCACGAAGAACTCCATGCCGCCGATCAGGTAGTCGCGTAGCGGGCGCAGGTAGCGGCCATGGTAGATCTCGAGGAACTGCGAGCGCGAATCCGGCACGTTGACCTTCACCGGGCACTGGCCGGCACAGGACTTGCAAGCCAGGCAGCCGGCCATGGCTTCGTACACCTCGTGGGAGAAGTCGGGCTCTTCGCGACGCTTCCAGGTGTTGCGCACCCGCATGGGGAGGTGCTTCAAGAAGCCCCAGGCGTCTTGCTCGCGCTGCTGGCGGGTTTCCTCGATCAGATCGACCCCGGTGTTGCCCTGCAGGCGCAGCCACTCGCGGACGAGGCTGGCGCGCCCCTTGGGCGAGTGGATGCGGTCGCGGGTGGCCTTCCACGACGGGCACATGGCGTCATCGGGATCGTAGTTGTAGCAGGCGCCGTTGCCGTTGCAGTAGACCGTGGCGGCGTGGGCCTGCCACGCGTGCTCGTCGATCTGGCGGTCGAGCTGGCCGCGGGTGGGCACCCCATCGATGGTCAGCAGGCCGGGGTCGACCAGTTTGACCGCTTGCGCCTCAACCGCTTCGGACGGACTCCCTACGGTGTCGGTTGGGGGGGAAGAGGGCAGCGGCGTCGCGATCTTGCCCGGGTTCAACTGGTTGTGCGGGTCGAAGGCCGCCTTGACCTGCTGCAGGCTGGGATAGAGCTCGCCGAAGAACCTGGGGGCGTATTCGGAGCGAACGCCCTTGCCGTGCTCACCCCACAGCAGCCCGCCGTAGCGCAGAGTCAGCTCGGCGACCTCGTCGGAAATCTCTCGGATCAGCCGCTCCTGCGCCGGATCCTTCATGTCGATGGCCGGGCGCACGTGCAGCACGCCGGCATCCACATGGCCGAACATGCCGTAGCTGAGCCCGCGGGCATCCAGCGCGGCGCGGAACTCACTGATGAAGTCGGCCAGGTGCTCCGGTGGTACCGCGGTATCCTCGACGAAGGGAATCGGGCGCTTCTCGCCCTTGGCATCGACCCTGGCATTGCCGAGCAGCCCCACGGCGCGCTTGCGCATGGCGTAGACCTTCTGAATCTGGTCGCGACCGTCGGCCAGGGTGTAGCCGAGGCGCTGTACGCTGTCGTCCGCCTCGAGGTGGTGGCAGAAGGCCGCCACCCGCTCGGCGAGCCGCTCGGGATCGTCATCGTTGAACTCGATCAGGTTGATGCCACGGATCGCCACTGCCTGTCGCTCGGCGGTGGTGGTATTGCCCTCGCCCGCGTCGGCGGCTGCCTCGCCGGGAAAGAATTCCGCTACGCTGTCCCAGACGAAATCCTCCATGGCCAGCAGCAGCACCTTGTCGTCCACCGTCTCGATCGAGGTGGGGCGCGGCGCCTGTGGCGTGTCCTGTGAAGCGCCCATCAGCGCCTTGGCGTCGCGCAGGGCGTCCATGAAGCCGGCATAGCGCACGTTGACCAGGGTCGAGTGCTTGGGAATCGGCAGGACGTTGAGCACCGCCTCGTTGAGAAAACCGAGCGAGCCCTCGGAGCCGCACAGCAGGCTGTTGAGGTTGAGTCGGCCTTGCTCATCCCGCAAGTGCGCCAGGTCGTAGCCGGTCAGGCAGCGGTTGAGCGGTGGAAACTTTGTGGCGATCAGCTTGCGCTGGGTATCGATGATCTCCCGGGCGGTGCGATAGGCGTTGCCGATCGTGCCGCTATGGTGGCACAGCGTCTCCAGCTCGGCATCGTCCACTGGCCGGCTCCTCAAGCGCTCGCCGCCAAGCAGCACGCTGTCGAGCTCGAGCACATGATCGCGGGTCTTGCCGTACTCGCAGCTGCCCTGGCCGCTGGCATCGGTGGAGATCATGCCGCCGAGGGTGGCGCGATTGGAGGTGGAGAGGTCGGGGGCGAAGAACAGCCCATGGGGCTTCAGGGCGGCGTTGAGCTGATCCTTGACCACCCCGGCCTGCACCCGCACGCGGCGGTTCTCGACGTCGATATCGAGAATCCGGTTCATATGGCGCGAAACGTCCACCACCAGGCCGTCGGTGAGCGACTGACCGTTGGTGCCGGTGCCGCCGCCGCGGGGCGTCAGTACCACTCGGCGATGCGCCGCGTCGCCGGCCAGGCGGGCAATTCGCTCGAGGTCCTCGGCGTGACGCGGGAACAGGGCGGCCTGGGGCAGGCGCTGATAGATCGAGTTGTCGGTGGCCAGCACCGTGCGGCTGGCGTAGTCCGGGGCGATCTCGCCTTCGAAACCGGAGGCCTTCAAGGCTTCGAGAAAACGCAGATAATGGGCGCCGAGGGCGGCGGTGGCACTCGATGCGGTGGTGTCCAGGCGTGCAATCATGGTATCGATTCGGTCGTGTAACGCTGTCCGGTGCGTCGGACTGGCAGGAGAATGGCGCTACTTTACCGCGAGAGGGCGGTGGCGCGCATCCCGTCGGGCGTTGCGGCGTGGCACCATGGCAGCCTTTTGCCTACAATGTTCCGCCGTTTTACCCTCTTTTACCGTTCGCTTTCTTTCAGGGGCTGGATGCCATGCTCGATCCCAAACTGCTGCGCAGCGACCTCGATGCGGTCGCCCAACGACTGGCCAAGCGAGGCTTCACCCTCGATACCGAGCGGCTCGAGACGCTGGAGTCCCGGCGTCGCGAACTGCAGACCGAAACCGAGAACCTGCAGAATGAGCGCAATACCCGCTCCAAGGCGATCGGCAAGGCCAAGGCCGCAGGCGAGAACATCCAGCCGCTGCTCGATGAGGTGAGCGATCTCGGCGACCGCCTGGATGCTGCCAAGCGTCAGCTGGCCGAGGTGCAGGAAGAGTGGGAGGCGCTGGCAAGCGGCATTCCCAACCTGCCCCACGACAGCGTGCCGGAAGGTGAGAGCGAAGAGGACAACGTCGAGCTGCATCGCTGGGGCACGCCGCGAGACTACGACTTCGAGGTCCGCGACCATGTCGACCTCGGTGGCCTCAAGGGTGAGCTGGACTTCGAACTCGCGGCCAAGCTGACCGGCTCGCGTTTCGCGGTGATGCGCGGCGGGATCGCGCGTCTGCACCGGGCGCTGACACAGTTCATGCTCGACAAGCAGACCCTCGAGCACGGCTACGAAGAGTGCTACGTCCCCTACATGGTCAACGAGGCCTCGCTGTACGGCACCGGCCAGCTACCCAAGTTCGGCGAGGACCTGTTCCGGTTGGACGACGAGCGTAGCTATCACCTGATCCCCACCGCCGAGGTGCCACTGACCAACTTCGCTCGCGACGAGATCCTCGACTACAAGGTGCTGCCGCTCAAGCTCACCGCCCATACGCCGTGCTTTCGCAGCGAGGCGGGCTCCCACGGCCGCGATACCCGCGGCATGATCCGTCAGCACCAGTTCGACAAGGTGGAAATGGTGCAGTTGGTCGAGCCTGAGACGAGCTATGCCGCCTTGGAGGAGATGCGCGGCCACGCCGAGGCGATCCTGCAGGCGCTGGAGCTGCCGTATCGGGTGGTGACGCTGTGTACTGGCGACATGGGGTTCGGTGCTGCGAAAACCTACGACCTGGAAGTGTGGCTGCCGAGCCAGTCCACTTACCGGGAGATCTCCTCGGTGTCCAACTGCGAGGATTTCCAGGCGAGACGCATGCAGGCGCGCTTCCGCCATCCCGAGCAGAAGAAGCCGCAACTGCTGCATACCCTCAACGGCTCGGGCCTGGCGGTGGGGCGCTGCCTCATCGCGGTGATGGAGAATCATCAGAACGCCGATGGCTCCATCACCGTACCCGAGGTGTTGCGGCCTTACCTGGGCGGAATCGACGCCATCAATTCTCGATCACCCAACTGACGCTGACGCCCGCCTCGATGACGATCGTTCCGGGGCGGTATTCGGCTTGAGAGCCGCTCTCCCGGGCGTCGGCGCTCATCGCCATCATGCGAGGCGCATAGATGGGGGGGCGCGTCTCGCTGATGTTGGCCACGGCACCGAGCGAAACGTCCATGGTGCGCGCCATCAGTTCGGCCTTGTGGCGCGCCTTCTCCAATGCTTTAACCAGCGCCTCGTCAGTAGCGGCATCGCGATCAGCCAGATCGTAGCTGATGCCATCCATAGCGTTGACACCAGCTTCCGTCAGGGCGTCGAGTAGCCGCGGCAGGCGCTCCAGGTCATCGACACGAACCTGGAAAGGCCGATCCAGTCGCGTGCGCATCAGCATGTCGCTGTCGTTGTCACTGTGCCGCGGGGCGGGTACGTATTCCGGCTGGACGCTGAGTGAGCCCGCGCTGATGTCGTCGCGCTCGATGCCAGCCTCTTCCAGTGTTCGAATCAAGGCGGCGGCCCGCTCCTCCAGGCGATCATGTGCCTGGCGCAGGGCGTCGGGGTCGGTATCGTCGTCTTCATGGGGGGCTATGGCCGGCGTACGCTCCCATAGGCGGGCGCTGAGCGTGGCGCGGTCCGGCACCACATCGAGTTGTGCTTCGGCCTGCACGTCCAGCCTTGCGCGGGGTTCGTCGGCCTGTGCAGCGGCTCCTGTCAGCGGGATAGCGGTCAGCAGTCCGCCCAGCAGCAGGCAGCGAAAAGGTGTCGAGGACATCGGGGAAAGCCTCCTTGCGGCAATGATAAGTAAATCGCTCGGGATCGCGCCGGGATGGGCAGGTTTGTGTGCCCGCCCGGTTAGGGTCATGATAAGCAGGACACGCCAGGCAAGGATAGATGGCATGATTTACCGCGATGACAACGTGCGATACGGTCGCCCCCTCACCTTGACGCTGGCCTTGGCGGCGCTGGTCGTGATCATTGCGGGCATACGCGCTGGCGCCGACCTGATCATTCCTATACTGCTGGGTTTGTTCATCGCCGTGATCTGCACCTCTCCGGTGAACTGGCTCCACCGCCTGGGATTGGGACTACGCCTGGCGGTGGTGGTGACCCTGCTGGTGATCGGAGGCTTTCTTTCCCTGGTGGGGCTGCTGGCAGTCAATGCCTTCGGCACCTTCATCGAAGCGTTGCCAGGCATCGAGGGGCGGCTCTATGCGCAGTATCTCAACCTGCTCGACAGCATGGCCTCCATGGGTCTGGCGATCAACCCCGACACGCTGGCCGGCCTGGTCGAAGTCGAAGACGAGGGGGAGTGGTTCTCGGCTTTGCTGGGAGGGTTGGGCAATCTGCTGATGCAGAGCGTGGTGGTGGCACTGCTGGTCATCTTCATGCTGTTCGAAACGCTTAATTTCCGGCGCAAGGTGGCTCATGCGCTCGACCATCCAGAAGCCAGCCTGCAGCGTTTCCATGAGTTCAGCCAGACGCTCAAACGCTATCTCGCGGTCAAGACCCTCGTCAGCCTGCTTACGGGTGTCATGGCTTGGTTCGCCTGTCTGATGACTGGGGTGGACTTCCCCCTTCTCTGGGGTCTGCTGGCCTTCGCGCTCAATTACATCCCCAACATTGGTTCAGCCATAGCGGCCGTTCCGCCGGTCCTGCTCTTGCTGGTGTCTCAGGACGGCGGGCTGTTTGAAGCCTTTGGCCTGGCGATGGCCTACCTGGCCATCAATTTCATTCTCGGCAACCTGGTCGAGCCGCGCCTGATGGGGCGTGCGCTGGGACTATCCGCCTTCGTCGCCTTCCTCTCGCTGGTGGTCTGGGGCTGGCTGCTGGGTGTGGTCGGCATGCTGCTATCGGTCGTGCTGACCATGACCCTCAAGATCGCCTTGGACAGTCATCCTCAGACGCGTTGGATCGCCTATCTGCTGGGACCCGGCAAACGGCCGTTTGTCGATAGAGTGGTCGTGGAGGAGGAAGAGTTTCTTGCGACCGATGATGAATCGAGCCTGCCCTCCTCGAAAACGCAAACGCCCCGGCGGGAACCGGGGCGGAGCGAAGGTTGACGCCTGATCCAGGGGTATCAGGCGTTCTGGTCGATGAACTGCACCAGCTGTGACTTGGACTGGGCGCCTACCAGCGAAGCGACCTTGGAGCCCGACTTGAACAGCATGACGGTGGGAACGCCGCGTACACCCTGTTCGGCAGCGATCTCGGGGGCATCGTCGACATTGATGCTGACCACCTTGAGGTTGTCGGAACGCTCTTCGGCAACCTCGTCGATCACCGGGGCCATGACCTTACAGGGGCCGCACCATGGGGCCCAGAACTTCAGCAGTACGGGTTGTTCCGCCTTCAGGACTTCCTGCTCGAAGTTGGCATTGGTGACATCGACGTTATTGGCCATGGGAATCTCCAGTTACGTTGCGCTACATCGAGCGGATCGGGTGACATGCATAGGCATATCCGGTCGGCAGATGTTAGCCGTCGGCCGGGTGTCTGGCAAATAGCAGATAATTGCCGCCGTACCTTTACCACACGCTCACGCCCATAGCCGTGATACCTGTTTGTCGTTATGCTATTTAGTGATTAGGCAAGCGGGTCTAATCGCTGATGGGGATGTCCTGCCAGGCGTCCGGGAGCCGAGTCGAGAATGAAACTACAGCAGCTGCGCTATGTGTGGGAAGTGACCCGCCACAACCTCAACGTGTCGGCAACGGCCCAAAGTCTGTTCACGTCACAGCCCGGTATCTCCAAGCAGATTCGCTTGTTGGAAGATGAGCTGGGGGTTGAGATATTCGCTCGTAGTGGCAAGCATTTGACGCGAGTCACCCCGGCCGGGGAATCTATTGTCGAACTGGCTGGCCAAGTGCTGCGATTGACCGACAACATCAAGCAAGTGGCCCAGGAGCACAGTGATGAACGCCGGGGCAGCCTGTCGATCGCTACTACACATACTCAGGCTCGCTATGCCTTACCGCCTGTGATCGGTGAATTCACCCGCAAGTATCCCGATGTCGCCCTGCACATGCAGCAGGGCACGCCCAAACAGATCGCGCAGATGGTCAGCGATGGCATGGCCGATTTCGCCATCTGCACCGAGTCGCTGGAGCTGTTCACCGACCTGATATTGTTGCCCTGCTATCGCTGGAACCGCTGCGTGCTGGTGCCGCGCGGGCACCCCCTGGCCGATGGGGGCGAACTGACCCTCGAGCGATTGGCCGAGCAGCCGATCGTGACCTATGTGTTCGGCTTTACCGGACGCTCACAGCTCGATGACGCCTTCCGCGCCGGTGGGCTCACGCCGAATGTGGTGCTCACCGCTGCCGATGCCGACGTTATCAAGACGTACGTCAGGTTGGGGCTGGGAGTAGGGATCGTGGCACACATGGCTTACGACCCCGAGCTCGACGAGGACCTTGTCGCTCTCGAGGCAGGCCATCTATTCGAAAGCTCGGTGACCAAGATCGGCATCCGTCGCGGTACTTTCATGCGCGGCTACATGTACGACTTCGTCAAGGGGTTCGCTGGCCATCTCGAGCGCGACCTGGTCGATGCGGCGCTTGCCGCCGGGCCGCGGCATGAAGCCGAGCTGTTCGAGGAAATCGTCCTGCCAGTGCGTTAGGCATTACCCGAAAGCCGGGAGCGAGCTTTGGACAACGAACGAGGCGGATCAGGACTATCCCGACCCGCCTCTGCTCGGTTCTTTGCGAAAGGGCTACATGCCAAGATTCAGTGCTGTAAATGCAGCCCACACTCCCGCTTCTCTTCCACCTTGGTGGGGTCGAAGTAGTCGAACTCGTTGGGCAAGTCGTGCCGCTGCAGGTACTGGTACATGTCCTTGGCACTCCAGCCCAGTAACGGCGAGACCTTGAGCAGGCCATCGGCGTTCTTGCTGAGGGGCGCCATGCGGGCGCGCTCCGGGGTATCCTCGGCGCGCAGCGCCGTGAACCAGACGTCCGGTGCCATCTCGCGCAGTGCCCGTTCGAACGGTTCCAGCTTGACCTCCCGCGTGAAAGCTTCGTGACGCGGGTCATCGATGCCCGGCATGGGGCCATCAACGGCCTCGCGGTGGGCCCGGGTGCGCTGCGGCAGATAGGTGATCAGGTTCAGGTCGAGTCGCTTGACCAGCTCATCGGCAAACCGGTAGGTCGCATCGGTATTGTAGCCGTGATCCATCCACACAACGGGGATGTCCGGTCGTTGGCACGTCACCATGTGCAGAATGACGGCTTCGAAGGGGCGGAAGTTGGTGGTGACGATAGGGCGCTGGCCCTGCTCCAGGGCCCAGCGAATCAGTGAATCGGGATCATTGCCGAGTTCCTGATTGATTGCGTCGAGTTCTGCCATGGAAGCTCCTGAGTCGTTGGTGGCATCTTGGCCATTACCCTAACAAAGGCTATGGATTGGCCCCCAATACCTTTTCATTGGATAAATATAGCCAAATGGCTGGTAAACCATGGTTTCTTATTCCATGTCATGCTTTGGATCTGCCAGCGCACTCATCAGGTGTCGGATCTTATCCAAGGTTTCGATGTACTCCGCCTCGACAACGGAATCGGCCACCAACCCGCCACCTCCCCACAGGTGGATACGCGCTCCATCGGCGACGGCGGTACGAATGGCAATCGAGGTATCCATGTTGCCGCGCACGTCGACGAAGCCCAGACTGCCGCAGTAGACGCTGCGACGGCTGGGCTCCAGCTCATCGATGATCTGCATCGCTCGCACCTTGGGAGCACCGGTGATCGAGCCGCCTGGAAAGGCGGCGGCCAGTAGATCCAGCGGGCGTTTACCTTCCGCCAGTTCGCCGCAGACGATGCTGACCAGGTGATGTACGTTGGCATAGCTCTCCAGCCCGCACAGCTGCGGCACCCGGACACTACCCGGGCGGCACACTCGGCCCAGGTCATTGCGCAGCAGGTCCACGATCATCACATTCTCAGCGCGATCCTTGAGACTGGCGGCCAGTTCATCGGCCAAGCGAGCGTCCTCTCCGGCTGTACTGCCGCGCGGGCGAGTGCCCTTGATTGGCCGGGCCTCGACGTGCCCGTCGGCCCGACAGTGCAGGAAACGCTCGGGCGAAAGCGACAGGATGGCCTGCTCACCTCGTTCCGCGTTCCAGGCCATATAGCCGGCGAACGGTGTCGGAGTGGCCTGGCGCAGGCGCTGATAGGCCGGCCAGAGGTCGCCGCGATATCTCGCGCTGAAACGCTGTGCCAGGTTGATCTGGTAGCAGTCGCCAGCACGGATGTAATCCTGCACGGCAGCAAAACGCTCGGCATAGCCGCTGCGATCGAGTTCACCCTCGAAAGGTGACAAGAGCCGAAAGTCCTGTGTGGCCGAGGAGGGTTGCTGCAGCCAACCCAGCACCTGGTCGCGCCTATCTTTCGTGGCCACCAACCAGCTTTGCTGCTCTCGGTGATCCTGAATCAGGGCCCAGTCGTACAGTCCGATGCGGCTGGCAGGCAGGGCGACGACCTGGCGCGACGACTCTCCCACGGGTTCCAGGGAACGGCCCAGGTCATAGCCCCAATAGCCGATCAGGCCGCCCAGGAAAGGCAGGTCGCTATCGGGGAGGTCGAGCGACAGGCTGTCCAGCAGGGCCTGTTGGGCCATGAAAGGGTTGCGACAGTCGCGCACCACATCGTCTATCCGAATGACACCCTGTCCATCTACATCCAGTACCGACACGGGATCGCAACTGATGATGTCGTAGCGCCCGCCCGGCGCGGCAGGCTTGCCGCTATCGAGCAGGACGGCCCCCGGGCGCTGGCGCAGGGGCGCGAAATAAGCGAGTGGGTCATCCCGGTAGGGGAGAGGGCTGATTTGAAGTCTTTCGGTCATGAAGGGGGCCTTTCAGAACAGGCCCTCATTCTAGGGGGCGGGATGCGTTTTGTCGTGAGAGTCAGTGTCCAGCTAACGACTTTACTTTCAATACAGACGAAATTGTCGACATTGGCAATCGGTGCTGGCCGAGTGCCTACAACCAAAGGGGTATAAAAACGCTGTAACAGGGAGGTTGACCGATTCAAAGGCAATGTCTAAAGTCACTTCATCCTTCAATTGTCGACAATCGCCATGAACTCAGTCGCCCCAGAACAACCCTCTCCCGAAGTTCGGACCCTGGCCGAGCGGGTCTTCCATCAGCTACAGGACGCCATCGTGCGTGGTGAGCTGGCGCCGGGGAGCAAGATCACAGAGCCGGGTCTGTCGAAGACCTATGGCATCTCCCGTGGTCCGCTGCGTGAAGCGATGCGCCGCCTGGAAGCCCATCGCCTGATCGAGCGAGTCCCACACGTGGGTGCCAGGGTGGTCAAGCTCTCGATGAAGGAGCTGCTGGAGCTCTTCGACGTTCGCGAGGCGTTGGAGAGCATGGCTGCACGGCTGGCCGCGGAGCATATGACCCGCGATGAAATCGCCGGGCTGCGAGAGGTGCTTGCTGTGCACGAGCGTCAAGCCGACCTCAAGAGTGGCGAGGCCTACTATCAGCGCGAGGGCGACCTGGATTTCCATTATCGCATCGTGCTGGGCAGCCACAATCGCATGTTGATGACCATGTTGTGCGACGACCTCTATTACCTGGTGCGACTCTATCGTACCCAATTCAGCGCCAGCGGCACCCGGCCCCAGCGCGCCTTCGTCGAACACCATCGCATCGTCGACGCCATCGAGGCGGGCGACGCCGAGCTGGCCGAACTGCTGATGCGCCGTCACGTCAGTGCCTCGCGGGCCAACGTGGCTGACCGCTACGCCGAGATTCTCAAAGAGCAGGCCGAGGCTACCGCTTGAGGCCACGAGAAAGATCACAGAGGAACCTACCATGACGCAACTTACCCCCGGCGCTCGCTTCCGTACGGCTCTCGAGGCCAACCGGCCGCTTCCCATCGTCGGCACCATCAATGCCTATACCGCCATGATGGCCGAGCGGGTCGGCCACCAGGCGATCTATCTTTCCGGCGGCGGGGTGGCCAACGCCTCCTTCGGTCTGCCCGACCTGGGCATGACCACCATGAATGATGTCGTGCAGGATGCCCATCGCATCTGTGGCGCCACCGACCTTCCGCTGCTGGTGGATATCGATACCGGCTGGGGTGGAGCCTTCAACATTGCCCGCACCGTCAAGGAGATGCAGCGTGCCGGTGTGGCGGCGGTGCACCTCGAGGACCAGGTGGCACAGAAGCGTTGCGGACATCGCCCCAACAAGGAGATCGTCTCGAAGCAGGAGATGGTCGACCGCATCAAGGCCGCTGCCGACGCACGTATCGATCCCGATTTCTATCTGATTGCACGTACCGACGCCTTCCAGAAGGAAGGGCTCGACGCCGCCATCGAACGTGCCAACGCCTGTATCGAGGCCGGGGCCGATGCCATCTTTGCCGAGGCGGTGCACACCCTCGACGACTACCGTGCCTTCTGCGAGCGCGTCGACGCGCCGATCCTGGCCAACATCACCGAATTCGGTGCCACGCCGCTGTTCAGCCAGCAGGAGCTCGCCGAGGTGGGCTGCCGGATGGTGCTCTACCCGCTGTCGGCGTTCCGTGCCATGAATGCCGCGGCACTGAAGGTCTACCAAAGCATTCTCGACAAGGGCCATCAGCGTGACGTGGTCGAGCTGATGCAGACTCGCGACGAACTCTACGATTTTCTCAATTACCACGCCTTCGAGCAGAAGCTCGATGCGCTGTTCGCAGAGAACCAGCTGGCCGAAAAGAGCCCGGGCGCCTGAGCCAGGCTCGTTACGACGACAAGAAAACGCAGATCAAGGAGACTCGACATGGCTGAGAAAACCGTCAGCAGTACCGGCCTGCGGGGCCAGAGCGCAGGAACCACAGCCCTGTGCACCGTGGGCAAGAGCGGCGCCGGGCTGACCTACCGCGGCTTCGACATCAAGGAGCTCGCCGAGAAGGCGCGCTTCGAGGAGGTGGCCTATTTGCTGCTCAAGGGCAAGCTGCCCAACCAAGCCGAGCTCGATGCCTACGTGACCAAGCTCAAGGGGCTGCGCAGCCTGCCCCCGGCTCTGAAGGCCGTACTCGAACAGATCCCGGCCAGCGCTCACCCAATGGACGTGATGCGTACCGGCGCCTCGATGCTCGGCAACCTCGAGACCGAGGAGCGCTTCGACCAGCAGCAGGACGTTTCCGACCGTCTGCTCGCCGTGCTGCCGTCGATCATTTGTTACTGGTATCGCTATAGCCACGACGGCGTGCGTATCGAAACCGAAACCGACGACGAGTCGGTGGGTGCCCACTTCCTGCATCTGCTGCGTGACGAGGCGCCGTCCGAGCTGCATGCCCGGGTCATGAATGTCTCGCTGATCCTCTACGCCGAGCACGAGTTCAACGCCTCGACCTTTACTGCCCGTGTATGCGCCTCGACGCTTTCCGACATGCACTCCTGCGTCACCGGTGCCATTGGCTCGCTGCGCGGCCCGCTGCATGGCGGCGCCAACGAGGCCGCCATGGCCATGATCGAGAACTGGAAGTCGCCGGAAGAAGCCGAGCGCGAGATCATGGGCATGCTCGAGCGCAAGGAGAAGATCATGGGCTTCGGTCACGCGATCTATCGCGAGTCCGACCCGCGCAACGCCATCATCAAGGAATGGTCGAAGAAGCTGGCCGAGGACGTGGGCGATACGGTCCTGTACCCGGTTTCCGAGCGCGTCGAGGAGGTCATGTGGCGCGAGAAGAAGCTCTTCTGCAACGCCGACTTCTTCCATGCCAGCGCCTATTACTTCATGGACATTCCCACCAAGCTGTTCACGCCGATCTTCGTCTGTTCGCGCGTTACCGGCTGGTGTGCCCATGTCTTCGAGCAGCGCGCCAACAACCGTATCATCCGCCCCAGCGCCGACTATATCGGCCCGGAGAAGAGCGAATGGGTGCCGATCGAGGAGCGTGACTGAACCACTCCTCACCCGGCATCCGCAGGCGGCCGCGAGCCGCCTGCCTTCCCTCGCCTGACCCAACACCACGTGAAGACGTCGACTCATGAATACTCACTACCGTAAACCGCTTCCCGGCACCGAGCTGGACTACTTCGACGTGCGTGAGGCCGTCGAGGAAATCCAGCCTGGTGCTTACGACACCCTGCCCTACACCTCCCGGGTGCTGGCCGAGCAACTGGTGCGCCGCTGTGAGCCGGAGCTGCTCACCGATGCGCTCAAGCAGCTGATCGAGCGCAAGCGCGATCTCGACTTTCCCTGGTACCCGGCGCGGGTGGTGTGCCATGACATTCTTGGCCAGACGGCGCTGGTCGATCTGGCCGGCCTGCGTGACGCCATCGCCGAGAAGGGCGGCGATCCGGCCAAGGTCAACCCGGTGGTACCGACCCAATTGATCGTCGACCATTCGCTGGCCGTGGAGTGCGGCGGCGACGACCCTCATGCGTTCGACAAGAACCGTGCCATCGAGGACCGTCGCAACGAGGATCGTTTCCACTTCATCGACTGGACGCGCACTGCGTTCAAGAACGTCGACGTGATTCCTGCCGGCAACGGCATCATGCACCAGATCAACCTGGAGAAGATGTCGCCGGTGATCCAGGCGCGCGATGGCGTCGCGTATCCGGACACCTGCGTGGGCACCGATAGCCACACGCCGCACATCGACTGCCTCGGCGTCATCGCCATCGGCGTGGGTGGGCTCGAGGCCGAGACCGTAATGCTCGGCCGTCCCTCGATGATGCGCCTGCCCGATATCATCGGCGTCAAACTAACCGGCAAGCGTCAGCCCGGCATTACCGCCACCGATATCGTGCTGGCGATTACCGAGTTCCTGCGTCAGGAGCGGGTGGTAGGCGCCTACCTGGAGTTCTTCGGCGAGGGTGCCGACAGTCTGACCATAGGTGACCGCGCCACCATTTCCAACATGACGCCGGAATACGGTGCCACCGCGGCGATGTTCTATATCGACGAGCAGACCATCGACTACCTGACCATCACCGGACGCGAGCCGGAGCAGGTGGCGCTGGTCGAGAACTATGCCAAGACAGTAGGGCTGTGGGCCGACAGCCTGAAGAGCGTGCAGTACGAGAGGGTGCTGACGTTCGACCTCTCCACCGTCGAGCGCAACATGGCCGGACCCTCCAATCCGCACCGTCGTCTGCCCACCTCGGCGCTGGCCGAACGCGGTATCGCCGCCAACCTGGAGCTGGCGCTGGCCGAGGAGAAGGCCGGCCGGATGCCCGACGGCGCGGTGATCATCGCCGCCATCACCAGCTGTACCAATACCTCCAACCCGCGCAACGTGGTGGCGGCGGGACTGCTGGCGAAGAAGGCCAACGAGCGAGGGCTTATCCGCAAGCCATGGGTGAAATCTTCCTTCGCGCCAGGGTCGAAAGTCGCGCGTCTCTATCTGGAAGAGGCCGGCCTGCTGCCCGAGATGGAGAAGCTCGGTTTCGGCATCGTCGCCTACGCTTGCACCACCTGTAACGGCATGTCCGGTGCGCTGCGTCCCGAGATCCAGCAGGAGATCATCGACCGTGACCTCTATGCCACTGCGGTACTCTCCGGCAACCGCAACTTCGACGGGCGCATTCACCCCTACGCCAAGCAGGCGTTCCTCGCCTCGCCGCCGCTGGTGGTGGCCTACGCCATCGCCGGTACCGTGCGCTTCGACATCGAGAAGGATGCGCTCGGCTATGACAAGGATGGCAATCCCGTCACGCTTAAGGATCTGTGGCCCGCCGACGAAGAGATCGATGCCATCGTCGGGCAGTACGTCAGGCCGGAGCAGTTCAAGCAGGTCTACATCCCGATGTTCAATCTGGATGAAGTGGAAGAGGCCAAGAGCCCGCTCTACGATTGGCGGCCGCAGAGCACCTACATCCGCCGCCCGCCGTACTGGGAGGGCAACATGGCGCGTGAGAAGGGGCTGAAGGGCATGCGGCCGCTGGCGATCCTGCCGGACAACATCACCACAGACCATCTGTCGCCGTCCAACGCCATCATGCTGGACAGCGCAGCGGGGGAGTACCTGGCCAAGATGGGCCTGCCGGAGGAGGACTTCAACTCCTACGCCACTCACCGCGGCGACCACCTCACCGCCCAGCGCGCCACGCTCGCCAATCCCAAGCTGTTCAACGAGATGGTACGCGACGACAAGGGAGAAGTGATTCAAGGCTCACTGGCGCGCATCGAGCCGGAAGGCAAGGTGACGCGTATGTGGGAAGCCATCGAAACCTACATGGAGCGCGGCCAGCCGCTGATCGTGATCGCCGGGGCCGATTACGGCCAGGGTTCGTCGCGTGACTGGGCCGCCAAGGGCGTGGCGCTGGCCGGCGTCGAGGCCATCGTCGCCGAGGGCTTCGAACGCATTCACCGCACCAACCTGGTGGGCATGGGTGTGATGCCGCTGCAGTTCGAGGAAGGCACCACGCGCCATACCCTGAAGCTCGACGGTACTGAAACCTATGACGTGGAGGGCAAGCCGGCCCCGGGGGCAACCCTGTCCCTGGTGATCCATCGCGCCAACGGCGACAGCGAGCGCGTACCGGTGCTGTGTCGGCTGGATACCGCCGAGGAGGTTTCCGTTTACTCCGCCGGCGGCGTGCTGCAGCGCTTTGCCCAGGACTTCCTCGAATCCGAGGAGGCGATCAGCGCATGAGCCAAGTTTCCCAGATCAGGATTCCCGCGACCTATATGCGCGGCGGCACCAGCAAGGGTGTCTTCTTCCGCCTGGACGACTTGCCCGAGGCGGCGCGCCAGCCCGGTCCGGCCCGCGATGCGTTGCTGCTGCGGGTGATCGGCAGCCCCGATCCCTACCAGAAGCAGATCGACGGCATGGGTGGGGCCACCTCCAGTACCAGCAAGACGGTGATCCTGTCGAAAAGCGAAAGCCCCGATCACGATGTCGACTACTTGTTCGGCCAGGTCTCCATCGACAAGCCATTCGTCGACTGGAGCGGCAACTGCGGCAATCTCTCCGCTGCCGTAGGGCCCTTTGCCATCAGCAACGGCTTGGTGGATTCCTCGCGCATCCCCGAGAACGGCATCGCCACGGTGCGTATCTGGCAGGCCAACATCGGCAAGACCATCGTCTCACGGGTGCCGATCGTGGGCGGCGAAGTGCAGGAAACCGGCGACTTCGAACTCGACGGCGTGACCTTTCCGGCCGCCGAAGTGGCGGTGGAGTTCATGGACCCGGCCGACGGGGAGGGTTCCATGTTCCCCACCGGTAACTTGATCGATGAGCTCGAAGTGCCGGGGGTTGGTACGTTCGAGGCGACCATGATCAATGCCGGCATCCCCACGGTCTTCGTCAACGCCGAGGCGATCGGCTACACGGGCACCGAGCTGCAGGAAGCAATCAATGGCGATACCAAGGCGCTGGCCATGTTCGAAGCCATTCGTGCTCACGCCGCGGTGCGCATGGGGCTGATCAAGGAGATCGCCGAGGCGGCCGAGCGCCAGCACACGCCGAAGGTCGCCTTCGTCGCGCCGCCTGCCGACTATGTGGCTTCCAGTGGCAAGGCGATCAAGGCCAGCGATATCGATCTTGTCGTGCGTGCACTCTCCATGGGCAAGCTGCACCACGCCATGATGGGTACTGCGGCGGTGGCCATCGCGACGGCGGCGGCGGTGCCCGGCACCTTGGTCAACCTCGCCGCCGGAGGCGGTGAGCGCAACTCGGTGCACTTCGGCCACCCCTCGGGCACCCTGCGCGTCGGGGCGGAAGCGTCCCTGGCAAATGGGCAGTGGACGGCAACCAAGGCGGTGATGAGCCGCAGCGCGCGCGTCTTGATGGAAGGCTGGGTCCGCGTCCCGGGTGATGCTTTCTAGGACATTGGCTCGCGCCAAGCCCGAGCCCCGAGTCGCAAGTCTCGGGGCGTTTTCTATAGTGAGGGGAGACGATACCGAGCCTGCGACAGGAGGGAGCATGAGCGCCACCGTCGAACGCAACGTCCGACCCGACTACGACCCCGAGCTGCAGAAGATCGCCGACTACGTGCTCGATTACCGTATCGAGAGTGATGAGGCGCTGGATACCGCTCGCAACTGCTTGATCGACACGCTGGGTTGCGGCCTGCTGGCGCTGCGTTTTCCTGAATGTACCAAGCACCTCGGGCCGCTCGTCGAAGGCACCATGGTGCCGCATGGTGCTCGAGTACCTGGCACAGCATTTCGCCTGGACCCGGTCAAGGCCGCGTGGGATATCGGCTGTACCATTCGGTGGCTCGATTACAACGACACCTGGCTCGCGGCCGAGTGGGGGCACCCCTCCGACAATCTCGGTGCCATCCTCGCGGTGGCCGATCATCTTTCCCAGCAGCGGGTTGCCCAGGGTGAGGCGCCGCTGACCATGCGCGATGTGCTCGAAGCGATGATCAAGGCCCATGAAATTCAGGGCGTGCTGGCTCTCGACAATTCCTTCAATCGGGTCGGGCTCGATCACGTGGTGCTGGTGAAAGTCGCTTCAACGGCAGTGGCTGCGCAAATGATGGGGGCGGACCGCGAGCAGTTGCTCTCCGCCCTGTCGCATGCCTGGGCCGATGGCCAGAGCCTGCGTACCTATCGTCATGCACCCAATGCCGGTTCGCGCAAGAGCTGGGCCGCGGGGGACGCCACTTCACGGGGTGTGCGCCTGGCCGATATCGCCCTGCGCGGTGAGATGGGTATCCCCGGGGTGCTAAGTGCACCGCAGTGGGGCTTCTACGACGTCCTCTTCGCCAAGACCAACAAGGACCAGAAGATCAAGCCCGAGAACGAGCGGTGCTTTACCTTCCAGCGTGAGTTCGGCACCTATGTAATGGAGAATATCCTGTTCAAGATCGCCTTCCCCGCAGAGTTTCATGCCCAGACGGCCTGCGAGGCGGCCGTTCGGCTGCATCCTCAGGTAAAGGATCGTCTGGAGGAGATCGAGCGTATCGTCATTACGACACACGAGTCGGCGATACGGATCATCTCCAAGGAGGGCGAGTTGGCCAACCCGGCGGATCGCGACCACTGTCTGCAGTACATGGTGGCGGTACCGCTGATCTTCGGTGATTTGGTCGCCGAGCACTACGAGGACGACTTCCACCGCCAGCATCCGCTCATCGATACCCTCAGGGCTAAGGTGGAAATCGTCGAGGAACCTCGTTACACCCAAGACTATCTCGCCGCGGACAAGCGCTCCATTGCCAATGCCATCCAGGTGTATTTCAGGGACGGCAGCGCTACCGAGTGTGTCGAAGTGGAGTACCCCATCGGCCATCGCCGTCGCCGTGTTGAGGGTATCCCCATCCTTGAGGAAAAGTTCCGACGCAACCTGGCGACACGCTTTCCGGCTGGACGTTGCCAGCACATCTTTCAGCTTTGTAGGAACCAGGAGCAACTCGAAGCGATGCCAGTGTATCGGTTCGTCGACCTCTTCGTTATGTGAGGTTTCCGTTGCAAGGCCCCGTCATGGCGGTGCGAGAAAGAAATTGACGGTGGTCATGGATAGGTTCTGGAAGCTGAGCTATATTTTTTGACGCGGCGGGTTGCATACCCACCGAGATAACCGTAAAGTACGCATCCGCTGCCGGCAACGGGCAACGTTGCTAGCGGTGGAGAGAGTGGTAAGTGGCTGTCACGCTTTGGATTTTTTCGAATTGCTTCGCAAAATCCCACTTGACGGACACGGCGGATTCGGTAGAATGCGCCTCACTCATTAGAGACCCGCTGGGGGCTTCGATAGAAACCCCGCTGAGGGCTCTCACGACCCCTGCGACGCAGGGCTTCACGGTCAGGTTCACCTCGGTGACGACCATGAAGCGAGTTGACAAGCTCGGTCGAATCGGTAGAATACGCCTTCCTCGCAGGGCGCTGGCGAGGCCTCTCGGTCCTTGGATCGAACGGCCACGGCAGCAAGCGAGACGCTCCGCTCTTTTGAGAGTCTGGAGCCGCTCTTTAACAATCGATCAGGTAATTCATGTGGGCGCTTGTCGACGAGGTGGTGAGAAGTCACACCATATCGAGGCAAGCGACTCGTCGAAGACCTTCGGGTCTTTTTGAGAAGCTTTGACCTTGAGCCAAGTTTGGTCCGCTTCCTTCTTTGGAAGGGTAAGGACTATATGATTTGAAACTGAAGAGTTTGATCATGGCTCAGATTGAACGCTGGCGGCAGGCCTAACACATGCAAGTCGAGCGGCAGCACGGGAAGCTTGCTTCCTGGTGGCGAGCGGCGGACGGGTGAGTAATGCATAGGAATCTGCCCGGTAGTGGGGGATAACCTGGGGAAACCCAGGCTAATACCGCATACGTCCTACGGGAGAAAGCAGGGGACCTTCGGGCCTTGCGCTATCGGATGAGCCTATGTCGGATTAGCTGGTTGGTGAGGTAATGGCTCACCAAGGCGACGATCCGTAGCTGGTCTGAGAGGATGATCAGCCACATCGGGACTGAGACACGGCCCGAACTCCTACGGGAGGCAGCAGTGGGGAATATTGGACAATGGGCGCAAGCCTGATCCAGCCATGCCGCGTGTGTGAAGAAGGCCCTCGGGTTGTAAAGCACTTTCAGTGGGGAAGAAAGCCTTCCGGCCAATACCCGGGAGGAAGGACATCACCCACAGAAGAAGCACCGGCTAACTCCGTGCCAGCAGCCGCGGTAATACGGAGGGTGCGAGCGTTAATCGGAATTACTGGGCGTAAAGCGCGCGTAGGTGGCTTGATAAGCCGGTTGTGAAAGCCCCGGGCTCAACCTGGGAACGGCATCCGGAACTGTCAGGCTAGAGTGCAGGAGAGGAAGGTAGAATTCCCGGTGTAGCGGTGAAATGCGTAGAGATCGGGAGGAATACCAGTGGCGAAGGCGGCCTTCTGGACTGACACTGACACTGAGGTGCGAAAGCGTGGGTAGCAAACAGGATTAGATACCCTGGTAGTCCACGCCGTAAACGATGTCGACTAGCCGTTGGGTCCTTCGCGGACTTTGTGGCGCAGTTAACGCGATAAGTCGACCGCCTGGGGAGTACGGCCGCAAGGTTAAAACTCAAATGAATTGACGGGGGCCCGCACAAGCGGTGGAGCATGTGGTTTAATTCGATGCAACGCGAAGAACCTTACCTACCCTTGACATCCTCGGAATCTGCCGGAGACGGCGGAGTGCCTTCGGGAACCGAGTGACAGGTGCTGCATGGCTGTCGTCAGCTCGTGTTGTGAAATGTTGGGTTAAGTCCCGTAACGAGCGCAACCCTTGTCCCTATTTGCCAGCGATTCGGTCGGGAACTCTAGGGAGACTGCCGGTGACAAACCGGAGGAAGGTGGGGACGACGTCAAGTCATCATGGCCCTTACGGGTAGGGCTACACACGTGCTACAATGGTCGGTACAAAGGGTTGCGAGCTCGCGAGGGCAAGCTAATCCCAGAAAGCCGGTCTCAGTCCGGATCGGAGTCTGCAACTCGACTCCGTGAAGTCGGAATCGCTAGTAATCGTGAATCAGAATGTCACGGTGAATACGTTCCCGGGCCTTGTACACACCGCCCGTCACACCATGGGAGTGGACTGCACCAGAAGTGGTTAGCCTAACCTTCGGGAGGGCGATCACCACGGTGTGGTTCATGACTGGGGTGAAGTCGTAACAAGGTAGCCGTAGGGGAACCTGCGGCTGGATCACCTCCTTAAACGACGTATCACGCCTCGCGGCAAGTGCTCACAATGAATTACCTGATCGGCCAGAGCAAAGACTGTTTGGGTATGGACCCAGCGCGACCAATGGGTCTGTAGCTCAGTTGGTTAGAGCGCACCCCTGATAAGGGTGAGGTCGGCAGTTCAAATCTGCCCAGACCCACCATTCTCGAGCTTCGGCCGGGTCTGTCGCTCAGTTGGTGAGAGCGCACCCCCGGAAGTTCTGTCAAGAGAAGGGTGAGGTTGCCGGGTTTATTTCAAATCTGCCCAGACCCACCAAATTTGCGTGATACGTTGTTGAAAGACTCCTCGTATAGCAGGCTATACGTCGTCGCCTTTCGCCTAGTCTCACACAAATTACATTTCGCGTGGTTTTGCCACAAAGAGATGTTGAAAGGGGCCATAGCTCAGCTGGGAGAGCGCCTGCCTTGCACGCAGGAGGTCAGCGGTTCGATCCCGCTTGGCTCCACCATCTTCTCCAAGCCAGTCTTTATCTGCAGAGACCAGCGGCAAGTCGTCAGACTTCCCACTGTTCTCTGAACAGTCTGCTCTTTAACAATGTGAATCATGCTGACACGTTTTCTCCGCAAGGAGAAAGCAAAAGTGATACGTCTCAAGCGTATCCGGCAATTGTCGTACGTAATCGTGGACCAGACCCTTTCGGGTTATATGGTCAAGCGATTAAGCGCATACGGTGGATGCCTTGGCAGCCAGAGGCGATGAAGGACGTTGTAGCCTGCGATAAGGCTCGGTGAGGTGGCAAACAACCTGTGACCCGGGCATTTCCGAATGGGGAAACCCACCCAGCACAAGCTGGGTATCCCACACTGAATCCATAGGTGTTGGGAGGCGAACCGGGGGAACTGAAACATCTAAGTACCCCGAGGAAAAGAAATCAACCGAGATTCCCCCAGTAGCGGCGAGCGAACGGGGACTAGCCCTTAAGCATGTGACTGGTTAGGCGAACGAGCTGGGAAGCTCGACCATAGCGGGTGATAGTCCCGTAGCCGAAAACCTGAACATGTGAAATCGAGTAGGTCGGGGCACGTGAAACCTTGACTGAACATGGGGGGACCATCCTCCAAGGCTAAATACTCCTGGCTGACCGATAGTGAACCAGTACCGTGAGGGAAAGGCGAAAAGAACCCCGGCGAGGGGAGTGAAATAGATCCTGAAACCGTATGCGTACAAGCAGTGGGAGCATGCAAGTCATGTGACCGCGTACCTTTTGTATAATGGGTCAGCGACTTATTTTCAGTGGCGAGCTTAACCGAATAGGGGAGGCGTAGCGAAAGCGAGTCTTAACTGGGCGACCAGTCGCTGGAAATAGACCCGAAACCGGGCGATCTATCCATGAGCAGGTTGAAGGTTGAGTAACATCAACTGGAGGACCGAACCAGGATCTGTTGAAAAAGATTTGGATGACTTGTGGATCGGAGTGAAAGGCTAATCAAGCCCGGAGATAGCTGGTTCTCCTCGAAAGCTATTTAGGTAGCGCCTCACGTATCACCACCGGGGGTAGAGCACTGTTTCGGCTAGGGGGCCATCCCGGCTTACCAACCCGAGGCAAACTCCGAATACCGGTGAGTGCAAGCGTGGGAGACACACGGCGGGTGCTAACGTCCGTCGTGAAAAGGGAAACAACCCAGACCGTCAGCTAAGGTCCCGAAATCCTGGTTAAGTGGGAAACGATGTGGGAAGGCTCAGACAGCTAGGAGGTTGGCTTAGAAGCAGCCATCCTTTAAAGAAAGCGTAATAGCTCACTAGTCGAGTCGGCCTGCGCGGAAGATGTAACGGGGCTAAACCAGGTACCGAAGCTACGGGCTTGCCGAATGGCAAGCGGTAGAGGAGCGTCGTGTAAGCCGATGAAGGTGGATTGAGAAGTCTGCTGGAGGTATCACGAGTGCGAATGCTGACATGAGTAACGACAAGGGGAGTGAAAAACTCCCCCGCCGGAAGACCAAGGGTTTCTGTTCGACGCTAATCGGAGCAGAGTGAGTCGGCCCCTAAGGCGAGGCCGAAAGGCGTAGTCGATGGGAAACGGGTCAATATTCCCGTACCTCACTGTATTGCGATGGGGGGACGAAGAAGGCTAGGTGAGCCAGGCGTTGGTTGTCCTGGTGAAAGCCCGTAGGCTGGGGATTCAGGCAAATCCGGATCCCCAAGGCCGAGAGGCGAGACGAACTGACCACGGTCAGGAAGTCATCGATGCCACGCTTCCAGGAAAAGCCTCTAAGCTTCAGATACAGTGGGACCGTACCCCAAACCGACACAGGTGGTCAGGTAGAGAATACCAAGGCGCTTGAGAGAACTCGGGTGAAGGAACTAGGCAAAATGGTGCCGTAACTTCGGGAGAAGGCACGCCGGCGTAGGGTGAAGGCACTTGCTGCTGGAGCTCGAACCGGTCGAAGATACCAGGTGGCTGCAACTGTTTATTAAAAACACAGCACTCTGCAAACGCGCAAGCGGACGTATAGGGTGTGACGCCTGCCCGGTGCCGGAAGGTTAAGTGATGGTGTTAGCCCTCGGGCGAAGCTCTTGATCGAAGCCCCGGTAAACGGCGGCCGTAACTATAACGGTCCTAAGGTAGCGAAATTCCTTGTCGGGTAAGTTCCGACCTGCACGAATGGCGTAATGATGGCCACGCTGTCTCCACCCGAGACTCAGTGAAATTGAAATCGCAGTGAAGATGCTGTGTACCCGCGGCTAGACGGAAAGACCCCGTGAACCTTTACTATAGCTTCACACTGGACGCTGATGTTGCTTGTGTAGGATAGCTGGGAGGCTAGGAACCCCGGACGCCAGTTCGGGTGGAGCCAACCTTGAAATACCAGCCTGGCATCATTGGCGTTCTAACTCAGGTCCGTGATCCGGATCGAGGACAGTGTGTGGTGGGTAGTTTGACTGGGGCGGTCTCCTCCCAAAGAGTAACGGAGGAGCACGAAGGTACCCTCAGCACGGTCGGAAATCGTGCATTGAGTGCAAGAGCATAAGGGTGCTTGACTGCGAGACAGACACGTCGAGCAGGTACGAAAGTAGGTTCTAGTGATCCGGTGGTTCTGTATGGAAGGGCCATCGCTCAACGGATAAAAGGTACTCCGGGGATAACAGGCTGATACCGCCCAAGAGTTCACATCGACGGCGGTGTTTGGCACCTCGATGTCGGCTCATCACATCCTGGGGCTGAAGTCGGTCCCAAGGGTATGGCTGTTCGCCATTTAAAGTGGTACGCGAGCTGGGTTTAGAACGTCGTGAGACAGTTCGGTCCCTATCTGCCGTGGGCGTTGGATGTTTGAGAAGAGCTGCTCCTAGTACGAGAGGACCGGAGTGGACGCACCTCTGGTGTTCCGGTTGTCACGCCAGTGGCATTGCCGGGTAGCTACGTGCGGACGGGATAACCGCTGAAGGCATCTAAGCGGGAAGCCCCCTTCAAGATGAGACATCCCCGAGGCCTCGAGCCTCCTGAAGGGCCCAGCGAGACCAGCTGGTTGATAGGCCGGGTGTGGAAGCGCTGCAAGGCGTTGAGCTAACCGGTACTAATGGCCCGTGAGGCTTGACCATATAACCCCAAGGGGTCTGCGCATTGCGCACACGATTGACGGATACGCAGGCACGGCGAGCGCCGTGTCGAGACGATCACGCCAGCATGATTCCAACCGTTTTCGCCTGACGACCATAGCGAGTGGGAACCACCTGATCCCATGCCGAACTCAGCAGTGAAACCGCTCAGCGCCGATGGTAGTGTGGGGCCTCCCCATGCGAGAGTAGGTCATCGTCAGGCATCTATTCAGAAACCCAGCTTCGAAAGAGGCTGGGTTTCGCCGTTTCAGGGCCTCCCATGGAGCGTAGCGGAGCGCCGCCCGCCGGATGGCCGGCCCGAACATCGTCAGGCATCTATTCAGAAACCCCGGCCAACTGGTCGGGGTTTCGTCGTTTGTGGCTTGCGATTCAACCGATGAAAGCCCGCCAAAGGCGGGCTGGAAAGTGCGTTACACCACGCCCTGATCGATCATGGCGTCGGCTACCTTGCGGAAGCCGGCGATATTCGCGCCGAGAACCAGGTTGGTGGGCTCACCAAATTCTTCGGCCGTACTGGCGCATTGTTGGTGGATATTCGCCATGATTGCCTGCAGCTTGGTATCGACCTTCTCCATGGTCCACTGCTGCATGCTGCTGTTCTGCGCCATCTCGAGCTGACTGGTGGCCACGCCGCCGGCGTTGGCGGCCTTGCCGGGGCCGTAGGCGATTCTGGCTTCAAGGAAGCGATCTACGGCGCTGACGGTGGATGACATGTTCGAGCCTTCGCTGATGCAGTGTACGCCGTTGCCGAGCAGAGCGACGGCGTCAGCCTCGGTCACTTCGTTCTGGGTGGCGCTGGGGAAGGCCACGTCTCCCTTGATGCGCCATACGGCATGGCCATCGCCGGGATAGTCCTGGGCATCAATATATGTCGCTTCGGGATGGTACTCGACATATTCACGCAGGGAGGTGCGCTTTACCTCCTTGAGCAGCTTGAGCGTGTCAAGATCGATGCCTTCCGGATGATGGACGGTGCCGCGGGAATCGGAGCAGGTCACGGGGTGGGCACCGAGCTGGTACAGCTTTTCGATGGTGTAGATGGCCACGTTGCCGGCGCCCGATACCAGGCAGGTCTTGCCTGCGATGGTGTCGCCGCGCGCCTCGAGCATGTTCTGGGCGAAATAGACGGCACCGTAGCCGGTGGCCTCCTTGCGGCCAAGGGAGCCGCCCCAGTTCAAGCCCTTGCCGGTGAAGACCCCTTCGTAGCGGCCCGTGAGTCGCTTGTACTGACCGTACATATAGCCAATCTCCCTGGCCCCCACGCCAATATCACCGGCGGGTACGTCGATGGTCGGGCCGATATGGCGGTACAGCTCGTTCATGAACGACTGGCAGAAGCGCATGATCTCGCCGTCGGATTTGCCCTTGGGGTCGAAGTTGGAGCCCCCCTTGCCGCCGCCGATCGGGAGCCCGGTCAGGGCATTCTTGAAGATCTGCTCGAAACCCAGGAACTTGATGATGCTGGCGTTGACGCTGGGGTGAAAGCGCAGGCCGCCCTTGTACGGGCCCAGCGCCGAGTTGAACTGAATGCGGTAGCCCTTGTTGACCTGCACCTTGCCGGCATCGTCGACCCAACTGACCCGGAACATGATCTGGCGCTCAGGTTCGACGATGCGCTCGATGATGCTGTGCCGATGGTAGCGCGGTACCGTTTCGATTAGCGGACGCAAGCATTCGAGGACCTCCTCGGCGGCCTGGTAGAACTCGCTCTGGGCCGGGCTGCTTTTGCTGAGTCCCTCGAGGGTATCGTGTACGTAAGTCATGTGAGCGTCCTGATGAGGAAAGATGGGCTCACTATAATTCAGTGCACCATTATGCAGCAATCGTATAGGCTATGTTTGGATTAGACATTGATATGAGTCGAAATCGCTGTTAAATGGCAGTTTTTCGTGCACCAATGTCGAGCATTAGTATTTTTCCATTGACGAAAAGTTAACGATTTGGAGGTTTCCCCACAGATGCTGTCGAGACTGTTAACATTGGCGGGCCAAACTTGCTGGAGCTTAATCTCTTGCCCTTGACGACTCTTTTAGCCTCTGCTTACTGCTGCAGCAGCTTATTTCAAGCTGGCAGCAATCGACTCCCGGCATGTCTGTCACTCCCTCTATTGGCTCAAGCACGAGCTGCGCTGGTGGACTTCGGCTCACGAGCGGGCCGGAGTGGGTGCTATCTGGCTGGGGGAGACGGCTGATGCCGCGGCGAGAGATAGAACTGACACCCGATCAGTTGCTGTTCTATTGTCGTCCTGGTTTCGAACATGATGTCGCTGCCGAGGTGCTGGCATGCGTCGAGCCAATGGGTTGGCACGGCCAGGCGGAGTATTCCGCTCAAGAGGGTTTCGTGCGCTTCGTCGTGGATGACGCGAGGCCGGCCAACGAGCTGCAACGAGAGCTGCGCTTTGACCGGCTCATCTTTGCGCGCCAGAGCCTGTTGGCGCTGCCGCCGCTTTCTCTGGCTCGGGATGACAGGCTGTCCTCCATCGTTGAGCAGGTCATTGCCAGCGGCTGGAGCTTCGATGCGGTCTGGCACGAAACACCCGATACCAATGAAGGCAAGGCGCTGGCGGGGTTGATCAAGGCGCTGACCCGTCCACTGGAGTCGGGGCTGCGCAAGCGTGGCGCTTTACGCCGCAAGGCTGCCGGACGCCGCTTGCACCTGTTCTGGACCGATGGCGATCGCGTGCAGTTGGGTATGAGCTTTCCCGGCAATCGCAGCGAGCTGCCGGGAGGCATTCGGCGGTTGCGTTTTCCCCAGGCGGCGCCAAGCCGTTCGACGCTGAAACTGGAAGAAGCGTGGCACGAGTTCGTGCCGCGGGAGGAGTGGGATGTCCGGCTTGGAGAGGGTATGCAGGCTGCCGATCTTGGCGCCGCACCAGGCGGTTGGACATGGCAGTTGGTCAGTCGTGGTATGCATGTATTTGCCATCGACAATGGGCCCATGAGCGACAGCCTGATGGCAACGGGAATGGTCGAGCACTTGCGTGAGGATGGTTTCGTCTGGGAACCACCCTATCGGCTGGATTGGCTGGTGTGCGATATCGTCGACAAGCCCGCACGCGTAACGGCAATGGTTCAGCGTTGGCTGATCCGGCGCTGGTGTCGGGAGGCGGTTTTCAACCTGAAGCTGCCGATGAAGCGACGCTGGGAAGAGGTCAGTCGCTGCCTGGCCTTGTTGGACGCGGCGCTGCAAGAGGCCGGCATTCGTGCCGAGTTGCGCTGCCGGCAGCTGTATCACGACCGTGAAGAAGTCACAGTCCATGTCAGGCTGCGGGACTGATGACGCCGACGAGGTGGCTCTCCCGGTCTCCTAGTAAGCGGGTTCGTAGATACGGATGGTCTCGTCTTCGGTCAGTAGTGGCAGGATACGCTGCATGGCGCGTGCACGTTCTTCGCTGGTGTACCATTCGTTCCAGGCGTTCAAGTTCCGCCACTTGACGATCATAAGGCGTCGGTCACTATGGCCGCGTTCTACCAGGGTTTCGCCCCCAACGAAGCCCCTGGCACCGAGGGAGTGGCGCATGGCCTCGCGTGCGGCCTCCTCGTATTCTTCCTCCAGGCCAGGCATGATACGACGTTCAATTATTACCTTGATCATTTAGCAGCTCCCCACGCCGAGGTCGATCGATGACAAATGCCGCCGACTCGCAGCCCACCTATCAAGACGAACTTGACACGACCGGCCTCTATTGTCCGGAGCCCATCATGCTCATGCACAACAAGGTACGTGACATGAGCCCCGGCGAGGTCCTCAAGGTGATTGCCACTGATCCTGCGACTACCCGGGATGTACCCAAGTTCTGCAGCTTCCTGGGTCATGACCTGATATCGCAGCAGGAGTCGGACGGACATTATCTCTACTTTATCCGCTTGGGCTGATGTACGGCTACCCCAGTGACTCGTCTCAGCCCTCGGCCTCCTTCGTGGCATCTGGGATGACCATCAGCGCCAAGGCTTCGAGCGTGCCGGGATCCTGTTCGCGAATGCGGTTGGCAATGCTGCGCTGGAAGAAATAGACCATTCTGTGACGGCTCTTGCCAGGATAGAGGCAGGCATCGCCGGGCAGGATCGGTGTGGTCTCGACGAGGGAGTCGTCAGCCAGAAGAGCCTCTACGTTTCCGTCGCTGTACAGGCGCCAGCCGAACACCTGCTTGAGCTGCCAGGGGCGACTGTCGTCATCGATGCATAGCGCGTGGGTGCCCTGGGTGTCGGGAATCTGCTGAATGAGCGTGATGTCGCTTGTCTCTTCGTAGTCGAAGTAGGCCGCGGCATGCTCCAGCTCGCAGGTCTTGTGGGGCGGGGGGGATTCCAGCAACTCCTCGGTTTCGGGATCGCGATAGCCGACGAAGCAGCCGTGCTCGGCGTCGTCGAGCTGGTGACATGGCGTCAGCGTCTCCATCCATGGCACCAAGCCGACGACATCACCATCCTCGCGCAGCCCCCAGGCGAGAATGGGCATGCCGTAGAGAGAGTCGGGGTCCGAGGCCAAGCTGTAGACCATCTCGAGACCATCAAGCTCGGGGGAGAGGCGGACCAGGCGTCGCTTGGCCTGGAGCTTCTGGCGCATCGTTTCCAGGTCGATGACCCGGGCAGGGCGGGGTGACAGTGACATACCCATGTTTCTCCCTCCAGATTCTGCATGGGCCGAGCGGAAAGGTCACGGCTGCGGCAAGGCTGACGGGATCGACTCCTACCTTCACGAATCACCAATATCACAGAGTCGCCTTTCAAGTTAAGTCTGCCGGGAGCTTTTTCACCTACAGCGCTCGACCAAGGCCTGCCAGTGGCGTCCATGTTCGCCGCGTGCTTGGCGAAAGGCGGGCAAGGGAGCGTGCGGATTTTCCAGTGAAAGCCAGCGCTCGCGATAGCTGGCTACCGCATCGGGAGGGGGGAGATGGCTATCGAACAGGCCATCGATCGCTTCCAGCCATCGCGTTGCCAATGCCTCGAGCCGGTCGAGCCAGTCGAACGCCTCCATATCGGTCATGCGCTGCTGCAACTCTTCAGGCGATGCCGTGAGAGCCAGGCAACCACTCTCCGACTCCAGAGTGGCGGCGAGAAGGGCCGTTGCCTCATCCAACCGTTGCTCGGCGAGCAGCAGGGCGCGCAGCACTTCTGCCGTCAGGGGGCGACTGCGCAGTGACTTGAGGTGACCCTCCAGCGTCGCGGACTCATGGCGCCACTCGGGATTGAACTGGTGCAGTGTGGCCTGGCGCAGCCAGGCCAGGGCGTCCAATTGGGCCTCGATGCCCCGAGTATCGCCAGGCATGAGGGGTGAGCTTGCGCGAGAGAAATTGCCGACCCACTCCTCGGAGTCGAACAGGCTGTTCCAGCTCACCTTCGGCAGCTGCTCGGTCTTGGTCCGTGTGACTCGCTCAAGCCGACTGCGAGCGGATTCGGAGAGCGAGTCCGGCACGTTGCTGTGCCAGCAGGCATGCAGACGGCGCCAAAGCTCGAGCTCGTAGATCCACTGCTGGCTGGGTGGTGCCACGCGCCCGAGCTGGTTATTTCGGGCGGCGACCAGCGAAGTGATCCGGCACTCGCGCAGGGCATAGACGTTAAGCATGCTCTCGCGGGTTCCGGCGACAGTGAGGAGGCGTTCATTGCGATCGGGGAATGCGCCGATATTGGACGGTGTGCCTCTTTCTGGTCTCGGCTGACCCAAGGCCTCGGCCAGTGCCTGCTGGTATTCGACCAGCTTGGCTTGGCCTTCTCCCACATCGCCACACCCGGCCGTCAGCAGGAGCAAGAGCAGAGCGAGACAGCGCCATGTTTCAATCTGGGGCGATATCCAGCCTGCCATTCGCAACTCCCTTGGTCTTGCGGCGCAGGCGCTCGCCGAGCAGCATCGCTGCTACGGTAAGCCCGGCGATCAGGCCGATCCAGTAACCGTGCACGCCCAGTGGTTCGATCCAGCCGGCCAGGCCCCGGGTGCCCAGCCAGTGGCCACCGGCCAGGCCCACCGCCCAGTAGGCGAACAGGGTAATGACCATGATGATGCGAGTATCCTTATATCCTCTCAGTGCGCCGGCCAGGTTGACCTGGAGTGAATCGGATATCTGGTAGAGCATGGCCAGCAGTATCAGCGACAGAGCCAGATGCTGGACGGCCGTATCGTGAGTGTAGAGGGCCATGACCGGCTCTGCCGTGAACCACAGCAGTGCACTGTTGAACAATGCGATCAGCACCGAGACCAGCACGCCGTTCCAGGCCACCATGCGAGCTCGCTCGGCCTTGCCCTGGCCGAGCGTATTGCCGACCCTGACGGTCAGCGCCATGCTCAGGGCCAAGGGCAGCATGAACAGGATCGAGGTGTAGTTCAGGGCGACCTGGTGCGCGGCCACTGTTACCTCGCCCAGGCTGGCGATAAACAGTGAGATGAGGGTGAACAGCGTGACTTCGATGAAGATTGCCACGCCGATGGGCACGCCCACGTAGAGCAGCTCTCCGATCAGGTGCCCGCGCGGCGGCGTGGGCGAGTGCCACAAGGTGACGCTGCCGTAGGCTCGCGAGCGGCGGGTATAGACGGCCATGGCCAGGCACATGACCCACATGGAGAGTGCCGTGGCGATACCGCAGCCCAGTGCGCCCAGAGCCGGAAGGCCTTGCACCCAGGCTGGTAGCCAGTCTCCGAAGAGCCCAGTGAGCCCTTCACCGCCGTAGATCAGCAAGAAGTTGCTGGGAATGTTCACGGCGAGCCCCACCAGACTGATCCACAGCGACGGACGAGTATGGTTCATGCCGTCGGAGAAGGCGCGCAGGGCCTGGAACAGGGCGACCCCCGGCATACCGAAGGCGACGGCGGACAGATAGGCGGCCGAGCGTTGGGCGACCTCATGGGGTACGTCCATCAAGCGAAAGATCGGCATCACCGTCAGCCATAGCAGTAATGCCGACACCAGGCCCAGAGCCAGGGCTACCCAGAGCGCCTGGTGCACGTTGGGGCGAATGCGCTCGGTGGAGCCGGCTCCCAGCAGGTGGGCGACGATGGGCGTCAGGCCCATCAGTGTGCCGGTCATGAACAGCATCAGCGGCAGCCACAGGCTGGAGCCCACGGAGACGGCTGCCAGGTCGGTTGCGCTGACCCGGCCCGTCATCATTATGTCAGTGACGCTCATGCCGGCCTGGGCCAGTTGGGCGCCACAAATCGGCAGGGTGAGACGTATCAGAGGCCGCGTCTCCGTGCGGCTGACTCTCAGCAGGTCGGTGAAAAACGTTGCCAAGGGGCTTGCTCCGTGCGTATCGAGACCCGGCTATGCACCAGGGAAACGGAATATGTTAGCAACATCCGCTGAATTTCGCTGCGTCATCGACTCACTTATACTGGCCGGCCAATCTGCCATGTATGGAGGATCCGTGACCCATCGTCTCGAGGACGTGATCGCCCTGTTCGACGGTCTCTTCCAGCAGCGCTTCGATACTCGCTTGGTGCGCGGTGGCGACGAACCGCTCTATCTGCCCGCCGATGAGGAAAGCCCCTGGCATCGGGTGATCTTTGCGCGGGGCTTCTATGCCAGCGCGCTGCACGAGATCAGTCACTGGTGCATCGCCGGCAAGGCGCGACGGCAGCTTGAGGACTATGGCTACTGGTACCTTCCCGACGGGCGAAACGCCGAACAGCAGCGCCGCTTCGAGGCGGCCGAAATCGCTCCCCAGGCCTTGGAAATGCTCTTCTCGCACGCCTGTGGGCTGTGCTTCCACGTCAGCGTGGACAATCTGGGAGGCGAAACGGAGGTCGACCGGGAAGACTTTCACGGTCGCGTAGCGGCCCGTGCGGCACGCTTTGTCAGCGAGGGGCTACCGCCCCGGGCAGAGGCCTTTCGTATTGCCCTGGCGGCCTTCTACCAGCAGGGTTTGGCCCACGATGAGGCCGTGCAAGCCGGCTTGAATGCGCTAGATCAGGCATGCACTTCGGCTTCCCAGATCTGTTTGCCGAGCTGAAGTAACGGATCGAGCGCCGGCATCGCCTGGCGCGCGGGGAAGGCCACGCCGATGGTCTGGTGTATGTTGAGCCCGGCCAAAGGACGGCACTGCACGTCCGGGTGCGAGAGGATTTCGGGCCAGGCCGGCACCAGTGAGGCGCCAACTCCGGCCGCCACCAGCCCCAGGGTGTATTCAATAGTGCGCAGGCGAGCCCTGACCTGGCAGCGCACGCCGGCGTCGCTCAGGGCCGTGGCCAGGCGCTCCATGGCGGCACAAGGATGGCGCCAGATGAACGGAAGGCCGTCGAGTTCGGGCAATGCCACCGTAGCCTTGAGGCCCAGCGGATGCCCGTTGGGCAGTGCTAGACGATAGCTGTCGTGCCAGATCGGCTGGAAGAGCTCGCCTGGCGCCAGGTCATGTTCTCCAATGATTCGCGCGTCACAGCGCTCCTCGGGATTGACCAGCGTCAGCGCCAGGTTGTCGCCCTGCCCGATGTACTCCTTGAGCAGGACAGTCATGCGGTTGGCGCCCAATGAGCGCATCAGCCCCAGGCGCACGGGGGTGGCAGGCGCCGGGGTGCGAAACAGTCTGCTGATGGCGTTGAGGTCCTCGCTTACCTGGCGCGCCAGTGGATAGAGCCTGTGCCCTTCCTCGGTGGGCGTGATGCCACGCCGATGTCGCTCGAACAGCGGTGACCCCAGACGCTCCTCCAACTGTGCCAGCGCGGTCGAGATGGAGGGTTGCGCCACGTGGCAACGTCGAGCGGCAGCGCTGATCGAGCCACCCTCGTAGGCGGCGATGAAATACCGCAGGCTTCGCACATCCATAAGCTATGCCTATATCTGGGGGAGGATATCGATATTATCTCTTTGTCACGCAGGCGCGCTAGGCTGTAAGTCATCCTTCATGCTGCCGTCGGGAGCCTGCATCGTGCTCGAACCATTACCCCAGGAGCAGCGTTTCTTCGCTGCGCTACGCAGCGGTGACTGGCCCGTGCCAGAGCGAGTGTGGCAGCTCGATGAGGTCGGGCTCTCTGCATCCGGCCTCGCCGAGCTGTTCGAAACCCAGTTGATGAGCCGTCACTTGGACCTGCATGCGCGGCGTCTACAGGCGCGCGGCGAGGCCTTCTATACCATCGGTAGTGCCGGCCACGAGGGCAATGCCGCCATCGCACGGGCTTTTCGTCCTACCGATCCCGCTTTCCTGCACTACCGCGACGCGGCCTTCCTGCTCCAGCGCAGCCGCGGTGTACCGGGACAAACGCCGCTGTGGGACCTGCTATTGAGCTTTGCCGCCTCGGCGGACGACCCCATCTCCGGTGGCCGGCACAAGGTGCTGGGTTCCAAGGCGCTGCACATTCCGCCCCAGACCAGCACCATCGCCTCGCACCTGCCCAAGGCCATGGGGGCGAGCTACAGCCTCGGCCTGTGGCGGCGACTCGGCGGCGGTGGCGAATGGCCTGCCGACAGCGTGGTGGTCTGCAGCTTCGGCGATGCCTCGTTCAACCACTCCACCGCTCAGGGGGCGCTCAACGCTGCCGGCTGGGCGGCCTACCAGGGCGCACCGATGCCGCTGGTGATGGTGTGCGAGGACAATGGCATCGGCATCTCCACGCCCACGCCGGACGGCTGGATCGAGGCCAGCATGCGCTCGCGCCCCGGTTTTCACTACCTCGCCTGCGATGGCCTCGATCTGCTCGATACCTGGCGCGCCGCCTGCGAGGCAGAGCGCATCGCCCGGTGCCGCAAGCAGCCGGTCTTTTTGCACATGCGCTGCGTAAGGCTATACGGGCATGCCGGTTCGGATGCCCAGCAGGCCTATCTGGCGCCGGCGCGGATCAAGGCCGACGAGGCGCGCGACCCGCTGCTGGTTACGGCCGGGCTGCTGCAGCATCACGGCGTGCTCGATGCCGTGGCCATCGAGCGGCTTTATCGCTCGGTCGCCGAGCGCGTGGCGTACGTCGCCGAGGAGGCGATACGGCGACCCAAGCTCGAAACGGCCGGACAGGTCATGGCGAGCATCGTGCCGCCGTCCAGGCCGGGCCGTGCACGTCCCTGGCAGGACGAAGTCGACTCGACACCGGCGCCCATGGCCAAGCTGCTCAACCAGGCGCTGACGCGCCTGATGACGCGCTATCCACATTTGGTGATGGCCGGGGAGGACATCGGCCGCAAGGGCGGCGTCTACGGTGTTACCCAGCGCCTGCAGGCCCAGTTCGGGCCGCACCGGGTGATCGACACCTTGCTCGACGAGCAGAGCATTCTCGGACTGGGCATCGGGATGGGGCAGAACGGCCTGGTACCGATTCTGGAGATCCAGTTCCTTGCCTACCTGCACAACGCCGAGGATCAACTGCGTGGCGAGGCGGCCACGCTCAGCTTCTTCTCCAACGGCCAGTACACCAATCCCATGGTGGTGCGTATCGCCGGGCTCGGTTACCAGAAAGGCTTCGGCGGGCACTTTCACAACGACAACGCTCTTGCCGTGCTGCGTGACATTCCCGGATTGCTGGTGGCCTGCCCATCGAATGCCGCCGACGCTGTGGGCTTGCTGCAAGAGGCCGTGCGGCTGGCCGACGAGGAGCAGCGGGTAGTTGTGGTGATCGAGCCGATCGCGCTCTACCACACCCGCGACCTGCTCGAGGAGGGCGACCAGCAGTGGTGCTTTGCCGACCCGGGGCCGGAACATTGCCTGGCCATGGGCGAGCTTGGCCAGTGGGGGGAGGGACGTGATCTCGCTATCGTCACCTACGGCAACGGTGTTCATCTGTCGCGTCAGGCCGCAGCAAAGCTGGAAGCCGAAGGCGTGGCGCTGCGCATCGTAGATCTGCGCTGGCTGACCGCCATCGACCATGACGCCGTGCATCGCCTGGTCGCTGACTGCGCTCAGGTATTGGTCGTCGACGAGTGCCGGCGCAGTGGCTCGCTGAGCGAAGAGCTGATCACCGCTCTGGTGGAGCGCGGTATGCCCAGTGACAGGCTGCACCGGTTGACCGCCGAGGACAGCTTCATTCCGCTGGGGCGGGCGGCAACCGTTACGTTGCCTTCAGTGGCCGGTATCGTCGAGCAGGCGCGTGGTTTGGTGGGCCGAAAAGCAAAAGGGCGCCCGTCATTGGGGAAGACAGCGGCAAGGAGCAGTGAAGCATGAGTGAGCCCCGCAACGATTTCCGATCCCCGACGGCTCGCGAACGCCTCCTGATCGTCTGCCCCGGCCGTGGCACCTACAATGCCGCCGAGTGGGGTACGCTGAATCGCCTGGCGGGCGGTAGCGACTGGCTGAAACGCTTCGATGCCATGCGCCGCGAGGCCGGCATGCCTACGCTCTCCGAGCTGGATGGCGAGACGGCTTTCCGCCAGAGCCTGCACGGACGAGGCGAACACGCCTCGCCGCTGATCTACGCCTGCGCCTGGGCAGACCTGCTGGCCATCGATCGCGAGCGATATGAGGTGGTGGCGGTGACCGGCAACTCCATGGGCTGGTACATCGCCCTGGCAGCGGCCGGCGCCCTGGGGCCGGACGAGGCGCTCCACCTGATCGGTACCATGGGCTTGCGCATGCAGGAGACCCTGGCTGGCGGGCAGGTCATCTATCCCTGGGTCGACGAGGCGTGGCGGCCCGACTGGGCGCTGCGTCGGGAGCTGCTGGGGCTGATCGAGCGCATTCACGGCCGGGAGGGTACCGAGCTGTACCTTTCGATCGACCTGGGCGGCATACTGGTCTTCGGTGGCAACGAGGCGGGGCTGGCGCGTCTGATCGAGGCGTTGCCGCCGCGCGAGCGCTTTCCGCTGCGGTTGCATCAGCACGCCGCTTTCCACACGCCGCTGCAGGAGGGGGTAAGGCGTGAAGCGCGCCGTGAGCTGGCGAGCCTGCCGCTGCGCGCACCCGAGGTGCCGATGATCGACGGGCGAGGTCATGTCTGGACACCCTGGAGCAGCGATCCCGAGCAGCTATGGGACTACACACTAGGCGAACAGTTGGTGGCCCCCTACGACTTCACCGCAGCGGTGAGAGTCGGTATACGCGAATTCGCGCCGGATCGCATCGTGATCCCCGGACCTGGCGCGACCTTGGGCGGCGCTACGGCGCAGGCGTTGATTCAACTCGGCTGGAGGGGGCTGGACGACAAGGCTGCTTTCCAGCGTCTTCAGGCCGAGGAGCCACGCTTGATCTGCATGGGCATTCCCGAGCAACGTGAGTGGCTGCTGGCATGCCAGGAGTCACGCTTCTCCTAGGCGCTCATGCAGGCGCAACATCACCTCGACCTCGTGCTCGGGCCGTAGCGGCTCGAGCCCCATTTCGCTGAACAGCTCATTGCGGGCACGACTCCACTCGCCGGCCGAGAGGCCGGGGTAGAGGCTATCGGCCGGCGCCAGTTCGACAAAGGGGTCGATACCGTAGGTATCGAATATTCGTGCCAGCGCAGCTTCGTCTCCGCTGATACCGGCAGTGAACAGCGTGGCGCTGAAATGGTCGTTTTCCAACTCCCGGATCACGTCCAGGGGACTCGCGCCGAAGCTGTGCAGCTCTTCCAGGCTATAGCCATTGAGCTCATTGAATTCGTCGTCGAGCCAGTCGTCATCGGGTTGGATCAGCGTATGCTTGATGCGCCCGTCGGGCAGCACCCAGGCAATGGCCAGGGGGAGATCGCTGTCATCGCCTGTCTCGACGGCGATGAATCCGGGTATGTCAGCCATCTTCAAAACTCCTCCTGCTGGGCATGGCCAGTATCAATCGAGCCCTCGTCACTGAGTAGGCGAAAGAAGGCGTGGGCGGTGTGGCTAGTGGCTCGAGCGAGTTCCGCTTCGTCGACCCTTCGCCAGTGAGCGATTTCGCGCACGATCCACGGCAGCAGCGATGGCTCGTTGCGCCTGCCCTTGAGTTTGGCAGGTAAATCGCGCGGCAGCAGGTAAGGGCAGTCAGTTTCCACCATCAGCCGCTCGAGTGGGATGTCCTTCACCAGCTCGCGCAGGTGATGGCCGCGGCGCTCGTCGCAGATCCATCCCGTCAAGCCAATGTGCAGATCGAGGTCGAGATAGCCGTGGAGGGTATCACGGTCGGCCGTAAAGCAGTGGATCACCGCATCGCTGATATCGTCACGCCAGGCATGCAGCATCTCGCGCATGCGCTGGCCGGCGTCGCGTTCATGGATGAACAGCGGTTTGCCGCTCTCCGCCGCCAGGCTCAACTGGGCCTCGAAGGCCCGTTCCTGCTCCGTCGGCGTGGAGAAGTTGCGGTTGAAATCAAGGCCGCATTCACCCACCGCCACCACTTCGGGGCGATTATGGAGTTCACGCATGGCCGCGGCCAGCGGGGCGTCCCAGCGGCTGGCATCGTGAGGATGTACGCCAGCGGTGGCGTGCAGGCCCGGGAAGCGCTGAGCGAGTGTCGCGGCCTGCTCGGCATGGGCAAGATCGGTGCCGGTCACGATCAAGGTCGTGACATTGGCTGCCCGCGCCCGGCGCAGCACCGCTTCGAGATCGCGTGCGAAGCTGTCGTGAGTCAGGTTGGCGCCGATGTCCACCAGCGGGGCGGGTGCGCGAAAGCGCAGCGCCTCGGGCAGGAACTCGTCGAAGTTGGCGTCGGGGTCGACCAAGGGTGCGCTCCTTTGCTGGTACACGAGGCATTGTAACCAAAGCCACGGCGGGCCAGCCATGCGTTACACTAGCCGCCTCGATGAATGAAGAGGTGAGCGTGTGACCCTGCTACGTCTGGAAAGCTTGCAACTGGCCTACGGTACCCATGTGCTGCTCGATGGTGCCGATCTGGTACTGGAGAAGGGGGAGCGCCTGGCGCTGGTCGGACGCAACGGCACCGGCAAGTCGACCCTGCTCAAGCTGGTGGCGGGCGAAATCCTGCCCGACGACGGCAGCATCTGGCGCGCCCCGGGGTTGAAGATCGGCGTGCTGGAGCAGGACCTGCCTTCCGCCACGGGCGAGACCATCTTCGACGTGGTGGCCCAGGGACTGCCTCAGGCCGGGGAGCTATTGGCCGAGTATCATCACCTGGTGCAGTCTGCCGAGCCCGACATGAAACGCATGGCGACCCTGCAGAGCCGCCTCGAGGCCATCGACGGCTGGTCATTCGAACAGCGCATCGACGTGGTGTTGACGCGCCTCGGGCTGCCTGCCGACGACCTGATGAGCTCGCTCTCGGGCGGCTGGCGCCGGCGCGTGGCGCTGGCTCGGGCGCTGGTTGCCGATCCCGATCTGCTGTTGCTCGACGAGCCCACCAACCATCTCGATCTGGACACCATCGCCTGGCTCGAGGAGCAACTGCTCGATTTCAACGGTGCGGTGCTGTTCATCACCCACGACCGAGCCTTCCTGTCGAAGCTGGCGACGGCGATTCTCGAGCTCGACCGTGGACGGCTGGGACGCTATCCGGGCGATTACGCCGCGTATCAGCAGCAGAAGACGCACGAACTGGAAATCGAGGCGCGAGAGAACGCCGAATTCGACAAGAAGCTCGCCCAGGAGGAAGCCTGGATTCGCCAGGGGATCAAGGCGCGGCGTACCCGCAACGAAGGCCGTGTGCGGGCGTTGGAGCAATTGCGTCGCGAACGTAGCCAGCGGCGCGAGGTGCAGGGGCGGGCGAGCTTCGGCGTCGACAGGGGAGAGCGCAGCGGCAAGCGGGTGGTCGAGCTCGTCGGCGTGACCCATCGCTTCGGTAACGAAACCATCATTCGCGACCTTGACCTCGAGATCCAGCGCGGCGACCGCATCGGCCTCATCGGGCGCAACGGCGCCGGCAAGACCACACTGCTCAAGATCCTGCTCGGCGAGCTCGAGCCCAGCGAAGGCTCGGTGCGTTTGGGCACCAATATCAAGGTGGCCTACTTCGATCAGCTGCGGGCCGGGCTGGAGCCTGAGAAGAGCGTCTACGACAACGTCGCCCAGGGCAGCGACAGGGTCACCGTGGGGGGCAAGGACAAGCACGTCATCAGCTACCTGCAGGACTTCCTGTTCACCCCCGAGCGGGCCCGCCAACCGGTCAAGGCGCTCTCCGGCGGCGAGTCCAACCGTCTGCTGCTGGCGCGGCTGTTCACCCAGCCGGCCAACGTGCTGGTGCTCGACGAGCCGACCAACGACCTCGATGTCGAGACGCTCGAACTGCTCGAGGAACTGCTGCTTGATTTCGACGGTACCCTGCTGCTGGTCTCCCACGATCGTGCCTTCATGGACAACGTGGTAACCGGCGTGCTGGCCTTCGAGGGCGATGGCGTGGTGCGCGAGTACGTGGGCGGCTATACCGACTGGGTACGTCAGGGTGGCACCTTGCCGCCTGCTCCATGGGAAGGGGCGGCGCGCCAGCAGGTGGAGCCGACCGCCAAGCCTGAAGCACCAGTCAAGTTAGCGTCATCGGTAGCGTCGACGGCGAGAAAGCCCGCCAAGCTCTCCTATAAACTGCAACGTGAGCTCGATGCGCTACCGGCCGTAATCGAAAGGCTGGAAGCCGAAGTGGCCGAGTTCGAGGCTCGGGTCGGCGATCCCTCCTTCTACCAGCAGGAAGCGGGAGTGGTGTCCGAGACACTGCAGGCCATGGGCGACAAGCAGGCTGAGCTCGACGCCGCCATGGAGCGGTGGATGGAGTTGGAAGCCATGGCCGGAGGGGAGTAGATGGTGCCAGGCGCCCGAGTGGACGCCTAGGCGCCGTAGAGGTCGGTGGTTATTCTGCGGTTTCACCCTTCTTGCCCACTCGCACGGCCAGCACATCGCACTGAGCGCCATGCAGCACGCCGGTGGAGGTGGAGCCGAGCAGCAGGGCGAAGCCGTGCCGGCCATGGGAGCCAACCACGATCAGGTCGACGTTGTTTTCCTGGGCGAAGCGGTGGATCTCGGTATCCGGCATACCGACCAGTACATGCTGGTTCTCCTTGGCCACGTGAGGATCGGCAATCTCGGACAGGCGCTGTTTGGCATGCTCGTCGAGCTGGTCCTGGATACTGGTGAGATCCATGGGAATGTCGCCGCCGTAGGCGAAGCCGAGCGGCTCGAGGGTATGCATGATCGACAGCTTGGCCTGGTTGCGCTCGGCGATCTGCAGGGCGCGCTCGAGCACCTTGTGAGAGTCCTTGGTCAGATCGACGGCGACCAGGATATGGCGATATTCATTGCTCATGGCAGGGCTCCTGCGTAACGGCATGTGATCGGTATGCCTTCACTCTAGGACGGCTGATGAATCAAGACAACGACTTGCGTCAAGAATCAGGAGAATCCGGATGGTCTGGCTAGTCATTCTTGCGGCCCTGCTGCTGGTGATTTCACCGGTGATGTGGCTCAAGCCCAGCCCTCGGCAACGCCGCATCGTACCCCTGCGCAATGCAGCGGCCAAGGCGGGGGTCAAGGTCGTACTGGAAAAGCCGCCATTGCACGGCATCGAGACCGCCATGCCAGGCTACCGCTGGAGCTATCCTGCCGTTGCCCCCGGGCCGCGCTTTCTGCTGGTGCGCGGCAGTGAGGCCAGCGATGTATTGAAGCCCTGCGTGGCCGACTGGCGTTGGCGGATCGAGCCGCTCCGGCCCCTGCCCCAAGCGGCGCAAGAGCCGCTCGAGGCGTTGTTGACACGCTTGCCGCAGGATGCGCTGGTCATCGAGTCCAGCGAATCGGCTATTACCCTGTGGTGGTGGGAATCGCAGACGGCGGAGCGCTTTCTCACGTACCTCGACGATTTCCGTCAGTTGCGCGATGCTCTGGCCGGCCGTGCCGATCATGGCGGGGCCAGGCCTGCCTTCGGACAAGAGACATCGCACGACTGAGGCGTTCAGCCGTCGCTCTCCTTGGCCTGGATCGCCAGGCCGTTGTTCTCGATATGCTCCAGCAGGGCATCGAGACGTTGCACGTCTTCTTCGCTCAAGCCGGCCAGCATTTCACGCCTGGCCTGGGTAACCACCTCATCGATCTGCTCGAGCAATGGCGTGGCAGCCGGGGTCAGGAACACGCGCTTCGTGCGCCGGTCTTGTTCGCAAGGGCAGCGCTCGATCAGCCCCTGCTCAGAGAGCTGGTCGAGCGTGCGTACCAGGGAAGGTGCCTCCACGCCGATTGCCCGTGCCAGGTCGCACTGTGGCTGTCCGTCGCCGAGTCGCCAGAGGTGGTAGAGCGTGATCCAGCGCGTCTGCGTCAGGCCCAGAGGAGCGAGACGCCGATCGATAATGGCGCGCCACAGGCGAGGCAGACGGGACAGTCGGAAGCCGATGTTCTGATGCATGGGACTCCGCTTACATCGTTGAATTTGTCGAATTGTCCGGACCCCTTGCGTGTAATGCAACTCAAAGCGAATGGCGGCATGTGACAGGCGCTATCGAGGAGCCGCTACGAGGATGTGTCTGTTTTCGGCGCCTCCGCTTCATGAGCGTCGGATTCGCTGCCTTCTAAAGGGTGAGGGGCAGATTCTGCTGGCGTATCCAGCGTATCGGGCTGTTCGCTCTGGCTGGAGCGATTCCCCGGGACAAGACGTCGCAGGTCGAGACCGGGCAGCCCCGGCGGTGGGGAGACACGGCCATCGGCCAGGGTAGCCGTCGACGCATCCTGCGCTACCTGAAAGCGCAGCACGCCGATGCGCTGCCCGCTGTCCGTCATGACATCGATGCGCCACCGGCCGGCAGGGCCCGTGGGAAAGTTCAACTTGTGAGTCCAGGCCCGATAGCCCTCCTGGCGCCCTCCGTGAATGGTCAGCGGAATGCGGTCGACCAGTTCACCTTCGTGTCGCCATTCATGTACGACCTCTTCGCGCAGGCCACGTGGCGCGCGAATGGCCGTGTAGGCATAGAGCCCCTGGCTGCCAAGGGTATCGGGTGTCAGCAGGACGCTGCCTTCGGGGCTTCGCTTCGCAACATCGAAGGCCGGCGACAGGGCGCTGGCCGATATCCAGAGGTTGGCTGGGGGCACCCAGGCGCGCCCGGTCCAGGCCAGTAGCGTCAATAGCGGTAGCGTGACCAGCACGATGGTCCAGCGTCGGATCGTCATTGGCCGCAAGAGCTGCAGCAGGCTTGGCAGGCTGAATACCAACATGCACGCCAGGGCCAGCCTGAGGCTCTGGCCCGTAGTCAGTTGAAGCATGAGCGGCATGATCACCAGTACGACCAGGAAGACGCACTGGGCATGGAAGGCGAAGTAGAGCCAGCGGGCTCGCTCGGCCAGCTTGTAGTAGAAAGGGTCGAGTATCGAAAACACGGCCATGCCGAGCACCAGCAGGGCAAACAGGCCCTGACCGCTGGCCCAGACGGTCGTCGCGAGCACGAAGGGAAGACAGAAGAACAGGGTCTCCTGGTGCACCATCTGAGCGATGAAGGTGGTGACGCCCCGGGGCAGGCTGGGGTGGCCGCGGCGTGCGAGCAGGCGCCCGATCAGACTCTCGGAGAGGAGCAGGGCCCAGGCCAGCAGCATGCTCAAGGCCAGCACGGCTCCCAGCCACTGTTGGCGTTCCACCAGGAAGAAGCTGCCAACCCCGGCGGCAAAGGCGAGAGGCGGCCAGAGCCAGCTCCACGGGCGGACTTGCTCGACGAATCGTTCGAGGCGTTGCTGGAAACGTTGTATCCGGGGCGAAGGGGAGGCCGGTGGCGGGGAGGGCACCGTATCGGACAGGCTCATGGACGACACCTTGGAGAGACATTGGGTCTATCCTATCAGCCATTCGTACTGTCGGTGCATCGATACACCGCATGCTGGGCCATGGGTGATGAATCCAGGGCTTGACGTGTCGGCTGTAGTGCACCAAGCTTCGAGGAATCAAACGGCCGTATGAAACTGGCACTCCTCCAACGCCAACCTCTTGTGTGGAGATTCGTGGATGATCTATCAAGGCAACGCCATCACGGTGGCCCGCGGTACCAAGAACGGGGGCGACGATGTCGCCATGCTCACCTTCGACCTGAAGGATGAGTCCATCAACAAGCTATCCAGTGCCGTGGTCGCCGAACTCGACGAAGCCGTCCAGGCAATTCGCGCCGAGGACGGCCTCACGGGGCTGGTGGTCGGCAGCGCCAAGGACGTATTCATCGTCGGTGCCGACATCACCGAATTCCACGGCATCTTCGAGAAGGGCGAAGAGTACCTCGTCGAGATGAACCTCAAGGTGCACGAGATCTTCAATGCCATCGAGGATCTGCCGTTCCCCACGGTGACGGCGATCAACGGTCTGGCGCTGGGTGGCGGCTGTGAGGTGACACTTGCCACTGACTTCCGGGTCATGAGTGAGAAGGCCAAGATCGGCCTGCCCGAGACCAAGCTCGGCATCCTGCCGGGCTGGGGTGGATGCGTGCGCCTGCCGCGTATAATCGGTGCCGACAACGCCGTGGAGTGGATCGCCGGCGGCGGCGAGAACCGCGCCGACGCGGCTCTCAAGGTGGGCGCCGTGGACGCCGTGGTGCCGAGCGAGCAACTCGAGGAGGCGGCGCTGGACATCCTGGCGCGGGCCAATGCAGGTGAGCTCGATTACCAGGCGCGCCGCGCCGAGAAGACCGGCCCGCTCAAGCTCAACGCCATCGAGCAGATGATGGCCTTCGAGACTGCCAAGGGCTACGTGGCCGGCAAGGCAGGGCCACACTACCCGGCGCCGATCGAGGCGATCAAGGTGATCCAGAAAGGCGCCGGCGAGGAGCGCGCACGCGCCCAGGCCATCGAGGCCAAGGCCTTCGCCAAGCTGGCGCTGACCGACGTCTGCTACAACCTGGTGGGGCTGTTCCTCAACGACCAAGTGGTCAAGAAGAAGGCTGGAAAGTACGAGAAACAGGCCAAGGCGGTGAAGCAGACCGCGGTGCTGGGGGCCGGCATCATGGGTGGCGGCATCGCCTACCAGAGCGCCTCCAAGGGTACCCCGATCCTGATGAAGGACATCAAGGAGGAGGCCATCGAACTGGGCCTCAAGGAGTCGCGCAAGCTGTTTGCCAAGCAGGTGGAGCGCGGCAAGCTCACCACTGAGCAGATGGCAGAGAAACTGACCCATATTCGGCCGACGCTCTCCTACGGCGACTTCGGTCATGTCGACCTCGTGGTCGAGGCGGTGGTCGAGAACCCCAAGGTCAAGGATGCGGTGCTGACCGAAGTGGAAGGCCAAGTGGGCGAGGATACCATCCTCACTTCCAACACCTCGACCATCTCGATCACGCGCCTGGCGCAGAACCTCAAGCGCCCGGAGAATTTCTGCGGCATGCACTTCTTCAACCCGGTGCATCGCATGCCGCTGGTCGAGGTCATCCGCGGCGAGAAGACCGGCGACGCCGCCGTGGCGGCTACCGTGGCCTACGCTCGCGCCATGGGCAAGACACCCATCGTGGTCAACGACTGTCCCGGTTTCCTGGTCAACCGCGTGCTGTTCCCTTATTTCGGCGGCTTCAGTCTGCTGGTCGAGCAAGGGGCCGACTTCCAGCGTGTCGACAAGGTGATGGAGAAGTTCGGCTGGCCCATGGGGCCCGCCTACCTGCTCGATGTGGTGGGCATGGATACCGCCGTGCACGCCAACGAGGTGATGGCCGAGGGCTTTCCCGACCGCATGGCACGTGACGGCAAGACTGCCATCCAAGTCATGTACGAGAACGAACGTCTGGGCCAGAAGAACGACAAGGGCTTCTATGCCTACGAGGAAGACCGCAAAGGCAAGCCGAAGAAGGTCAGCGACGCCAACGCCTATGAGCTGGTCAAGCAGATCGTCAAGCAGGAGAAGGAATTCTCCGACGAAGACATCGTCGCACGCATGATGGTACCGCTGTGCCTCGAGACCGTTCGCTGCCTGGAAGACGGCATCGTCGACACCCCGGCCGAGGCCGACATGGCGCTGATCTACGGCATCGGCTTCCCGCCATTCCGTGGTGGTGCGCTGCGCTATATCGATGCCATGGGCGTGGCCGAGTTCGTCGAGCTGGCCGAAGGCCTTGCCCAGGAGCTGGGGCCGCTCTACGCGCCCACTGACAAGCTGCGCCGAATGGCTGACTCCGGCGAGCGTTTCTATTCCACCCAGGCCCAGAGCTGAATCCACCACGATCAGGAGGTTAGTGAATATGAGTTTGAATCCGAGAGACATCGTGGTGGTCGACGGCGTCCGCACCGCCATGGCCAAGGCCAAGAATGGTGCGTTCCGTAACGTGCGGGCCGAGAACCTCTCCGCCGCGGTGATGCAGGCCCTGTTCGATCGCAATGCGGGACTCGACCCGGCCGAAGTCGACGATGTGATCTGGGGCTGTGTCAACCAGACACTCGAGCAGTCGATGAACATCGCTCGCAACGCGGCGATCATGACCGGCATTCCGCGCACGGTGCCGGCCCAGACGGTCAACCGCCTGTGTGGTTCCTCCATGACCGCGCTGCACATCGCTGCGGCCAACATCAAGGCCGGCATGGGCGATTTCTATATTATCGGCGGCGTCGAGCACATGGAGCACGTGCCCATGGCCCATGGTGTCGACGTCAATCCCGCGGCCAGCAAATACGCCGCCAAGGCCGCCATGATGATGGGCCTGACTGCCGAGCTGCTGGGCAAGATGCACGGTGTTACCCGTGAGGAGCAGGACAAGTTCGGCGTGCGTTCACACCAGCGTGCCCAGGCAGCGCTGGATGGCGGTCGCTTCGACAACGAAATCGTCGGCGTCGAGGGGCACGACGCCAACGGTTTCCGGGTTCGGGTCGACCGTGACGAGGTGATCCGCGCCGATGCCAGCCTCGAGGACATGGCCAAGCTCAAGCCGGTGTTCGACCCTCGCGGTGGCACGGTATCGGCCGGTACCTCCTCGGCGCTTTCGGTGGGCGCCTCGGCCATGGCGATCATGAGCTACGAGCGTGCCCAGGTGCTGGGGCTCGATCCCATCGCCAGGGTCCTCTCCACCGGTGTGGCGGGCTGCGATGCCTCGATCATGGGCTATGGCCCGGTGCCGGCCTCCAAGAAGGCGCTAAAGACAGCGGGGCTGTCGTCAGAGGACATCCAGACCGTCGAGCTCAACGAAGCCTTCGCCGCCCAGGCGATCCCTGTACTCAAGGACCTCGGTTTCCTGGATGCCATGGATGAGAAGGTCAACCTCAACGGTGGCGCCATTGCCCTAGGGCATCCGCTGGGCTGCTCAGGGTCGCGTATCTGCACCACGCTGCTCAACGTGATGCAGCAGCAGGACACCACCCTGGGGCTCGCCACCATGTGTATCGGCATGGGGCAGGGCGTGGCGACGGTGTTCGAGCGCTTGAAATAAGCCTGAAGTAGGCGTCTGCCTGGCCAGCGGCCTCGCCTTTTCAGGCGAGGCCGTTTTTGTTTGATGCGTTGACGCCCGGAATGCCGAACAATAAGATGCATATGTTTTGCATCTTATTAAATCCACTGCGAGGAGTGTCTCACATGGGGCTCAAGAACCTGTTCAAGAGAGACAAGACGGAAGACGAGCAAGCCGTTCAGGCATTCGAGCCAGGAGCGTCGACGACAGCGGCTGCGGACGCCAGCCCAGGCGAGCCTGCCAGCGCCGAGGCTGCAAAGAAGAAAAAACACGGGGAGCCAGGTGTCTGCTGCGGGTCGTGCAGCCACTGATTCGCCTGCGAGCGGTAAGCAACGGTCATGACCATTCGGACATGACCGTTTTTAGTGGAATACCGGATCGTCTCGGTGGTGGGCTGATGTACTACAGCACTCCCGCTTCGAGCCCCGCAGCCAGATAGAGGCCTAGCTCTTCTACCTGCTCGATGAATTCCTCTTGCCATTCGCCACGCAGAATCAGCGGCTCCTGCACCCAGCGCCAGCGTAGCCCGGTGACGATGCCTTCGACTGCCCGTCGCGTGCCGGTACCGTCGTGACCGGCGCGCACGTAGAGCGCACAGGGCAGGCCCTGTTTCTCCTCCAGTACGGGATAGTAGCTGCGGTCGAAGAAATCCTTCAGTGCACCGCTCATGTAGCCGAGATTCTCGGTGGTTCCCAGCAAAATGGCATCGCAGCTGCGAATGTCCTCGGGGGCGGCGTCGAAAGGGGCCTTGACCACTACCTCGACAGCGTCGATATCGGGATGACGGGCGCCGCGCGCGGCGGCATCGCGCAGTCTGCGGGTATTGGGAGAGGGCGCATGGGCCACGATCAGCAGTCGCTTCATGTTTGACAGTCTAACGGCTTTCTCCGACGCTGTTTCGGCACCTTTCCATTTTCATCCGAGAGGAGGATTTCGCACATGGCCTTTGCACTTTCGACCATGCGGCTGGAGAGCGCTGCCTTCAAGGCGCATGGAGCGATTCCTATCGTGCATACCGGAGAGGGCGATGACATCTCGCTGGCACTGAGCTGGAGCGGTGCCCCCGAGGGCACCAAGGGCTATGCCATCCTCTGTCATGATCCCGATGCGCCCCTCGTTCAGCATGGCAGCTACGGTTTCGTCCACTGGCTGCTCTACAACCTGCCGGGTTCCACCACGTCACTGGCCGAAGGCACGAGCGACGGCACGAGCGGCAAGAACGACTTTGGCAAGCGCGGCTATGCCGGCCCCATGCCACCGGAAGGCCATGGGGTGCACCACTACTACTTCTGGGTGCTGGCACTCGACAAGCCGACCGACCTGCCTGAGGGACTGGGCCTCGGAGAGCTGCTCAAGCAGCTCGAGCCCCACCTGCTCGGGATGAACCGTTTGATCGGTACCTATCAGCGCGGCTGACCGTGCGCTAGCGTTCATGGCAGTCAGGGAGGATTGCAGTGTTCGATTGGCTCTTCCAGCACGGGGACAATGTCTCCGTGCTGACCGATATCGGCACGCTGATTGTATGGGTAGTTTATGCCCAACTGCTCTATTTCAGCTTTCGCCGACAGCGTCGGCCGCGTCTGCTGATCAATCGGGGCCGAAAAAAGGATATCGATGCCCTGTGTATCATCAGCAACATGAGCGCGGAGCCGGTATTCATTCAGCACATCATTGCAGAACTCGATACCTCGCGGGGTACCGTGCGGGTGGACGTGACAGACAGCACCGAAAAGTATGATAAGGATGATGACCAGGACGGCAACCACAGGACGGATCCGTCTCCCATCGTCCAGGATGGTTCCCACCAGGGTCCCCTGGGGCCAGGCAGTTTCGTTCACATTGACAGCTTTGCGGCATTGACCCGCCGCCTGGCAAGTGATGGCGGCTTCAAGATGGAGGGGCTCCGATCCCAACAAGACGTCGTTTTTCGCACGCTGACCATTCGTCTCATCTGTATCTACGGTTCTGAGGACCTGCCGGTCGGCGCCGAGCGGCGCTTTGTATTCATCGATCAGCAGCCTGGCTGCGGTCTGGTACCGAAAACCTGGGATACCAAGCGGCTCTCATCCCCCTGGCAGCGGCGCCGGCTGTGCCGGGAGATCCGGCTATTGAATGATAAGGATGGCCTATCGTCATTTCGCTCGACTTGAGCCTGGGCATCCTGTGCTGACCGGCCGTCTTCCCCAATGGTGATTACGGTTGCCTTTCTTGCCGCAATAGGCAGATACAAAGTCACTTTGCATGCGAACCATTCCAGGTCTAGGTTGAAGAGCTGCCAATCGGATGACTGGTGTTTCGCTTGGATTCAAGGAGGAGCATGCGATGAAGGATGATGTGCAGGATCTTTTCCCTACGCGCCTGGAGCGCAAGCTCGGCATGTTCGAGCGTATCGACCCTGTGGTATTCACCGAGGGGGCTCAGCGCCGTGATGGACCACTGAGCGAAGAGCAGGTAAGCGAATATGAGGAGAAGGGCTTCCTTTCGTTCGAAGGATTCTTCGACCAAGACGAGATGGAAGCTTTCATCGAGGAACTGCGCGACTACGAACAGGACGATGATCTCAAACTCTCCGAAGGAACCATCCTCGAGCCGGGGCGTGAGGAGATTCGTTCCATCTTCGGCATTCACGAGATTTCTGAACGCTTCAGCCGCCTGACTCGGGATCCCCGTCTGCTGGCCATGGTTGAGCAGCTCCTCGGCAAAGGGGTCTACATTCACCAGTCGCGTATCAATTACAAGCCCGGCTTCAAGGGCAAGGGATTCGACTGGCATTCCGATTTCGAAACCTGGCACAGCGAGGACGGCATGCCGCGCATGCGTTCGTTGAGCTGTTCCATCGTGCTGACCGACAATGGGGAGTTCAACGGCCCGTTGATGCTGATCCCTGGCTCGCACCAGTATTTCGTGCCCTGTGTGGGACGCACGCCGACGGATAACTACAAGGAGTCGCTCAAGAGCCAGGACGTAGGCGTGCCCGACAATGCCAGCCTGCGTGAACTGATGCTCAAGGGTGATATCGAGGCGCCAAAAGGGCCTGCAGGTACCTTGGTGATGTTCGAATGCAATACCATGCATGGCTCCAACATCAACATGTCCTGCTGGCCGCGCAGCAACCTTTTTTTCGTCTACAACAGCGTCGACAACGGTCTGCTGAACCCTTTCTGCGGCAACCGCCCGCGCCCTGAGTTCCTGGCCAATCGCACGGACTGGAACCCGCTCGAACCAATCCGTTGAAGCGCAAGCCGGCGGATGAGCGGCATGCTGCCTGAACGGAGCATGAAACAGGGGCTTGGGGGAGCGCCTGGCCTGACGCCTCAGCGATATGCCTTTACGCGCAAACGAACGTAATCGGCTGTCCAGTTGCCATGGCTGTCGCGCAGGCTGGGCGTCAGCAGTGCCAAGGCGTCGTCCAGCACCGCCTCGCGTAAATCTTCATCCAGGCCATGCAGGAAAGGATTGGCGAAGGTGGCAAGCCAGCCGGCCATGCCCGTAGGCAAGCGGGTCGGACGTGGAACCAGCTCGATGGCTTCGACGCTGAAGCCTGCCGTCTCGAGGCACTCCCGGTACTCCTCCGGCGTGGGGAAGAACCACGGAAAGCGTGCCTTGCCACTGATGCCACGTGCCTGAAGTGCCGCCAGTATGGCGGTACAGATCGCCGCGACATTGCCATGACCGCCGAACTCGGCAACGAAGCGCCCGCCCGGCTTCAGCGAGCGATGAATGCTGGCTACCACGGCTTCATGGTTGAGCATCCAGTGCAGAGCGGCATTGCTGAACACCGCATCGAACTCGTGCTCGAAGGGCAGGTTGTGGGCATCCAGCACACGGGCGTCCAGCCCACGTGCCCGGGCGGCCTCGACCATATCGATGGCGGCATCCACCCCAACGACAGTAGCGCCGGATTTCGCCAGCACCTCGGTCAGGGTGCCGTCGCCGCAGCCCAGGTCGAGAATACGTTCGCCGGGGCGAGGGGCGAGCAGCCTGGCAACCGCGTTGCCCAGCTCGGCGACGAAACTGGCATTGTGGGCATAAGCGGCGGCATTCCAATGCTGGCCCGGGGCGTTATGAGGGGCGTCGGTCATGTTGGTGCTCCGGCAGGTGGCGCTTCACGTCTCGTTCATTCATTAAGAATACTCCAATCCGAGCCTTGCCACCGCCTGGTCGACTTCCTCGTGCAAGGGCTCATCCGTCAGGCGGCACTTCGCCGCGGGCCGCCAGTTCCTGGGGTAGTAGAGCGGCATAGATCAAGGCGTTAACCGGAGTTGCCACGCCAACCGAGCGACCCAGGCGCACCACGGCGCCATTCTGCGATTCCAGCTCGGAGGGCTCGCCGTCCATGATATTGCGCTGCATGGAAGAGGTGCTTTCGGCCGGCATGGCATCGATGAACTGCATGGCGCGGGCAACGGCATCCGGGGGAAAGGCGACGCCGTGCCCGCGGGCAACCTGGCCGATCTCCTCGAGCATGGCCTGGATCAGGGCCCGGGTCTCGGGCAGTTGCCGGGTAATGCCGATCGGGGCACGGGTGACGCTGCCAATGCCGCTCATGGCGCAGATGAACAGGAACTTGCTCCACTGGGCGACGCGAATGTCATCGGGAATCTCGGCGTTGAGGCCGTGTGCCTTGTCGAAGACAGCCTTGAGCCGTGCGGTACGTGCACTGCTGTGGTTGTCGCGCTCACCGAAGCGGACGAACGGGTCCACGCCGGCATGGCGAATATGCCCTGGTGCTTCCCTCCAGGCCAGGATGCCACATAGGCCGTCGAGTATCGGTGCTTCGCCCAGCACCTCGGCCAGGATGTCGGCGGCTTCGACACCGTTCTCCAAGGGCAGCACCAGGGTGTCGGGCCCGACCAAGGGGCGGATCGATTCGGCCGCCTCGCGCACTTGCCATGCCTTGACTGCCACGATCACGCAGTCCACTTCGCCGATGCTGGCGGGATCGTCCGTGGCCTTGACCTGCGCCAACGTGACGTCCCCTTTGATACTGCTCACGCATAGCCCCTGCCGCTGCATGGCGGCCAGGTGCTCGCCGCGGGCGATGAAGGTGACGTCTTCACCGGCTTCGGCCAGGCGCGCGCCGAAGTAGCCGCCGACACCACCGCTTCCCATAATGGCGAACTTCATGATTCCTCCTGTCGATTCACTCTCGTTTCTCGGAGCATAGCGGCAAAGAGGCTATCCATGCTCGTGCCGATGGAGCCCAGCATGGCATCGCCTTTGTGCTGGCTCCTCGGCTGGGCACTGGGCTGCCCAGGGACGAAGAAATACGACAAACTGGGGTGCATCGACCCGTCCAGGTCTAGCGGGGCTAGCCAAGTGTCGAGCGAAGGCGTAAAACGCACCGCAATCATGCGCCAATCCGTGGAGTGCGAAATGCCTGCTACCAGAATATCCCACACACTCACACTGGTTCTGCTGCTGCTCTTGGGCGGTTGTGCAGGACGCCCGGCACCGGAGGCCGGTCCGGCCGAGTCCAAGCCAGTTCCCGATGAAACGGAACAGGTCTTGTCGGCCGAGCCGTCGGTATCCCCTGTGGCCACCACGCGTCATGATCGCTTCTGGGTACCCCCGCTCTTCGCCACGGAAGAGGACGAGGTCCACTATTACATCAGTCGCTTGGCCGACAGGCGCTTCATCGATGTCTACGGTGGCGAGGAGCATCCCAGAGTCTGGTATATCGCGGCAGAGCGTCTGGGGCAGATCGGCGAACCTGCGATCCCGATGCTGTTTTCGCTGCTCGATACCCATGACGAATACGAGCTGATGCTGGCGCTGTATGCGCTACAGCTGGCTACTCAGGACCCGCGACTGATGGCCCAGACCGGTGGCGATTATGTCAGCCTCACCACAACGCTCGATGTGAAGGCCAACGCGGAGAACCGGACCATCGCGCTGGAATGGTGGGAACGGCATGGCTGGCGCTGGCAATGAGGGTCGGGCGGGATGAGCGGCGATCGCGCTGTGCCCCGGCCGCCGTTATCGGCGGGAATCCGAGCTTCGTGCCGGCAAGCAGTCGGGCAGGGCATCTCGCAACGAGCGTGGCAGGATATCCAGGTCGGCGAAGGTGCCCACACCTTCGCCGACCGTGTTGTCCTCGGCCATCATCTGGACCTGGTCCCGAGTCAGCGGTGGGCCAGGCAGTGGCGAAGCGAGCACGGCGGCAAGATGCCACAGCGGGAACGGAATCGGCAGCAGGGGGCGCTCACGCTTCAGATGGGCCATGATCAGCTCCAGTACCTCCCGGTAGCGCAGGATGTCCAGACCTCCCAGTTCGAATAATCGGCGCCCAGACGGGGCGACTCCCAATAGCCGTACGATCGCTCTGGCCACATCCACCACATGTACCGGCTGCAGCTTGGTCTCCCCGTGTCCGAAGAGCGGGATGACGGGGAGCCGGGTCAGGTCCGCCAGGCGGCTGAGGAAGGCATCATCGGGACCGAACATGACGCTCGGCCGCAGAATGATCGCCTTCGGGTAGGCATCGATGACGGCCGACTCTCCACGGCCACGTGCCCTGACGTAGGGTGAGCGCGACGAGGAGCTGGCACCGATGCCGGATAGCTGGATGAGGACCTTGACGCCTTGTGTCCGGGCCAGGCGAGCCAGACGGCCGGCGCCTTCCACGTGCACCTGGTCGAAGGTGAGTCGGCGACGCTCGACATAAAGGCTCACGGCATTGACCGCCCCGAGCGCCCCATCGAGCGCTTGGCTCACGTCGCTCTCGCTGCGGATATCGATGCTCATCGGCTCCAGAGGGTCGCCGGGTTCGGCCCAATGGGGAAGCGCGGGCCGACGGGCCGCGATGCGCACCGCATGGCCGGCATCGAACAGTTCCTGCACGACATGACGACCGAGAAAGCCAGTTCCGCCGAATACGGTAATGGGGGCTTGCGTCATGTTGTCTCCCTTGGGGCGCTGGCGCTGGGGCTGGCTTCATGGGATGGGCAGGGGAAGGGGACCGTTCTCCTTGACTGCACGTATCGCGAAGCTGCTGTCCACTGCGCTGACCGTCTGCAACTGGCGGAATTGTCGCAGCCACTGCTCGAAGGCGTCCATATCGGCAGTAATCACTTGCAACAGGTAATCGAAGTGGCCGGAAACGCTATGGCATTGCACCACCTCCGGCATGCCTTGCACGCTCCCTTCGAACTCCTCCACCCGCTCCTGCTGATGCTGGTCGAGCCGTACCTGCACGAAGATCGTGAGTGTCAGGCCGAGCCGGACCTTGTCCAGTTCGGCACGGTAGCGGGTGATCAGCCCAGCCTGTTCGAGTCGGCGAATGCGGCGAGCGCAAGGGGAGGGGGAGAGACTCACGAGTTCCGCCAGTTCGGCAGTGGTCAGACGGGCGTCCTGCTGAAGAGCTTCGAGCAGCATGCGGTCGATGCGGTCGAGTTTGAGATTGCGCATGGGGTGCCTCGTCAATGTGGCGTTCAGTGGTTCCTTGGCCGATACCGCTAACCATCACTGCAAGTCTGGCGAATACGGCCCGTACTCGCCAGTTCTCAAGCCGATACGAGCCTGCGGCGGGTCGCTCGTTGCAGGGAGAGGCGCCGGCAACCGTGCGCTGCGAAGCGTTGAGACGACTTGCTGGAAGAGCTCAACCGGCTCGTGGAGGAGGTGGACATCAGTCCGTCGCAGCTTGAAGTGGAGGTGACCGAGAGTGCCCGCAGCAAAATAAATGAATGAGAATGATTGGCGTTATTGGTGTTAACGGCGCCGAACGTGCCGCCATCTTGGCACATCAGCCCCACTAGCCACGGAGGGGACTTCACATCGAATCCATACAGGACTAAAATGGTCCCAAATGGAGTGCAGGCCTCCGCCGCGTATTCGTGACATTCAGGAGTCAGGCATGCTGAAGCTTTCCCGGCTGACAGACTACGCCGCCGTGATCCTGGCGCAGATCGCCCGGCATCCCGAGCATTCCCATGCGGCGGCAGAGCTGGCCGAGACCGTGCAGCTGCCCCACCCTACGGTCAGCAAGACCTTGAAGATGCTGGTCAGGGCAGGGCTGCTTGAGTCGCGTCGTGGTGCCCAGGGTGGCTACTCCCTGGCACGGCCTGCATCGCGCATCACCGCTATCGACATCATCACGGCCATCGAGGGCCCGGTGGCGATGACGGAGTGCAGCCACGCCGAGGGTGACTGCGACCTGCTGGCGACTTGTGGCGTTTCCGACAACTGGCAGCGTGTGTCGCTGGCCGTTCGCACTCTGCTCGACAGCGTGACCCTGGCCCACCTGGCCGATACCGCGCCGATCAAGCTGCCGGTGCAGCTACCCATACAGAGCGTGACCCTGGCCGTCGATACGGCCTGAGCCACCGAACCGGATTCAATACCCGAGGCGAGCTTGCTCGCCGGCCCAACCGCCCGGGAGGGGAGAGACCATGGCAACACAGGAAATGGAACAGCTGGTCCGCCGCGAATACAAAGAAGGTTTCGTGACGGACATCGAGAGCGAGACGGTGCCGCCGGGGCTCGACGAGAGCGTCATCGCCTTCATTTCCAACAAGAAGGGCGAGCCCGAGTGGATGCTCGAGTGGCGAATCAAGGCCTACCATCAATGGCTCAAGATGACGCCGCCGTCCTGGGCGCACCTGGATTATCCGCCCATCGACTACCAGGCGATCTCCTACTACAGCGCGCCCAAGCGCCCCGAAGACCGTCCCCAGAGCCTCGACGAGGTCGACCCCAAGCTGCTCGAGACCTACGAGAAGCTGGGTATCCCGCTGCATGAGCGTGCCGCCCTGGCCGGTGTGGCAGTGGATGCGGTGTTCGACTCCGTTTCGGTGGCCACCACCTTCAAGGAAAAGCTGCACGAGGCGGGGGTGATCTTCTGCTCGATCTCCGAGGCGATTCGCGATTATCCGGAACTGATCAAGCAGTACCTGGGCACGGTGGTGCCTGTGGCCGATAACTACTTCGCCGCGCTCAACTCGGCGGTGTTCACCGACGGCTCGTTCGTGTTCGTGCCCAAGGGCGTGACCTGCCCGATGGAGCTCTCTACTTACTTCCGCATCAACGCCGCCAACACCGGCCAGTTCGAGCGCACCCTGATCATCTGCGAAGAGGGCGCCCAGGTCTCGTACCTGGAGGGTTGCACCGCGCCGATGCGCGACGAGAACCAGCTCCACGCCGCGGTGGTCGAGCTGGTGGCGCTGGACGATGCCTACATCAAGTACTCCACGGTGCAGAACTGGTATCCCGGCGACGAGAATGGCAAGGGCGGCATCTACAACTTCGTCACCAAGCGCGGCGACTGCCGCGGCGACCGCTCACGCATCAGCTGGACCCAGGTCGAGACCGGCTCCGCGATCACCTGGAAGTACCCCTCCTGCGTACTGCGCGGTAAGGACAGCATCGGCGAGTTCTACTCCGTGGCGGTGACCAACGGCCGTCAGCAGGCCGACACCGGCACCAAGATGATCCACATCGGTGAGGGCACGCGCTCCTACATCGTCTCCAAGGGCATCTCGGCCGGTCGCAGCAACCAGTCCTACCGCGGGCTGGTCAAGATCGGGCCGCGGGCGAAGGGGGCGCGCAACTTCACCCAGTGCGACTCGCTGCTGATCGGCGACCAGTGTGGCGCTCACACCTTCCCGTACCAGGAGATCGGCAACAGCACCGCGACGATCGAGCACGAGGCGACCACCTCGAAGATCGGCGAGGACCAGCTGTTCTACTGTCAGAGCCGCGGTATCTCCGAAGAGGATGCGGTGAGCATGATCGTCAACGGCTTCTGCAAGGACGTGTTCCAGGAGCTGCCGATGGAGTTCGCCGTGGAGGCCGAAGCCTTGCTCAACGTCACGCTAGAGGGAGCAGTGGGCTAAGGTCCTCGTGCTCAGCCCTGCTCAGTCAATTTATTTCGAGTCGCGGTGGCGGCTCGCCAGAATCGAAAAGGTACCAAGATGCTCGAAGTCAAGGATCTGCACGTCAAGGTGGAAGGCAAGGAAATCCTCAAGGGCCTGAGCCTGACCATCAACGCCGGGGAAGTGCATGCCATCATGGGCCCCAACGGGGCCGGCAAGTCTACCCTCTCGGCGGTGATTGCAGGCAAGGAAGGTTATGAAGTGACCTCCGGCTCGGTCACCTTCGAGGGGCAGGATGTGCTGGAGATGGAGATCGAGGAGCGCGCTCAGGCGGGCCTGTTGCTGGGCTTTCAGTACCCGGTGGAGATTCCTGGGGTGAAGAACATCTACCTGCTCAAGGCGGCGCTCAATGCTCAGCGCGAAGCTCGCGGCGAGGGCGAGATCCCGGCGCCCGAGTTCCTCAAGCTGGTCAAGGAAAGGCTGGCGCAGATGAAGATGGACGCCAGCTTCCTGCAGCGCGCCGTCAATGAAGGTTTCTCGGGCGGCGAGAAGAAGCGCAACGAGATCCTGCAGATGCTGGTGCTGCAGCCCAAGCTCGCCATGCTCGATGAGATCGATTCCGGCCTCGACATCGATGCCATGCGCGTGGTGGCCGATGGCGTCAACTCCCTGCGCGACGAGAAGCGCGCCATCCTGCTGGTGACCCACTACCAGCGTCTGCTCGACTACATCGTGCCCGACCGCGTGCACGTGCTGGTCGACGGCCGCATCGCCAAGAGCGGCGACGCTGAGCTGGCCAAGGAGCTGGAATCCCGCGGATACGACTGGGTGGTGGAGGAAACTGCCGCATGAGCGATGTCGAACAGCAGTCAAGTGAGGTGAAGACCTTTCTCGACCGCCTCGCAGAGCGTAGTGCGAGCCGCGGGGCCGAGCCGACCTGGATTGCCGCACGCCGCCAGGCCGGTGCGGCCCGCTTCGAGGCGCTCGGCTTTCCCACCCGCCGCGACGAGGCGTGGAAGTACACCGACGTGCGCGCCATCGCCCGGGGCGACTTCGCACTGACCGACAGCGCCGAGTTCTCGCCAGCTTCTGCCGCGGCGCTGACGCTGCCCATCGAGGCACACCGGCTGACCTTCGTCGATGGCGTGTTCTCGGCAGCGCTCTCCGACTTGGGTGATCTGCCCGGCGGCGTGGCGGTGCTACCACTGTCCCAGGCGCTGGCCGATAACCACGAAGCCGTGGGGGGGCCGTTGGGTCGGCTGACCGGCGTCGAGTTCTCGCCGTTCTCGGCGCTCAACACCGCTTTCATGGAAGAGGGCGCCGTGGTGCGCCTGGCGCCGGGCAGCGTGGTGGAGAAGCCGATCCTGCTGCAGTTTCTTTCCAGAAGCGGGGCGCAGCCGGTGATGAGCCATCCGCGCATCCTGGTCGAGGCCGGCGCGCGCAGCCAGGCCACGCTGATAGAGCATCACGTCGGCGAGAGCGAGGCGGCCAACTTCACCAACCTGGTGGCCGAGCTGCTGCTCGACCGCGGGGCGATCCTCACTCACTACAAGCTACAGGAAGCGCCGCTCGCCGACCTGCACGTGGCCAGCATCCACGTCGAGCAGAGCCGCGACAGCCGCTACACCTCGTTCAACCTGAACCTGGGCGGTGGCCTGGTGCGCAACGACCTGATCAGCGAGCTCAACGGGGAAGGGGCCGAGGCCACCTTCTACGGGCTGTTCTACGGCCAGGGCCGTCAGCATATCGACAACCACACCCTGGCCAACCACAACGCCCCGCGCACCTTCTCCAACGAGAACTACAAGGGCATCCTCGACGACCGTGCCCGTGGCGTGTTCAACGGCAAGGTGGTGGTCAAGCGTGACAGCCAGAAGATCGAGGGCTTCCAGAGCAACGCCAACCTGCTGCTCTCCGACCGCGCCGAGATCGACGCCAAGCCGGAACTCGAGATCTACGCCGACGACGTCAAGTGCTCCCACGGTACCACCACCGGACAGCTCGACGAGGAGGCGGTCTACGCCTTGCGCACCCGTGGCATCGACAAGCAGACCGCCCGAGGCCTGCTGACCCTGGCCTTCGCCGGCGAAGTACTGGAGCAGGTCAGCCTGGATGCCATTTCCGAGCGGGTGGAGCTGGCCGTTGCCGGCAAGCTGCCGGAGCGTTTCAACCTGGCCGGGCTGGTGGAAGCCGCCATGGCCCTGCACGACGAGTAATCGAGGAGAGAGCGATGAATCACTTGGCCACCGAGCGACCGCTGAGCGCACCGGCCTACGACGTGGCCGGGATTCGCGCCCAATTCCCGATCCTCGAGCGGCAGGTACATGGCCGGCCGCTGATCTATTTCGACAATGCGGCCACCAGCCAGACGCCGCTCACGGTGATCGATAGTTTCCGCGACTACTACAGCCGCTACAACGCCAACATCCACCGTGGCCTGCATACCCTGGCCGACGAGGCGACCGCGGCTTATGAGGCGACGCGCGAGACGGTACGTGACTTTCTGAATGCGTCGGATCGCCGCGAGATCGTCTTCACCCGCGGCACCACCGAGGCGATCAACCTGGTGGCGAACAGCTGGGGCCGGACCAACTTGAAGGCGGGCGACGAGGTGCTGGTCTCGCTGCTGGAGCATCACTCCAATATCGTGCCATGGCAGCTACTGGCCAGCCAGCTTGGCATCGTGGTGAAGGTCATTCCGGTGGACGAGCGCGGCGTGCTCGATCTCGACGCCTACCGTGCGCTCTTCACTGAACGCACCAAGCTGGTGGCGGTCAATCACGTCTCCAATGCCTTCGGCACCGTCAATCCGGTGCGCGAGATGGCGACCATCGCCCATGAGCGGGGTGCGCTGATTCTGGTCGACGGCGCTCAGGCCTTACCGCACCAGGCGGTCGACGTGCGCGCCATCGATGCCGATTTCTATGCCTTCTCCGGCCATAAGGTCTATGGCCCCACCGGCGTGGGAGCGCTCTATGGTAGAGCCGAACTGCTGGAGGCGATGCCGCCCTGGCAGGGCGGTGGCGAGATGATCAAGAGCGTCTCCTTCGACGTGCCGACCACCTTCGCCGACATTCCGCACAAGTTCGAGGCGGGCACACCGGCTATCGCCGAGGTGATCGCGCTGGGCGTGGCGCTCGACTGGGTGCGCGGCGTAGGTATCGAGCGTATCGGTGCCTGGGAGGCGACGCTGCTGCAGCGGGCCACCGACGCCGTGTCGCGAATCGACGGGCTGCGCATCCTGGGCACCGCGCCGAACAAGGCCGGCGTGCTCTCCTTTGTCGTTGACGGCGCGCACTCCCAGGACATTGCCCTGCTGATCGATCAGCTTGGCGTGGCGATTCGTACCGGCAACCATTGTGCTCAGCCACTGCTGGCGCACTTTGGCGTGACCGCCACCTGCCGCGCGTCGTTCGCCGCCTACAACACGCTGGAGGAGGTCGAGGCCTTCGCTGCGGCCCTGGAGCGTGTCATCGGAATGGTGCGTTGAGATGTCGAGTATCGAACAGATTGCCAGTCTCGAGAGGGGGCAGACCCTGCCCCTGCAGCGCGACGTGGACGCCATCTCGATCCCTTTCGGCAAGACCGTGAGCCTGCCCGAGGATAGCGTGGTCAGCGTGATGCAGGCCAAGGGCAGTTCGGTGAGTGTGGGCTACGAGGGGCGGCTCTACCTGATCGAAGGCAGCAACCTCGATGCCCTGGGACTGGAACCGTTGCCGCGGCCCACCTTGCCCGAGGATGCCGGCGACGATGAGATCGAGCAGTTCGTCTGGGACCAGTTGCGTACTTGCTTCGACCCCGAGATCCCGGTCAACATCGTCGACCTGGGCCTGGTCTACGGTTGCCGCATCGAGCGGCTGATCAGCGGTGAGCGCCTCGTCACCATCCGCATGACGCTCACTGCACCGGGCTGCGGCATGGGGGATGTGATCGCAGCCGATGCACGCAACAAGATCCTCGGTGCGCCCCAGATCAGCCGCGTGCATACGGAAATCGTCTTCGATCCGCCTTGGAGCCGTGAGATGATGAGCGATGAGGCGAAGCTGGAACTCGGCATGTTCTAGCCGCAAGCCCGAGGCCACGCGCTACCGGTGGCGGGGCTTCGTTATTTCTTGCCCGGTGACGGTGAATGCAGGCCTTGCTGTGGAAAACCTTCAAGCTTCTCTTGATGTCGCTCGGCGCCCTGCTGCTGCTGGCGTTGCTGCTGTTCGTCGGCGCCAACCTGTGGGTGCTGGGCCAGACGCACTCGCGCATCGAACATGAGTTGCCGCTATGTGGCCCGGAGCGTGTCGGTATCGTCTTCGGCACCTCCCACTGGACCCGTAGCGGCGTGCGCAACCCGCACTTCGATGCCCGCATCAATGCCGCTTCCCGCCTGATTCGACTGGGTCGGGTCGAGCATCTGCTGCTGTCCGGCGACAACCGCACACGCCAGTACAACGAGCCCATCACCATGTGGCGCGACTTGCGTGACCAATACGTCCGCGATGAGGACATGACGCTCGACTACGCCGGTTTCAGTACCTTCGATACCTTGGCGCGAGCGCGGGATGTGTTCGGTGTCGATCAGGTGCTGTTGGTCACGCAGGCATGGCACTTGCCGCGCGCTCTGTTCATTGCCGATGCGCTGGGCCTGGAGGCGTGGGGCTGCAGTGCTCCGTCTCGTCCGGTGGCGGGGCTGTGGCGGCTGCAGGCCCGGGAGTGGGTGGCGCGAGCGGCGACCGTAGGGGACCTGTATCTCTGGGGGCGCGAGCCCTACTTCCTGGGGCCGCTGGAGCCTCTGCAGATTACACCGCCGAGTTGGCGTCAACTGCTCGACCCCGAGGGCGAGCACCTCTGAACGGCGCAGCCGATCAGCGACGGCGTGGCTTCTGCTGCCGGTAGAGTTCGCGAATGAGGGCCCTGCAATCCTTCCAGCACTGCTCGACGATCGGCTCGAGTGGATTGGGCAAAGGGTGGGTGTAGAGCGTGGCCAGGGCCTGCATCAGCACGCGCTCCTGTTCCAGCAACTCGCCAATCACTACCTGGCTCTCGTTGCCGACGAAGCTCTTCAGGCGACTCCAGAGCCACATGTAATCGTCCCGCTCGACATCGGCATCGCGCGGCAGCAGCTTGAGGTGCTGCCTGGCCAGTTCCTGCAGCTTCTGCATCGTCTGGGCGCGGGCTTCATAGTGAGGCTTGAGCGTTTCGCGCAGGGAAGGGCGCAGGCGCTCGAGGTTGTCCTGAAAATAATCGATGCTGTCAGCCAGCGCTTCCAGAACGCTGTCCATCGCCACTTGGCGATTGTCGAGAAACATGAGCGGTCACCTCCTCCGGTGACGCAGATTGTGGCGGGGGAAACACTGTTTTGCTACCCCCGCGGGCAAAATATGTAGCCTTTCTACAAATACCGGCGCTTTTCTCGCAATTACCCCTTGGGCTTAGGAGGCACCTTGCGCGGAGCGGCGGCATTTTTCTCGATGTGCTCGATGATCAGGCCGGCTATGTCTTTGCCGGTGGCGGTCTCGATGCCCTGCAGCCCCGGCGAAGAGTTGACCTCCATGATCACCGGGCCATGATTGGACCTTAGCAGGTCGACACCGGCCACCCTGAGGCCCATGGACTTGGCCGCGCGGATTGCCGTGGATCGCTCTTCCGGTGTGATGCGGATCAGGCTGGCCGTGCCGCCGCGGTGAAGGTTTGAGCGAAACTCTCCCTCGGCCGCCTGTCGCTTCATCGAGGCGACCACCTTGTCACCGATCACGAAACAGCGGATGTCGGCACCCTGGGCCTCCTTGATGTACTCCTGCACCATGATGTTGGCCTTCATGCCCATGAAGGCCTGTATGACCGATTCGGCGGCCTGGTTGGTCTCGGCCAACACCACGCCGATGCCCTGGGTACCTTCAAGCAGCTTGATCACTAGCGGAGCCCCCTTGACCATGGTGATCAAATCGGGGATGTCGTCCGGCGAATGGGCGAAGCCGGTGATCGGCAGGCCCAGCCCCTTGCGCGAGAGCAACTGCAGCGAGCGCAGCTTGTCGCGCGAACGGGTGATGGAGACCGAATCGTTGAGCACATAGGTGCCCATCATCTCGAACTGACGCAGCACGGCACAGCCGTAGAAGGTCACCGATGCACCGATGCGCGGTATCACCGCGTCGAAGCGTTCGATTTCCTCACCCTTGTAATGGATAGAAGGGTGGTGCGCGGCAATGCTCATGTAGCAGCGCAGGGTATCGATCACCCGGACCTTGTGGCCGCGCTGTTCGGCGGCCTCCACCAGGCGTCGCGTGGAGTAGAGATTGCGATTGCGGGACAGCAGCGCGATATGCATCGTGGACTCCGGGAAGGTAGGGCCGGGTGGGTCAGGGCTCGCCATGCAGGAAAGTGGCGCCGGGCGCCACAAGTAAGCGACGCAGTGCGCGTCGGCCGAGCAGCATGGGGTAGCGCATGTCGCTGCGGTCGGCGAGGGTCAGCTCGACCATGACGTCCAGTTCGCCCAGTTGCATCGGCGTACGAATCACGTAGCGCCACTCCTTGTGACCGTTGGAACTTGTCACCCTGCGGCGGTCATGCAGGTGGGTGCGATAAACGTGTGGCGGCGACTCCAACCCCCCGCTACGGGTGGTAAAGGCGACCCAAAGGTGGCCCTCCTCCTCGAATATCTCGATGTCCTCGGCGTGCAGGGACGAGGTGCGGGCGCCGGTGTCGATCTTGGCGCAGACGGTCATGCCTATGGTCGGCAGCGTGACCATCTCCAGGCGCCCGATCACGGCCTTGGGAATATAAGGCAGTTCCTTCATTGCGTCATTTCCAGCTGTCCTTACTCTTTGACCCAAACTCTTCGGCCGGCCTCATTGGCCCAGGCCGGCCAGGCGTTGGCCGATAGCGGAATCCTGTCGGGCTTCGCGTAGTGTCATCAGCACCGGTAGGCGCAGCCGCGGTATGAGCGCCAGGTCGCGGGCGGCACTGGCGAAATCCGCTTGCGGCTGCGCGGCCAGTTGCTCGAGGAAGCGGGGCAGACGTTCAGCGTCTTCCAGGTGCTCCCAGCCGCGCCCGGCCATCGCCGCCAGCAGATCGGGGCCGCAGGCCGCCGGATCGGACAGCAATTCATCGAACCAGGCGCCGGCGATCGTCTTGTCGGCACCGCCTACGGCGCGCACGCAGGCACACAGCGTTTCCAGGCAACCTGCGGCAGCGGCCTGCTCGCCCCGGTCGCGCAGCGCAAGGCCGAGCGTGTCGGGTACGGCAATATGCTCTAGACAGTAGCACAGCGAATTCAACACTTCGTCGGGCAGGGCGGGGAGTGTCGCGGCCAACAGTCGGGCAGCCTCATTGTCCATGCGCACGGCGAAGTCGGCCAGGCCCTGCAGCCCCAGGAACTGCCAGTCCACTTGTTGCTGACCGCTGAGATAGGCTTCCACCGGCTCGAGATGAGGGCTTGCCGGTCTACCGGTGTCGCGCGTGGCAAGGGCGTGCAACATGGCCTGAAAGGGCAGTGATGGAGTGAAAGCGAGCGGGTTGTCTTGCATCAGGTTCTCGATCTCGCTGTCGTTCCCGGGTTCACGAGTCGCGCGATCCACGTTGCGTCCCAGGAGGGTCAGCAAGCGCTGCAGGAAGGCGTCGCGCGGAGCGGGCACCAACTGCCCCTGTTCGTCCAGCGGCAGGGCGAGGAACCAGATCAGCGGATCGACGAGATCCCCGAAGCGAAAGACGATGCCGAGGCGAGCCTGCCCCTGCCAGGGGAATGGCCAGGCGCTGGCGCTATCCTCGAAGCGGGCAAGGACATCCAGGGGGCACGGCTCGACTCGGCGACCCATGTGGTAAAGGTGCACCTCGGCGCCCGTGCGCGCGAAGAAATCGTGAAGCGTGTGGATCGGCTGCATAAGGGCTCCCTTTTGAGCGTGCACTCTACCGTGACGGCCGGGGAGTTGTCAGCCACTCTCAAGCGTGGAAGTGCTCGCGATTGGTCAAGAAATGACCATGCCTGGCAAAGCCACGGCTTGTCTGCTACCGGGGCGAGTTTCCATAGCTTATCCACAGCCTCTTTCAGCGAATCTGTGCATGACCTTCCGGCGCGCGACTACGCTATGGCTGACATAGAAAATTGCCATGGGGCTACGGTGGGTTATCTCATGCATGTCTGATAAAATCGAATAACAGCCGAAAAATATATTCCAAATTGATATTAATGGAGGTCGATCATGCTACCGCGCTTACTAGTCGCAGCAATACTCTCCGGTGCTCTCTCCTTCGTGGGCAACGTGCAGGCGCAGGACGGCGTGCTCAGGGTGGGCATGTCGGGTGGTTACTTTCCTTTCACTTTCGTCGAGCAGGACACGCTCAAGGGTTTCGAAGTCGACCTGATGCGGGCTGTGGGTGAAGAGCTGGGCATGGAGGTACAGTTCGAGACCGCCAACTTCTCGGGGTTGTTCGGCATGCTCGAGTCCGGCCGTATCGATACCATCGCCAACCAGATCACCATTACCGAGGAGCGTGAGGCGAAGTACCTCTTCACCGAACCGTACGTCTACGATGGTGCGCAAGTCGTCGTCAGGGCAGGCAACGAGGAGATCGAAGGCGTGGAAGATCTCAGGGGCAAGCGTGTCGCCGTCAACCTCGGCTCGAACTACGAGCAGCTGCTGCGCGAGCTGCCCTACGCCGACGAGATCGATATCCGCACCTACGACAGCAACATCGAGCAGGATACCGCGCTGGGTCGGGTCGATGCCTTCGTCATGGACCGCGTGAGTGCCAGCCAGGTAATCCAGGAGAAGCCGCTACCGCTGCAGCTCGCCGGCGAACCGTTTTCGAGCATTCGCAACGCTCTGCCGTTCCGCGATACCGAAGCCGATCGCGCGCTGCGGGATCGGGTCGACGAGGCACTTGCCACCTTGCGCGAGGACGGCACCCTGGCAGCCATCGCGGAGCGCTGGTTCGGCACCGACATCACACGCCCGTGATTCACTGAGCGCTCATCATGCGTGTCCTCGATTTCGACTACATGCTGGGGCTGATTCCCATCCTGCTGCGCTATCTGCCGCTCACGCTGCAGATGGCCGCGGCGGGCATGGCCTTGGCCTTGATCCTCTCCTGTGGCCTGGCTGTGATCCGCGTGTTGAAGATCCCTGGGCTGAACGCAGCGACCATGCTGTTCATCTCCTTCTTCCGCGGCACGCCGCTGCTGGTACAGCTATTCCTGTTCTACTATGGCTTGCCGCAGTTGCTGGCTTTCCTGACCCAGATCAACGGCATCACCGCCACCATCATGGGGCTGACGCTGCACTTTTCGGCCTATATGGCGGAGTCGATACGTGCCGCCATCGTCGGGGTCGACCGTAGCCAGACCGAGGCGGCCCTGTCGATCGGCATGACCAATGGCCAGCTGATGCGCCGCATCGTGCTGCCCCAGGCCACTCGCGTGGCCGTGCCCACGCTGATGAACTATTTCATCGACATGATCAAGGCGACCTCACTGGCCTTCACCCTGGGGGTCACGGAACTGATGGGGGCGACACAGAAGGAGGCCGCCGGCAGCTTCCTCTATTTCGAGGCCTTCATTACCGTGGCGGTCATGTACTGGATCATCGTCGAGGTGTTGGCCTGGTTCCAGCGGTGGCTGGAGATGCGACTCAACAGGGCGTACCGCAGATGATCAAGATAGCCAACCTCGTCAAGCGTTTCGGTAGTGCGACCGTGCTCGATGGCATCGACCTCGACATCGAGAAAGGAGAAATCATCGTCGTGATCGGCCCCTCGGGGACCGGCAAGTCGACTTTGCTGCGGTGCCTGAATTTCCTCGAGCGCCCGGATGCCGGTCGTCTGGTCATTGGCGACCTGGATATCGACGCCACCCGGGCCAGCCGGGCCGAGATCCTCGCGGCCAGGCGACGCACGGCGTTCGTGTTCCAGAACTATGCGCTGTTCGCCAACAAGACCGCTCTCGAGAACATCGCCGAGGGGCTGATCGTGGTCAATCGCTGGCCCAAGGCCAAGGCGCATGAGCGAGCCCGGGAGATCCTCCAGCGCATCGGCCTGGCCGACAAGGCGGATGCCTACCCCGCATCACTCTCCGGCGGCCAGCAGCAGCGGGTGGGTATCGGTCGCGCCATGGCGGCCCAGGCCGAGGTGATACTGTTCGATGAACCGACTTCTTCGCTCGACCCGGAGTGGGTCGAGGAGGTGCTCGGGTTGATGAAGCAACTGGCGCGTGAACGGCAGACCATGCTGGTGGTGACCCACGAGATGGGTTTCGCCAGGGACGTCGCAGATCGTGTCGTGTTCATGGAGGGTGGTCGCATTGTCGAGCAAGGACCTCCCTCACAGCTTTTCAATGCGCCCCGGGATCCGCGCACGCGCGACTTCCTGCGCAAGATTCTGGCCGGACAGCCTGCATAATGGTCGAGCCGAGGTTGCAGGACGACGTCGTGTCAGAGTTGGTGAACAGGCGCGTTGTGCGATAATGGGGTCATAGCCCAACAGGAGACTCCATGACCGTTCACGAGGAGCTCGACGTAGCGTTGCGCCGTCTCGAGGCCACCATGAAAGCCACCAATATGTGGCGCATGAGCGCACCGACACCCGACGCATACGAGAGCGAGCAGCCGTTCTGCATCGATACCATGAACCTGCCGCAATGGCTTCGCTTCGTGTTCATCGTCAGGCTCGATGCCCTGGTCGAGGCCGAAGCGCCGATGCCGGCGAAGTGCGATGTGGCGCCAGTGGTCGATACCTATCTGGCCCAACAGGGTATGCGTGCTACCGATCGTCTGCTGATGTGCAAGGCCATCGAGGAGATCGACCGCCTGGTGACCGAGAACTGAAGCTGCCTAGCCGCTCACGCAATGAGAACGTCATGCCGTACTACTTCGCCTATGGCAGCAACATGAACGTGGCGCGGGTCGAGGCCCGCATTGGTGCGACACGACGCTCTCTATCGGGCGTGCTGCTCGATCATGCACTGCGCTTCGACAAGGCGTCGCGGGTTGCAGGCATCGCCCATGCCAATGTGGTCCCGGTAGCGGGGGAGAAGGTCGAAGGAGCCCTGTTCGAGCTGCTTGAGCCGGGCCAGATCGAGCGAATGGACCCCTTTGAAGGCTACCCGTCGGAGTACGAGCGACATCGCCTGCCCATCGTTACCCGGGAGGGCCCGATAGAGGCCTGGGTCTATATCGCTGCGCCTGGCACCACCGCCAAGGCACTCAAACCAGCCCGAGAATACCTGGATCATCTGCTGGCGGGCGAGCCCTTCCTCAGCGTCGAGTATCATCGCCGCCTGGCCGAGGTCGAGGCGGTTCATGACCTGGAGGATCGGCTTCTCTTACTGCTGGGCCTGTCACGGCACTCCCCACGCTGAGGTCTGCTGGCAGTCCTGAAACGTACGAGGCCCGCCATCCGGCGGGCCTCTCGGCGTTCGGGATGACGGGATCAGAAGCGATAGCTGACGCCGGCCATGAACACCCAGGGGTCGATACTGACCTTGCCTACATCCGTGCCGTTCAGGCCGGCATCGGTATCGATATCGATGTACCAGGCGGCGGCGTTGATGCCCCAGTTGTCGTCGAGTCGCACGTCGAGGCCAAGCTGACCGGCCAGGCCCCAGGAGCTGTCGAGGTCCAGGTCCACCCCTTCGATATCGATCTCTTCGCTGAAGAAGTGGGTGTAGTTGAGGCCGACGCCGGCATAGGGCTGCAACTGGGAACCGGTGCCGCCCAGCGGGTAATACTGCAGGGTAAGGGTTGGCGGCAGATGCTTGGTCGAAGCGGCTTCCACGCCATTGAGTTCGATATCGTGCTTGAACGGCAGCGCCGCAAGCAGCTCGATGCCGAGCTTATCGTGGAATAGGTAACCCAGGGTGAAGCCCAGGTTGGTATCGCTACGAACGTCGACATCAATAGCGCCATTCACCAGACTGCCATTATCGCTCTTGGGGTCGACATGAGCGACGCCAACGCGGGTGATGAAGTCGCCCTGGTTATAGGCGAACGCTTGGCTGCTGGCCAAGGCCGCAGTGGCCGCGAGGCCAGCAGTGATCAGAGTGAGAAGGGCTTGCTTGCGCATGAGTCGACTCCTGTCGTTTGCAAAGGAACAGCGTGGAGCTGCTTTTGAACGAAGCCAGTCTACTCAGTGCCTGACGAGAGAATATTGACCCAAGGCAATAGTTGTTTTCGACAACTGAATGGGTATTTCCGATGCTTCTTATGACTGGTGTGTCGCCAAAACGAAGAACGCCGGGCTCAAGAATGGCCCGGCGTGTTCGTACTGACGCGCTGTCAGCTCGGTTTGGCTCAGAAGCGGAAGGTCACGCCGCCACCGATGGTCATCGGATCCACCTTGGCCGTGCCGATACGCTCGCCATCGGCGGAGAGCCGGGAATCGACATCGGCGTAGTTGGCGAAGCCATTGAGCATGAAGTTTTCGGTAACGGCCAGATCGATACCCACCTGACCCACGGCGCCATAGGAGCGACGTGCATCAATGCCTTCCGGCTCGCCGGAGAAGCGGGTGTAGTTCACACCTGCACCGACGTACGGTTGAACTTTGGAATCCAGCCCACCGAGCGGGTAGTAGTTCACCAGCAGATTGACCGGCATGCGGTCGATGGTATCGGTGTCACCGCCAGCGCTGTAGGTATGCTCGATCTTCTCGGAGCCATTGAGTTCGATGCCCACCTTGTCGTGAAACAGGTAGCCGGCACCGTAGGTAAAGCCGGTTTCGCCGCTGCTGATACTGTCGAGCGCACCATTGTCGGAACGGGTATCGGACTTGGCGAAGCCGCCACGCACGAAGGTATCGCCGGCGCCATAGGCCAGGACTGCCTGGCTAGCGAAGAGGGAGCTGGCTGCAAGGGCAACCACGGGAATCAGACGGATCGGTTTCATTACAGCGTCCTCCTGGTTTCTAACGCCGGAGGTTCCCGGCAGCATTGGACGATGTGTAGTATACGAACACTGTTTCTAAAAGTCCTGTTTAATTTTGTTATCGCCGTCATTGACATGATTGTTTGGCATAATCGCCGTTCACCTAATTTCAAAGCCGCGAATATGACAAACATTGTGCAGCACGATGTACAATTATTGCTGTAGGGCAGCATGGCGTAAGGCAGGACGAAGGGCTAAGCCTTGTGTAGGCGCACACAGGAGAGGTCGCGATGCGGACAGAAGTGCAGGATTGCCCGATGTGGTTGACGCTGGCGGCCATGCTGGCGGCAGCTGTACTGGCGCTAGGATTGTTGATTCGCCCCGAGCTGATCAGTGGACTGCCGATGATCTTGCGCATGCCTGCCATCGGGCTTGGTGTCTGGGCGCTGGGCGCGGCCTTCATGCAGCCGCTGGGACTCGGGTTCCGCCGCCATTGGCTGCGGCGTGCGACCACTCCTCCGGTGAGTTTGGCTGCACTAGGCGCCTTTGCCGTCATCGTGATCGTGCGTGCCCTTTGGATGACATGAGTTGAGGCGGGCTGCACCGACAAGAAAGCCGCCATGAAGGCGGCTTTCTCGTTGCGTGATGCTATCGGTTGCGTGGGTACCGGCTGATTACGCTTCCTCGAAGGTATCGAAGTCGGCAGTTACACGCAGATCCGGCTCTTCGGTGGCCAGGCTGGCCACGATAATGGCCGCATAAGCCAGGATCACTCCAGGGACGATCTCGTAGAGATCGAAGATACCACCGGACAGCTCGGCCCAGACCACCACGGTCACACCGCCTACTACGATACCGGCCAGTGCCCCCCACTTGTTCATGCGCCGCCAGTAGAGCGACATGATCAGCGCCGGGCCGAAGGCGGCACCGAAGCCGGCCCAGGCGTAGGCGACCAGGTCGAGTACGGTGGCGTCGGGGTTGAGCGCCAGCAGATAGGCAAGTACCGCAATGGCGATGACGGCGAAGCGGCCCACCCATACCAGCTCGGTCTGGCTGGCATCCTTGCGGAAAATCGCCTTGTAGAAATCATCGGTCAGCGCCGAGGAGGAGACCAGCAACTGGGAGTCGGCGGTGGACATGATCGCGGCCAGGATGGCGGCGAGCAGGATGCCGGCGATGACCGGATGGAAGATCAGGTTGACCATTACCATGAACACGGTTTCTCCGTCGGCCAGGTCGCGCTGGACGAAGCCTACGCCGAGCAGGCCCACTGCGATGGAACTGACCAGGGCGATGGCGGTCCAGGTCACGGCGATGCGACGGGCGGCAGGAATGTCACGGTCGCTGCGGATGGCAGCGAAGCGGGCCAGGATGTGCGGCTGGCCGAAGTAGCCCAGGCCCCAGGCCAGGGAGCTGACGATGCCGATGAAAGTCAGCGCCTCGCCGGTAGAGGCGTCGCGGAACCAGGAGAGCATGTAGTCGCTCTCGGCAGCGAGAGCGGCGCCGGCACCGGCGGTGCCGCCCAGGTCGCCGAAGGCGATGATCGGCACGATGGCCAGCGCCGCGGCCATCATCAGGCCCTGGATCAGGTCGGTCCAGGAGACTGCCAGGAAGCCGCCGAAGAAGGTGTAGGAGATCACCGCGATGGTGCCGATGGTGACCGCGACGGAGTAGTCATAGCCGAACACCGTCTCGAACAGCCGGCCGCCGGCAACCAGGCCGGAGCTGGTGTAGAAGAGGAAGAACATCAGGATGAAGATCGCCGAGATCACCCGCAGCAGCTGTGACTTGTCACGGAAGCGGTTGGCGAAGTACTCGGGCAGGGTCAGGGCGTCGCTGACCTTGAAGCTGTAGAGGCGCAGGCGCCGCGCTACGACCAGCCAGTTGAGCCAGGTGCCGATCAGCAGGCCGATGGCGATCCAGCTCGCCGAGATTCCGCTGACGTAGGCGGCACCCGGCAGGCCGAGCAGCAGCCAGCCCGACATGTCCGAGGCGCCGGCGGAGATCGCCGAAGTCCAGGGGCCGAGAGAGCGGCCACCGAGGATGTAGTCGGAGAGATTGGTCGTGCGCTTGTACGCAATGATACCGATGCCGAGCATCAGCAGCAGATACACCAAGAAGGTGAAGCCGATAGCCATGTTGTTCTCAACCATTGGGGGAGTCCTTCAACGTTGTTGTGGTGAATGACGAGTGAGGGTCACTCGTCTCCCAGCGCAAGCAGTGACGCGTTGCCACCCAGCGCGGCGGTGTTGACGGTCACCGTTTTCTCCGTGGCGAAGCGAAGCAGGTAGTGCGGACCGCCAGCCTTGGGGCCGGTGCCGGAGAGACCCTGGCCGCCGAAGGGTTGGACGCCAACGACGGCGCCGATGATATTCCGGTTGATGTAAACATTGCCAACGCGAATCCTCTGCGCAACGAGCTGGGCGAAGGATTCATTGCGGCTATGCACGCCGAACGTCAGCCCGTAGCCCTTGGCATTGATCGATTCGAGTACCCGCTCGATCTCGCTGGCCTTGTAGCGCACCACGTGCAGGACGGGGCCGAACTGTTCCCGCTCCAGGGCATCGATGGCATCGATGGCGAAGGCGGTCGGCGGTACGAATGTACCCGTGGCGGTGTGAGCCGGATCCAGGCGGGTTTCGGCCAGCAGGCGCCCTTCGCCCTTGAGCTTCTCGATATGCGCCATCAGGTTCCTGCGCGCATCCTCATCGATGACCGGTCCGACGTCGGTTCCCAGGTCGCGTGGGTCGCCGACGTGCAGTTCGTCCATGGCGCCGCGCAGGATCTCGATGACCCGGTCGGCCACGTCGTCCTGAAGATAGAGTACGCGCAGCGCGCTGCAGCGCTGGCCGGCGCTCTGGTAAGCGGACTGGACCACGTCGGCCACGACCTGTTCCGGCAATGCGGTGGAGTCGACGATCAGCGCATTCATGCCGCCGGTCTCGGCGACCAGTGCCGGCAGCGGGGCGTTCTCTCTCGCGGCCAGCGCGCGGTTGATGATCTGGGCGGTGTCGGTGCCGCCGGTGAAAGCGACACCGGTGATGCGCGGGTCGGAGGTGAGCACGCTGCCTACGGTAGGGCCGTCGCCCGGCAACAGCTGCACCACATCGCGCGGCATGCCGGCTTCATGCAGCAGTTCCACCACGCGATGGGCGACGAGGGAGGTCTGTTCGGCGGGCTTGGCCAGCACGCTGTTGCCGGCCACGGCGGCGGCCACCATCTGGCCGCAGAAGATCGCTACCGGGAAGTTCCACGGGCTGATCGCGGCGAACACGCCCTTGCCGCCCAGCATCAGCCGGTTCGACTCGCCAGTGGGTCCGGGCAGTTCGATCGGCTCGCCGAACTGTTCCTCGGCGCGCATGGCGTAATAGCGACAGAAATCCACCGCTTCGCGGATCTCGTCGACGCCGTCGGTGAGCAGCTTGCCGCCCTCGCGGGAACACAGCGTCATCAGCTCGGCCATGTTCTCCTCCATCAGGTCGCCCAGGCGGCGAATGATGGCGGCGCGCTCGGCGACAGGCGTGGCCTCCCAGCGTGGGAACGCGGCCCAGGCGGCATCCACGGCGCGGGCGGCCTGGTCGCGGCTGGTCCACTGAACGCTGCCGACCCGCTGACGGCGATCGTAGGGGCTGAACACCTCGTGCACGCTGGCCGGGTCGCGCGTCACTTCGAAGGCGAGCAGTGGACCGACCTCGTAGCTGCGCTCCATGAATCTCTCCATGGCCTTCATCAGCGGGTCGTACTGGCTGCGCACGTTGAGATTTACGCCTCGCGAGTTACGGCGCTTGCTGCCGTAAATGTCCTTGGGCAGGGGAATCCTCGGGTTGGCGAAGGTGCGGTACTGGCCCAGCGTTTCCACCGGGTGCACGCAGAGCGTTTCCACCGGCACCTTGGGGTCGACCAACTGGTGTACGAACGACGAGTTGGCGCCATTCTCCAGCAAGCGGCGCACCAGGTAGGGCAGCAGATCCTTGTGCGCGCCCACCGGGGCATAGATGCGGCAGTAGGTGCCCTGCGGGGCGCGCTTGAGCGCCGCGTCGTAGAGCGCCTCGCCCATGCCGTGCAGGCGCTGGAACTCGAAGGGCCGGGTGGCCTCGTTGCCCATCTCGAGGATGGTGCTGATGGTGTGGGCGTTGTGGGTGGCGAACTGCGGGAAGATCCGGCCCCGGGTCTGGCCGGAGAGCAGGAAACGTGCGCAGACCAGGTAGGCCACGTCGGTGCAGGCCTTGCGCGTGTAGACCGGGTAGCCTTCCACGCCGAGCTGCTGCGATTCCTTGATCTCGCTGTCCCAGTAGGCGCCCTTGACCAGGCGTACCGGAATCTCGTCGCCCTGGCGTTCGGCCAGGCGGTTGAGGTAGTGCAGTACCGGCAGCGCACGCTTGGAGTAAGCCTGCACCACCAGCCCGAAGTGACCCCAGCCTTTGCAGGTATCGCTTTCGTAGATGGCGCGGAACACTTCCAGGGAGAGCTCCAGGCGGTCGACTTCTTCGGCATCGATGGTCAGTGCCACGTTGCGCTGACGCGCCATGCCGGCCAGTTCGCGTACGCTACCGACCAGCTCGCGCAGGACCTGTGCGCGGCGGCCGAATTCGTAGCGTGGATGCAGCGCCGAAAGCTTGATCGATACCGAAGGTGCCGGGGTGCGCTCGGAGAGCTTGGTGCTGGTCTGGCCGACACGTTCGATGGCGCGAGCGTAGTCGTCGAAGTAGCGCCTGGCGTCGGCGCGGGTACGCGCTGCTTCGCCCAGCATGTCGTAGGAGTAGGTATAGCCCTTGTCGAACAGCGGGCGGGAACGCTTCAGGGCCTCGTCGATGTCACGGCCGAGCACGAATTGCTTGCCCATGATCTTCATCGCTTCGTACATGGCACGGCGGATCACCGGCTCGCCCATGCGGTTGACCAGACGATTGATGAAGCCCGAGGGCTTGCCGTCGCGGGGCTTGTCGAGCGTGACCACGCGGCCGGTCATCAACAGCCCCCAGGTCGAGGCGTTGACCAGCCAGGAGTCGCTCTGACCCATGTGCGCCTTCCAGTCGGCAGGGCCCAGCTTGTCTTCGATCAGCGCATCGGCGGTGGCCGTGTCGGGAATGCGCAGCATGGCCTCGGCCAGGCACATCAGCATCAGCCCCTCGTGAGTGTCGAGGCTGTACTGCTGCAGCAGCTCGTCGATGGTGTCCACGGCGGTATCCATCTCACGAACCTCGCGGACGAGTTCGGCGGTCTTGCCCGCGATGCGCCGGAAGTCTTCAGGATTGGCGCTGAGTACCTTGACCAGTTCCTGGACGAAGGCTTCCTCGTCCACGATGTAATGATCGCTGATGCGCGAGAACAGGGTATCGAGATCCTGCTGCCAGGAGGCAGCGTCCAGCATTGTTTTGGCATTGAGCATATGAATTCCCCGAAGGTCACCCGTCCTGAAACGGCAAGAGCCATGTCTCAGGCGTACCGCCCGAACATGGGTGTGTCACCCTTGACTGTAGGGGGGCAGCGGCGGGCTTGCTTGTCAAAACCCCGGGAGGTTTTGCAGAATTCGCGGGATTTTCCGGAGCGGGGATTGCAATTGCGACTTAAGTCGTATGTCGTAGACGGTTTGCGGTGAGCGCCGGGGAATTGCTTAGCTTGTTGCGCCGAAGCTGGCTGGGTGGGCAGCCGAAAGCGCTGCGGAATGCGTGAGACAGAGCGCTCTGGTGGGCGAAGCCGGTATTCAGGGCGATCTGCGACAGGGGCATGCGGCTCTCCTCGAGCAACCGCCGGGCTGCTTCCAGGCGGCGACGGCGAACGTACTGCCAAGGGGAGAGGCCGGTCTGCTCACGGAAGCGACTGCGGAAATGCGCTTCGCTGAGGCATGCCTGCGCGGCGAGGTCGGCCACCGAGATCGCGCAGGACAGGTGGCGGTCGATGAATTGGTCGAGCTTGGCGAGATCGAGCCGATGCATCGACGGTGGTGTCGTTACTCCGGCAAGCCTGGCGTGCAGGCAGCCGAGAAAGGTCGCCGCCAGACGGTCGCTCTGGGCGTTGCTCAAGCTCTGCAGGCTGCTGGCCTGCTCGAGCAACAGAAAGTCCAGATAGTGCTTGAGTGGCTTGTCCAGCGCGAAGAAGCGGGGGGCATCGAACAGCTGCGACAGCTCGTGGTGATATCCGGTGAGCGAAGGGGCTGTAGCGGGCAGGTCGAGAATGAGCTGACGGTTCTCGCCATGCCCCATGTAATAGTGCACATGGTTGGCGGGCACGATGCAGCCGGAAAAAGCCGAGATCGCACCGCCCAGCCCTTCGATCTCGAATTCCGCCTGCCCCTGTAGACCGATGACGATCTGGTGAAAATCATGGGCGTGGTGCTGAGTCGCGGTATCGAGCGGAGTCTGGCGTATGATACTGGGCATATGGGGCTCCCGCGTGCAGGCTGGCGCGTCCGAGCATATCACATTCAGCGCTACGGCTGGTTACGTTGCCGCTCCCGCAGGCGCTGATGGGAAGCCAGGTGGCTGCGCAGGGCGGCCAGCTCATCTCGGCCGACCTTGTCGAGCAGGGGCTTGCCCTGGGCCACCTGCCAGGGGCGTCCATGCTCCTGCATCAGGTGCTGCGCGCGGCGTCGCACTCCGTCGAGATACTCGTCGTGGCGGATCGGATAGTTGATCACGACGTTCCACTCGTTCTCCTTGACCTGATTGGCCAGCGCCTTGTCGAACAGCTCGAGCAGCTGCTCCGGTTCGGTGCGATAGCGCGGCGTGCGCGAGAACAGCAGAATCAGCACCACGCCGCCGATGACGAACAGGCAGACGGCGAAGATGAGCAGGAAGAGTGCCATGGTAGAGCCACGCTGGGGATGAGGACGCGCCGACAGGCGTCGAAGCCACTTGGCTAGGCGGCGGCTGCGGGACTGGAGCGGGTGAAGGGAATCGAACCCTCGTCTTAAGCTTGGGAAGCTTCTGCTCTACCATTGAGCTACACCCGCGAGGCGTTTCGATAGTAAAAGCAAGGGTTTGAGCTTTGCAAGCCGTCGTGTGAATTTCCCTTTTCCTGGCCCACAAGTGGTTGTTTTTTCAAGAACGACAAAAAAATTATCGAACACTGGCGAACTTTTTTGCTTGCTGCTGTCATATCTGGTACAGGCAACAGCGCGATGGCAGTCGCTAACACTGTTGTTCTGGCTCGCAGTTTCGATCTTGCCGCCCATGACTTCCCTCATGGGCGGTTTTTTTTGTGCTGGGTGTACAAGCGTTCACGGTACGAACGAGCCCTGCCGGAGCAGGGCTCGTTCGATTCTCCGCGGGGTAGGTTTCGTGCTGCTTTCCAGCCGGTAGGGCTCAGCTGTGTCGCATGCGCAGAATGGCGATCAGCACATCGCGACGGGTCACGATGCCGCACAGGCGGCCTTGCTCGGTCACAGGAAAGACCTTGGGTTTCTGGCCGAGCATCTCCTGGGCCAGGTCGGTAATGCTCTTGGTGGGTGAGACGGACAGGACCTCGTTGCGCATCAGCTCCTTCACCAGCGGTGCCTCGTCGTTGAGGTAGGCACTCTGGAGCAGCTTGCCCAGCACGTCCTGCTCGGAGATGAAGCCGATCAGTTGGTCATGATCATCGACCACCGGCACGCCAGGCAGACGGTGCAAGGCCAGGCCTTTGGCCAGAGTGGTGATCGACATGTTGCCTGTGACCCGGTAGCAATCCCGGGACATGATCTCGCGAACGATGGTAGGGGCCCTGTTGGGCATGGCGCATCTCCTTGTTCCGAACGCTCTCGGCGGGACACTTTCAGCATAGCCGAGTCGACTCGGATATAAGGAAGGTCTTCAACACCTGGCCAACGCTAGGTTCCCTCGCGATCAGGGCGGAAGCGGAACATGATCCGCTCAGACTCACTCCAAGCAACGGAACCTGGTCTAGTTTGACAGGCAAGCCCAGCGAACCTGGCATCACGATGCATGACGGGAGGTGGTTATGGACGCTCGCGAATACCTGGCAAGAAAGGGGCTCGACGGCCGTCGAGATGAGGAGCGCCCCAACACCCTGGAGGAGAAGGCATGGGAGCGTGCCCGTCAGGCCGGAGGACACCAGCCCCACGCCGGTACACCCTACGACTGGGAGGACTGGCAGCGCTATCACGAGGAACTGGCTGAAGGTGCTGAAACCATCGACCAGAAGATCGACCACGAGGCGCATCGCCAGGGCCGGGAGTCCGCGCCTACGGAGCACGAGACGAACGCGGCGGTGCAGGAGTACGTACCGCCGGCCGATGCCAGTCCGGTTCCGTCGATACCTGCATGGCAGGAATCCGCGGCTCTGCGCTTCTCCTACAAGGCGCTAGCAGTGCTGCTGCCTCCCCTTGCCGTTGGCCTTGCGCAAGGAGGTGGCGGGCGCGTCATCGTCTGCCTGTTCCTTACTCTGCTGGGCTGGGTGCCGGGCTGCCTCTATGCCTGGTCATGGTTGAACCGCAGGCTGGGTTGAGATCCGCTGGAGCTGGCTTGGGTTTCGGCATCGTGAAGATATCTTCGGAACCGAACAGGAGGGTTGGAAGCGACAGGGTGGGTTCCGAATGGTCTCGGGGGCCGATAGTCGCCGTATTATCCTGATTATCCTTGAAATTAGACTATGGTATAAGTCCGTATTCGAACATGAGCGTTGCTGCGCTTCGGTCTCTGAGCTAGTCTCGCTATCGTAAATCGAACATCCGGGGTTTATTTTTGATCAAAATCGAACATTGATTTTCGGTGCTCTGTTCGTTTCTCTGCCACAACCTCGATGACGAACGACTCGACAAGAATAACAGGGCGAGACCCATGTTCCATCCACCTCCTCATCGATCAAGGCACGACCGATCTGTGCACGATTCTCGCCGCTTGCCTACGGCGCGCGATGCGATGCGTGGCGAGCAGGAGCCTCCCCAGGTCGGCGGCGGCTCGGAGCGGACAAGCAGCGCCGCGGCAACACCGCAAGCGTTTCGAAGCTCGACTGCGTCGCTTCACCCAACGACTCGATAACGATGACAAAGAGTTCAGCATGTCTCTGATATTGGAAAACATCGACCATGTGGTCAATGGGGCCACGCATATCGAGGGAGTCAACCTCGAGTTGGCTCCCGGCTCCTTCAACGTACTGCTGGGGCGAACCCTGGCCGGCAAGACGACACTGATGCGCATCATGGCCGGCCTCGAGACGCCGACCCGGGGCAGAGTCCTGATGCATGGAGAGGACGTGACGCGAATCTCGGTGCGCAAGCGTAACGTTTCGATGGTCTATCAGCAGTTCATCAACTATCCGGGCCTGACCGTCTTCGACAACATCGCATCGCCGCTCAAGCTGGCACGGGTGCCGGCCGAGGAGATCCGTCAGCGGGTCCACGATACGGCCAGCATGCTGCATATCGAACACCTGCTCGACCGCTACCCGGCGGAACTCTCCGGCGGCCAGCAGCAGCGCACCGCCATGGGCCGGGCCTTGGTCAAGGACGCCGACCTGATCCTGTTCGATGAACCGCTGGTCAACCTCGATTACAAGCTGCGTGAGGAGTTCCGCGAGGAGCTGCGAGAATTGTTCAAGGCGCGCAACTGCATCGCCGTGTACGCCACCACCGAGCCCAACGAGGCATTGGCGCTGGGAGGGCACACCGGGGTGCTTCACGAGGGGCGGCTGCTGCAGTACGGACCTACCGAGGACGTCTATCACCGACCGCGCGATGTCCTCACCGCCGAAATGTTCTCCGAGCCGCCGATCAACGTGATGCCGGCAATGGTCTCGGGCTCTGAGGTCACCTTCGATCGCGACGTGCATTTTCCGCTCAATCGGGACCTGGCAAACCTGGCCCCCGGACAGTACCAGTTCGGTGTGCGCGCCTCGCATATCGGGCTCGCACCCCAGGCGGAGGACGACCTTGAACTGACGATGAAGGTCGATATCGCCGAGATCAGCGGGTCGGAAACCTTCCTGCACGTCCACAACGACATTTTCCACCTGGTGCTGCATCTGGCCGGTATTCATCCGTTCGCCGTCGACCAGGAGATCAAGGTCTATTTCCCGACCCACAAGATCTACGCCTTCGATCGGCATGGCGACGTCGTGCACATACCCGCACGCCCAGGAGCGCACTGATGGCCCAGATCACTCTCAAGTCGCTGGCGCACAGTTATTCGGCCAACCCTGCCGGCCCCGAGGACTACGCCATTCGCGAGATGGATCACGTCTGGCAGCAGGGGGGCGCCTATGCCTTGCTGGGACCGTCCGGCTGCGGCAAGTCCACACTGCTCAACATCATTTCCGGTCTGCTCACGCCCTCGGATGGCCAGGTGATGTTCGATGAACAGGTGATGAACGAGCTTCCTCCCGAGGAGCGCAACATCGCCCAGGTGTTCCAGTTCCCGGTGGTCTACGACACCATGACCGTGTACGACAACCTGGCCTTTCCTCTGCGCAACGTAGGCACGCCCGAGGCCAAGGTGCGCGAGCGGGTCAGCGAAGTGGCCGATGTACTCGACCTTTCCTCGCTGCTCAGGCGCAAGGCGCGCAATCTCACCGCCGACGAGAAGCAGAAGGTCTCCATGGGGCGTGGCCTGGTGCGCGACGATGTCTCGGCGATCCTTTTCGACGAGCCGCTCACCGTGATCGATCCGCAGTTGAAGTGGAAGTTGCGGCGCAAGCTCAAGGAGATCCACGAGCGCTTCAACATCACCATGATCTACGTGACCCACGATCAGCTCGAAGCCTCTACCTTCGCTGACAAGATCGCGGTGATGTACGACGGGCAGGTGGTTCAGTTCGGCACTCCGCGCGAACTCTTCGAGACGCCGGCCCACACCTTCGTCGGCTACTTCATCGGCAGCCCCGGGATGAACTTCGTCGAGATCGTGCGAACCGATGGCGGTGTGCGTGCCGGTACCGTCGACCTGATCCTGCCGCCGGCCATGCAGGAGGTCATTCGTCAGGCCCGCTCGCGCAATCTCAAGCTGGGCATCCGCCCCGAGTTCGTCGAGATGTCCAGCGTACCCGGCGAGGACACCTATGAGGTGGAAGTCGGCATGACGCAGGACCTCGGGACCTATCGAGTCGTGTCGTTCACCTTCGCCGGCGAAACCTTCCGCGCCCGGCTGGGGGAAGACCAGCCGCTACCGGGAGGTATCGCTCACGTTCGCTTTCCCGAGGCCTGGCTGAGTCTTTATATCGACGAGTTCCGCGTGGAGGTGGGGCAATGAACAAGGTCCAGAACAACCGGGCATGGTTCCTTATCCTGCCCATGCTGCTGCTGGTGGCCTTCTCGGCCATCGTGCCGCTGATGACGGTGGTCAATTACTCGGTGCAGGACGTGTTCGATGCCAATACGCGCTTCTTCACCGGCACCGAGTGGTTCGAGACCATTCTCAACGACCGCTCCCTGCAGGCAGCGCTGCTGCGCCAGTTCGCCTTCTCCTTCACCATCCTGGCGATCGAGGTACCGCTCGGCATCGGCATCGCGCTGCTGATGCCCAAGCGTGGCTGGCAGGCCTCCGCGGTGCTGATCTTGATCACGCTACCGCTGCTGATTCCGTGGAACGTGGTGGGCAGCATCTGGCAACTCTTCACCCGTGGTGACATCGGCTTGATGGGCGTAGGTATTCGCGAGCTGGGCTACGCCTACAACATTACCCGCAACCCCACGGATGCCTGGGCCACGATCATCCTGATGGACGTGTGGCACTGGACGCCGCTGATCGCGCTGCTGTGTTACAGCGGCCTGCGCTCGATCCCGGATGCCTATTACCAGGCGGCGCGCATCGACCGCGCCACGAAGTGGGCGGTGTTCCGCTACATTCAGCTGCCCAAGCTCACCAATGTACTGGTAATCGGCGTGCTGCTGCGCTTCATGCACTCCTTCATGATCTATGCCGAGCCATTCGTGCTCACCGGCGGCGGACCGGGCAGTTCCACCACCTTCCTCAGCCAGTCGTTGACCACCATGGCCATCGCACAGCAGGACCTGGGGCCCTCGGCGGCGTTCTCGCTGATCTACTTCCTCATCATTCTGCTGGTCTGCTGGGTGTTCTACACCGCGATCATGAACAGCCAAAAAGACAACATCACCCAGGGAGGAGCCTGACATGACCAGCTCCGTACCGACCACGCCCGAGAGCGTACGCCGGCAGGCTGCCGATAGTGCCGCCAAGCGCCGCAAGCGGGCACGCTCCGCCACCACTCGCTGGCGTCGCCGCACGCTGCTCGGGCTCTATCTCGTGTTCGTGCTGCTACCCATCTACTGGCTGCTCAACATTTCATTCCAGACCAACAGCGAGATCCTCGGTAGTTTTTCGTTCTGGCCACACAATTTCACCTTGGGCAACTACATCGGGATCTTCACCGATTCCAACTGGTACATGGGCTATGTCAACTCGCTGGCCTATGTGCTCATGAATATGCTGATCAGCATTTCGGTGGCGCTGCCCGCCGCCTATGCCTTCAGCCGCTTCAGGTTCATCGGCGACAAGCATCTGTTCTTCTGGCTGCTGACCAACCTGATGGCGCCGCCGGCGGTGTTCTTGTTGCCTTACTTCCAGCTCTACTATTCGGTGGGGCTGTTCGATACCCACGTTGCCGTAGCGCTGGCTCACTGCCTGTTCAACATCCCGCTGGCGGTATGGATTCTAGAGGGCTTCATGAGCAGTGTGCCCAAGGAAGTCGACGAGACGGCCTACATCGACGGCTACAGCTTCCCGGCTTTCTTCGTGAAGATCTTCATCCCCATGATTCGCTCGGGGATCGGGGTGACGCTGTTCTTCCTGTTCATGTTCTCCTGGGTCGAACTGCTGCTCTCCCGCACCCTGACCGCGACCAAGGCGCAGCCGATTGCCTCGATCATGACACGCACCTCCACCGCTTCGGGGATCGATTGGGGCACGCTGGCCGCTGCCGGCGTGCTGACCATCATTCCGGGCATCGTAGTGGTCTATTTCGTGCGCAACCATATCGCCAAGGGCTTCGCCCTGGGCCGCACCTGAAGGGGAGGGAACGGCAATGGAATGGATGGTCTGGACGCTACCCACGGCAATCTTCTTCACCGTCATCGCTGCCATACTGCTCGGCATGACGGCCTGGGAGCTGGCTTCTCCCACAGTGGAGCGGCGGGGCTTCCTGCCGATCGCCACGACCCGCGGCGATCGGCTCTTCATCGGACTGCTCTCGGCCGCCTACATCCACCTGATGACGGTCGGCTTCACCGAGCTCTCTATTTGGTTTGCCCTGGGGATTTCCGTCCTCTGGTTACTGGTGCTGATGCGCTGGGGCTGAACCAAGGCTGTACGGACGATAACCGTGTCAAGGATGACGACCACACGCAGAACGAGGTCAACATGAAGAATAAAAGGATCCAACTGACGGCCATAGCGGGCAGCCTGCTGCTTGCTTCGGCCTCGCTGCACGCCCAATCCGACGATGCCCGCGCGATCGCCGAGAGGCTGATCGACCAGCATTTCCAGAATTCCACCCTATCGCGTGAGGAGCAGATCGAGGAGCTGCTGTGGTTCGCCCAGGCGGCCGAGCAGTTCCGCGGCATGGAGATCAATACCGTCGCCGAGGGCCTCACTACCCACGTCTGGGAGCGCGACGTGCTGGCACCGGCATTCGAAGAGCTTACCGGTATCCGGGTCACCCACAACATCATCGGTGAGGGCGATGTGGTGGACAACATGCAGACCCAGATGCAGACCGGGCGCAACATCTACGACGGTTACGTCAACGACTCGGACGCCATCGGCACGCATATCCGCTACGGCACCACCATCAACCTGAGCGAGGCGATGGAGAACGAGTGGGCCGACTACACGCTGCCGACGCTCGATCTGGACGATTTCATCGGTCTGCAGTACGGCACCGGGCCGGATGGCAACCTCTACCAGCTACCCGACCAGCAGTTCGCCAATCTCTACTGGTTCCGCTATGACTGGTTCCAGCGCGAGGACCTGCAGGAGCAGTTCCGTGAGGCCTATGGTTACGATCTCGGCGTGCCGACCAATTGGACCGCCTACGAGGATATCGCCGAGTTCTTCACCGAACATGTGGGCGAGATCGACGGCGAGCAGGTTTATGGCCACATGGACTATGGGCGCCGTGACCCCTCGCTCGGCTGGCGCTTCCACGATTCCTGGCTCTCCATGGCTGGTATGGGCAGCCCAGGAGTGCCGTTCGGCAATCCGGTGGACGACTGGGGCATTCGCGTCGACGAGGAGAGCCGTCCGGTCGGCGCCAGCGTGAGCCGCGGCGGGGCCACCAACTCGCCCGCTTCGGTATTCGCCGTGACCAAGATGGTCGAGTGGCTGGACAAGTACGCGCCGCCCGAGGCGCAGGGCATGACCTTCGGCGAGGCCGGTCCGGTGCCCGCACAGGGCAACATCGCCCAGCAGATCTTCTGGTACACCGCCTTTACTGCCGACATGACCGACCCGGGCCTGCCCGTGACCGACGACGAGGGCAATCCGAAGTGGCGCATGGCGCCTTCGCCCACCGGGCCTTACTGGGAGGAGGGCATGAAGGTCGGCTACCAGGACGTGGGCTCCTGGACCTTCTTCGATTCCACTCCTGAGGATCGGCGCACCGCGGCCTGGCTGTTCGCCCAGTTCGCCACCGCCAAGACGGTTTCGCTGGAGAAGCTGATGGCCGGCCTCACGCCGATTCGCGAGTCCGACATCTTCTCCGACCAGATGACCGAGATGGCACCGAAGCTGGGCGGCCTGGTGGAGTTCTACCGCAGCCCCAACGAGTCCAATTGGACGCCGTCTTCCACCAACGTGCCCGACTATCCGCGCATGGCACCGCTGTGGTGGCAGAACCTCGCGCCTGCCGTCAGTGGCGAGGTCACGCCGCAGGAGGCGCTCGACGACCTGGCCAGGGAACTCGATAACATCATGTCGCGCCTGGCTCGGGCCAATGTGTTCGAGTCCTATCCTCCGGTGCTGAACGAGGAGCGCGACCCCGAGGAGTGGCTGTCGCAGGAGGGCTCGCCCAAGGCCAAGCTGGATGACGAGATGCCGCAGGGGACCACCGTGCCCTACGACGAGATGATGGAGGAGTGGATGGCTGCCGGCACACGTCAATAAGGGGCGGGTCTCGGGCAAGCGTCCGACTCGGCCAAGGCCCGGTACTTGCGTGCCGGGCCCGTATCGAATCACGTGTTTCCGGTAGCCCGTACGGGTCATCCCAGGCCCCGTTCGGCGCTCGCCGAGCGGGGCTTTTGCTTGTAAAAGGTCCGCACATGGAACTGCGTAGCAGCAACATTGACAAACTCGACGGCGAGGTATTCGACGTCCTCATCGTGGGCGGGGGCATCAATGGCGCCTCGGCGGCGGCGGCCCTGGCCGGCAAGGGGGTGCGGGTCGCGCTGATCGAGCGTGGCGATTTCGCCGGCAGCACCAGCATGCACTCCTCCAACTTGGTGTGGGGCGGCATCAAGTACATGGAGAGTCGCGACTTCGCGTTGGTGCGCAAGCTCTGCATGAGCCGCAACCACCTGATCAGGAGTTATCCCTCCACGGTTCAGGAGATCCGCTTCCTCACCACCATTACACGGGGGTTTCGCTACCATCCCCGCTACTTGTGGGCCGGAGCCTGGCTCTATTGGCTGATCGGCAACGGTTTCACACGTATCCCGCGTTTTCTCTCGCCGGAGGCGATTCACCAGAGCGAAGCGATCATCGATACGCACAGCGCCATCGGCGGTTTCGAGTACTCCGATGCCTACCTGCACGACAACGATGCCCGCTTCGTCTTCAACTTCGTTCGTGGCGCACTCAACTACGGCGGCGTGGCGGTGAACTACGTCGAATCGCTGGGAGCCGAGCGCCAGGGCAGCCTTTGGGTCACGCGTGCGCGCGACGTGATCGATGGCGGCGATATCGAGATCCGCTCGAAGGTGCTGATCAATGCCGCTGGCCCCTGGGTGGACGAGCACAACAGCCTCACCGGTCAGGCCACGGATCATTGTCACGTCTACTCCAAGGGCATTCACCTGATCGTGCCGCGGCTGACCGACAGCCGCCGCGTGCTGGCGTTCTTCGCCGACGACGGCCGGCTGTTCTTCGTCATTCCCATGGGCCCGCGCACCTGTATCGGTACTACCGACACTCGCGTCGAGCGCCCCGAGGTGGCGGCAACCGAAGCGGATATCCGCTTCGTGCTCGACAATATCAACAAGCGCCTGGAGCTCGACAAGCCGCTGGGCAAGGAGGACATCATCTCCATCCGCTGTGGGGTGCGCCCACTGGCGGTCAGGTCCGAAGGTGGCGGCGAGCGTGACTTCCTTCAGCTCTCGCGCAAACATGCCATCGACGTCAATCAGCGTGATGCCCACCTGAGCATCTTCGGTGGCAAGCTCACCGACTGCCTCAACGTGGGTGAGGAGATCGTCGCGGCGGTGGGTGAAATGGGGATCGAAGTGCCTTATCCGAAGCATCGCTGGTATGGCGAACCGCCCGCTCAGGTACGCCGCGAGTTTCTTCACCAGGCGAAGCTGATGAGACTTGACGCCATGACAGCGAGCGACGCTTCCGAGCCGCTTTCGACCCGGTTGTGGCGACGCTACGGCACCCATGCGCTGGAAATGCTCGAGGAGATCCGCGAGGATCCGCGCCAGGCCGAGGTGCTGATCGAGGGCACCGAGTACCTGCGCTGCGAGCTGCGCTATGCCAAGCGCCGCGAGATGATCACGCGACTGGAGGATTTCCTTCGGCGGCGCTCCAAGATCGCCTTGGTGGTACACGAAGAGGCAATGCGCCGATCTCCGGGACTGCGCGAGGCGTGCGAGATCCTGTTCGGCGGGGCAGCCGATGCGCGTCTGGAGGAGTACTTCGCCACCACGCGGCGCGAGCGCGGGGAGAGCCTCGTCGATGTACCTGACGAAGCACTGGGCTCCACAGCGCCGCGGATGTGACTAAGCAGCGCCATGCAGCGCGTTGAAGAGGGGCGCCTTGCCGGTATAATGCCCGTCAACTCAAACGATCCAAGAGGTTAACCGTGGGCTATCTCATCGGCGTTACCGCGCTCTGGGCCTTCTCGTTCTCGCTGATCGGCGTCTACCTGGCAGGCCAGGTCGACAGCTACTTCGCGGTCATGGTGCGCGTATCGCTGGCGGCGCTGGTGTTCCTGCCGTTTCTGCGCCCGTCGCTGCTGGTGGGGCGCCAGCGGCTGGCCCTGATGGGGCTTGGCGCCGTGCAGCTGGGCATCATGTATATCTTCTTCTATCAGTCCTTCCTGCTTCTGTCGGTGCCCGAAGTCCTGCTCTTTACCATCTTCACGCCGCTCTACGTGACGCTGCTCGATGATGCCCTGTTCGGTCGCTTCACGCCGTTCTACCTGCTCACCGCCGCGCTGGCGGTGCTGGGTGCGGCGGTGATCCGTTACGACGGCATCGACAGCGGCTTCTGGCTGGGCTTCCTCGTGGTCCAGGGGGCCAACTTCTGCTTCGCCCTCGGCCAGGTAGGCTACCGTCGACTCTCCACGTCTCTGCCAGCCGAGCTGCCGCGCCACAGCGTTTTTGCCTGGTTCTACCTCGGTGCCCTGGTCGTGGCGCTGCCGGCCTTCGCCCTGCTCGGCAATGCCGCTGCGCTGCCGAGCACCGGCGTGCAGTGGGGCGTTCTGGCTTGGCTGGGCCTAGTGGCTTCGGGCCTCGGCTACTTCTTCTGGAACCTGGGCGCTACCCGGGTCGACGCCGGCGCACTGGCAATCATGAACAATGCGCTGATCCCGGCCGGGCTCGCGGTCAACCTGGTGATCTGGAACCGTGATGCCGACCTGGTGCGGCTGGCGCTGGGCGGGGCGATCATCGTTGGCTCGCTGGTACTCAACGAGTGGTGGCTGCGTCGCCGGGCGCCCGCCGCTGCCTGAGCGGCGTTTGCCCGCCCTGCACCCAGCCTCCATAATGAGCGGCCATGATCCGAGAGGCCAGGGCATGCAACAAGAGCACGACGGTTTCAATAACATCGGTCTGATCGGCCGCCTGGGCAGTACCCGGGTGGTCGAGACCCTCAAGCGCCTGCTGCGCTTTCTCGACGAGCGTGGCCTTCATGTCATCGTCGAGGACCGGACCGCCACCGTGCTGCTCGACCATGGTCATCCCGAAGCCAGCCGGCGTACCCTCGGCGAGCTCTGCGATCTCGTCATCGTGGTGGGAGGAGACGGCAGCCTGTTGGGCGCGGCGCGCACGCTGTGTCACAGCGGTACCCTGGTGCTGGGCGTCAATCGTGGGCGGCTGGGCTTTCTCACCGATATCTCGCCCGATGAGCTCGAGGAGCGGGTCGGCCAGGTGCTCGACGGCCAGTTCGAGGTCGAGGAGCGCTTCCTGCTCGATGCCGAGCTCTATCGCGACGGTACCCTGGTCGGCAACGGCGATGCCTTGAACGAAGTGGTGCTGCACCCCGGCAAGGCGGTGCGCATGATCGAGTTCGAGCTGTTCATCGACAACCAGTTCGTCTACAGCCAGCGCAGCGATGGCCTGATCATGGCCACGCCCACCGGCTCCACCGCCTACGCGCTGTCAGGGGGCGGTTCCATCATGCATCCCAAGCTGGACGTGATCGAGCTGGTGCCGATGTTTCCTCACACCTTGTCCAGCCGGCCCATTGTCATCGACGCGGCCAGCGAGATCCGCGTGCACATCGGCGAGACCAATCAGACCTATCCTCACATCAGCTGTGACGGCCAGACGCGCGCCGTGGCCAAGCCGGACGATATCCTGGTGGTGAGGCGCAAGCCCCAGCGGGTGCAATTGGTCCATCCCCTCGGTCACAACTTCTACGAGGTCCTGCGCAGCAAGCTGGGCTGGAGCAACCGGCTGGGGGATTGACGTGAGGCAGGCGGCAATAGAAGGCTACGACCTGATCGGTGACGTGCATGGCTGCGGGGCAACCCTCGGTGCGCTGCTCGAGAAGCTCGGCTACCATCAGCGCGGCGGCGTCTACCGGCATGCGCGGCGCAAGGCGATTTTCCTTGGCGACCTGATCGACCGCGGCCCGCGGATTCGCCTGGCCGTTTCCATCGTCCGGCGCATGGTGGAGGAGGGCGAGGCGCATATCGTCATGGGCAACCATGAATACAATGCCCTGGCCTATTGTCATCGTGCGCCCCAAGGCCAGGGCAGTGAGTGGCTGCGTGATCACTCCCCGCGACACAACCGCATCATCAAGGAGACCCTCGACCAGTACCGCGACCACCCTGCGGAGTGGGACGAGACCCTGGCCTGGTTCATGGACATTCCGCTGTATCTGGACTTCGGCGAATTCCGGGTGGTCCACGCCTGCTGGGACCAGGCGCTGATCGACGCACTGGATCGTGAGTGTCCGGGCGGCGTCATCGACGAGCCGTTCCTGCAGCAGTCCGTAGCGTCGGATACGCTAGCCTATCGCATACTCGATCGACTGACGCGGGGGGTGCACCTGCCACTGCCGGAAGGCGTCGAGATCCACTCCGGCGACGGCTTTACTCGGCGCAGCTTCAGGGCGCACTTCTGGGCGCGTGAACCACAGACCTGGGGCGACGTGATCTTCCAGCCCGACAACCTGCCCGACGACCTTGAGCAGCGTGCCCTGACCAACCGTGAGCGTCAGCGCCTGCCCCATTACGGACTCGACCAGCCACCGCTGTTCATCGGTCACTACTGGTGCGAGGGCATTCCGGCGCTGCCGACCGCCAATATCGCCTGCCTGGACTACAGTGCCGTGAAGTTCGGGCGCCTCGTGGCCTATCGCTGGAGCGGCGAGCGGCGCCTCGACGCCAATCACTTCGTCTGGGTGCGTGTGCCCCAGGAGGAGGCGGCAAGGCCCAGGCCCTGGGAAATCGACTTCGACTAAGCAGGTTCGGCGCACTACAAAGTTTTACAATTTTTTTTGTCGTGAGCCTGAACTTCCTTTCGCTCCGTCCATCTGAATAGGTGTTCCCTTGAATGATCCCTTGCTCTTGTCCGGCGGCCCCCCTTCCGCCGGATTTTTTATGTGCGCCACGAACCGGATTTGAGAAAAGGGCTGCTGCAGCGCAAGATGCTCCAAAAGATTGGTTCAGGAAGATTCCATGTACCGCATCATGTTGTTTCCCCACGAAACTGACACCAGTGAGCTTCGTCGGGCGTTGTGGGCCAACCGGATCGGGCACCGGTTCACCGAGGAGGCGGAGGGGCAAGTGCTGTGGCTCGCCGATCCGGCACAGCATGATGCCTTGATGCAGTTGCTGACGCGTTGGCAGCGGGGCGAGCGGATCATGCCGGAGCGGCGCCGTCGCCCACGGAACGGCGCCTCGCTGACCGTTCCTTTCCGCCTGGCACCGGTGACGTCGGCGGCCATAGCGATCTCGCTGGCGGTCTTCGCCCTGATGGGGCTGCTGGGCGATATCGTCGTCGCCATGCTCACCGTCGTGCCGGTCGCCGTCGTTGGTGGCGGGCTGGCCTTCGGCACACTGGCCGACTCGCTGACCTCGGGGCAGGTGTGGCGGCTACTGTCGCCGGCCTTCCTGCATTTCGGCTGGATGCACCTGATCTTCAACATGATGTGGCTGTGGTACTTCGGGCGCCAGGTGGAAACGCTGCAGGGAAGTGGGCGCATGTTGACGATCCTGCTGGTGGCCGGTATTGGTGCCAACCTGGCTCAGTATGCCACCGGTACCGTGCTGTTCGGTGGCATGTCGGGTGTCGATTTCGCCCTGCTCGGCTACGTCTGGCTGATGTCGCGCCGGGTGCCGGGTAGCGGCTTCTTCGTGCCGCAGATGCTGGTGGTGTTCATGCTCGGCTGGATGGTCTTTACCATGACCGACATGGCCGCGGCGGTCGGCTTCGGCAACGTGGCCAACGAGGCGCATCTGGGTGGGCTGGTCGTGGGGCTGGCCATGGGGTGGTATTATTCGAACCGAGCTCGTCGCCTTCCCTGAGCTGCCATTTCGAGAGAATTCTCATGAGCGATATGACCTTCGAGCGCATGATCCAGCAAATGACGCCGGCCATCTACGACAGCCTCAAGCAGGCGGTGGCGCTGCGCAAGTGGCCCGACGGGCGCATGCTGACCGGGGAGCAGACCGAACTCTGCCTCGAGGCGGTGATCCGCTACGAACACGAGAACAACGTGCCCGAGGAGCAGCGGGTCGGTTACTTGCAGCAGCGCACCTGCGGTAGCGCCAGCAGCGGTGCAGACGTGCCGCCCGAACTGGCGGGGTTGGCCCGGGATGCCAGTCGTGATTGAAGGTGGACGGATAGAGTTGGCTCCTGTCGTGCAGGGCTGCCTGAGCAAGATGGCCATCGCGCCCGGCGAGCAGGGCGCTGCGGTACGCTATACGCTACGTGCCGGTGAGCACCGGCTCGATCTCAATGCGCGCCTCGGCCAGCCGCTCGAGCTGAACTGGACGGGCGCCATCGCCTGCACCCACTGTGGCCGGGCGACCAAGAAGAGCTTCGCCCAAGGCTATTGCTACCCCTGCTTCAAGAAGCTGGCCCAGTGCGATACCTGCATCGTCAAGCCCGAGACCTGCCACTTCGATGCCGGCACCTGCCGGGAACCGGCGTGGGCCGAGCGCCACTGTTTCCAGCCCCACGTGGTTTACCTGGCCAATTCGTCCGGCATCAAGGTCGGCATCACGCGAGGCACCCAGGTACCGACCCGCTGGCTCGATCAGGGCGCGGTCCAGGCGCTGCCGATTCTGGTGGTGGAAACCCGCCAGCAGTCCGGCCTGGTCGAAATGCTGTTCAAGGAAGAAGTGGCCGACCGCACCAACTGGCGCGCCATGCTCAAGGGCGAGGTCGAGCCGCTCGACTTGATAACGGAGCGCAACCGGCTACTGACCCGGCTCGAGGGTGGGCTCGCCCAACTGCGCGAGCGTTTCGGCACCGATACCATTCGTGCGCTGGACGAGGCGCCGGTCAGCTTCGATTACCCTGTGCTGGAATTCCCGCGCAAGATCGTCTCGCACAACTTCGACAAGCAGGCGCGGGTGAGCGGTACGCTGCTGGGCCTCAAGGGGCAGTACCTGATCCTCGACACGGGAGTGATCAACCTGCGCAAGTTTACCGGCTATGAAGTCGCTGTAAGCTGAGCAGATCTGAACTGAGCGTAGCCGAGAGGCTGCGCTATGCTCCCGTGAGAGACTTCTTCCAAGGAGCCTGCCATGAGCCAGATGCGCGCCATGCGGTTGCATGGCCCGGGCCAGCCGCTGCAGCTGGAGTTCGTGTCCCGGCCTGAGCCCGAGGCGGGCCAGGTGCAGTATCGCGTGCTGGCCTGCGGCGTATGCCGCACCGACCTGCACGTGGTCGATGGCGAGCTGCCTTCGCCACGCCTGCCGCTGGTGCCGGGGCACGAGATCGTCGGCGAGGTCACGGCGGTGGGGGAAGGCGTCGGCCACCTGGCGCCCGGCATGCGTATCGGCGTGCCCTGGCTGGGCTGGACCTGCGGTGAATGCGAGGCCTGTGTGGCCGGTCGCGAAAACCTCTGCGCTCAAGCGCAATTCACCGGTTACACCCTCGATGGCGGCTACGCCGAGTACGGCGTGGCCGACGCCCGCTACTGCTTTCCCATGATGGCGGAAGATGCCCAGGCCACGGCACCGCTGCTGTGTGCCGGGTTGATTGGCTATCGTACCTGGCGTCTGGCCGGTGGGGAGCAGAATAGACGTCTGGGGATCTATGGTTTCGGTGCCGCGGCCCATATCCTCGTGCAGCTCGCCGTGGCGTGCGGCCAGCGGGTCTACGCCTTCACCCGGCCGGGAGACGAGGTGGCCCAGGCCTTCGCGCTGCGGCTCGGTGCCGTGTGGGCCGGTGATGCCGACCAGGTACCACCCGAGCCGCTCGATGCCGCGCTGCTGTTTGCGCCGGTGGGCGAGCTGGTACCGCTGGCACTGGCCCAGGTGCGCCCGGGTGGAGCGGTCGTGTCCGGCGGCATCCACATGTCCGATATCCCCACCTTTCCCTATCGTCTGCTGTGGCAGGAGCGCAGCCTCCGTTCGGTCGCCAATCTCACCCGCCAGGATGGCGAGGAGTTCCTGGCTCTGGCGCCCACGGTGCCGATACGCACCGAGACACGCGCCTATCACTTGGAACAGGCCAATCAGGCCCTGACCGACCTGCGCGAGGGCAGGCTGACGGGATCCGCAGTGCTGATTCCTTGAGACTTGGGCTCATGCTGTGAACGACGGCAAAGATATTGAATGGCTCGCCTGGAGGGAGAGATATTGGCAGGCTATGCTGTCTTTTCCCTTTCCATGCGACAGGTTTCGACATGTATCGCCTTCATATTGCCAACAAGAACTACTCTTCCTGGTCGCTACGCCCCTGGGTGCTGATGCGCCATCTGGACATCCCGTTCGAGGAGCGCCTGACCCCTTTCGAGCCTGGATCGAACTGGACCGCCTTTCGCGAGTTCTCACCGTCGGGAATGGTGCCCTGCCTGGAGGACGGTGAGCGCGCCGTGTGGGAGTCGCTGGCGATCGTCGAATATCTGGCGGAGCGACATGCCGGCGTATGGCCAATCGACGACGAGGCGCGCGCCTGGGCGCGTTGCGCCAGCAGCGAGATGCACGCAGGCTTTGCTGCTCTGCGCAGCCTGTGCCCGATGAACTGCGGGGTCAGGGTGAGGTTGCACCGAACACCGGATGAGTTGGCTCGCAATCTGGCCCGCCTCGACGAACTCTGGCAGCAGGGCCTCACGGGTTTCGGCGGCCCCTTCCTGGCGGGGGAGTCCTTCTCTGCAGTGGATGCCTTCTTCGCTCCAGTGGCGTTTCGGGTGCAGAGCTTTGGGCTCGAGCTGAGTGCGCCCTCGATGGCATATGTCGAACGGCTGCTGGCACTTCCCGCCATGCAGCAATGGTATGAGGCGGCGCTGGACGAACCGTGGCGCGAGGCGGCACACGAAGCCGAGGTGCAGGAGAACGGCGCTCTCGTCGAGGACCTGCGGCGTCCTTCCTGACACTCCTACGGGCTGTGTTCCTGCCGTCGTGCACTCTCCAGGTCAACTGAACAGGTCGCCCTGAGCCCGGGGCGGCCTGAAGGCCGTGGTATCGAGTTGGCGCGCCTCGCGCCTAACAGGATCGTTGAGGCCGAGGCGCCGGCAGGCCTTGTCGAAGCGCTGAGCGATGAGCTCGGCAAATATCCCCTCGCCGCGCATGCGCTTGCCGAAGCGACTGTCGTAGTCGGCTCCGCTGCGGCACTGTCGCACTAGACTCATCACCTTGCCGGCCCGCTCCGGGTAGTGGGCCTGTAGCCAGTCCTCGAACAACGGTGCCACCTCGCGGGGCAGACGCAGCAGCGTCCAGCCGGCTGATTCCGCCCCGGCATCGCGGGCTGCCTGTAGGAGGCGTTCCAGCTCATGGTCGGTCAAGCCCGGAATCACCGGCGCGACCATCACGCCCACCGGTATGCCGGCACTTCTCAACCGCTCGATGGTACGCAAGCGCGCGGCAGGCGAGGCGGTGCGCGGTTCCAGGCTGCGCTTGAGCTCGGTGTCCAGGCTGGTGAGACTGATCGACACCCGGGCCAGGCGCATGTCGGCCAGTTCGGCGAGGAGGTCCAGGTCGCGCAGGATCAGCGCGCTCTTGGTAATGATCGAAACCGGATGGCGACACTCGAGCAGGAAGGCGAGAATTTCTCGGGTGCTGCCGCGCTCCGCTTCCAGTGGCTGGTAGCAGTCGGTGTTGCCGGAAAGGGCGATGGGGCGGCACACGTAGCTGCGCTTGCAGAACTCCTCTCGCAACCGATCGACCAGGCCGCTGCGGGCGATCAGGCGGGTCTCGAAGTCGATACCCGGAGACAGGTCCCAGTAGGCGTGGCTGGGTCGTGCATAGCAGTAGATGCAGCCGTGCTCGCAGCCGCGGTAAGGGTTGAGCGAGCGGTCGAAGGCGAGGTCGGGCGAGTCGTTCCAGGAGAGCGCACTGCGCGCTCGTTCGTCGTTTACGACAGTGGCCAGCCGCGTCGGCATTTCCTCCTGCCACCAGCCGTCGTCTTCCGTCTCGCTGTGGGTCGGGGCGAAGCGGTTGTCGGGGTTGTAGGTGGCGCCGCGCCCCTTGCGTAGCTGCTTTTGATCGAACCGAGGCATGGGTCAATCCCTTCTGCTGTATTTATGTACAGTATATGACGCCTTCGGTGAGTCGCCAATGCTGGATAACTCGCCACGGGCGAGTACGCTTCAGGCATGACGACAACTTCCCATCGCGACTCTTCGCGTACCCATGAGGCGCTCTATTCGGTCCAAGGGCTGTGGTGTACCAGCTGTGCGCTGGCCGTCGAGGCCCAATTGATGCGGCTATCCGGTGTGGTAGCTGCCAGCGTGCACTACCCCAGCGCTATCCTGCTGGTGCAGGGGCGGCCGGACGCTTTGGAGGAAACCCGGCTGGCCGCCGCCGTCAAGCGGCTCGGCTACAGCCTCGGGCCGCCGGAGGCGGTGGGCGATGCCGAAACGCGACTGGAAGCCGAAAGCCGCTATCTCACCCTGCGTCTGCTGGCGGCAATCGCCTTCGGCATGTGGACCATGATCGCCTCGCTGTTGATCTATGCCGGTGCCATGCCCAGCCCACGGCTGGAGCTGGTCATGGCCTGGGTGTCCGGTGCCTTCGCCTTGCCTGTCGTTACCTACGTGGCGTTCCCGTTCTATCGGGCCGGGTGGCGTACGGCACGAGCGCGGCGCCCCGGCATGGATGCGCTGGTGTCGCTGGGTGCGCTGACGGCGGTGGCTGTATCGCTATGGCTGCTTTTGCGCGGCTCGGCGGAGGTCTATTTCGATACCGCAGTGATGCTGGTCGCGCTGCTGTTGGCGGGCCGGCTGGTGGAAACCCTGTGCCGCCACCGAGGGCTGCGGGCGCTGCAGGCTCTGTACGAGCCTCCCACCGAAGTACGGCGGTGGGGGCAGGGCAGCTGGCAGCCCTGCCCGCTGGAATCGGTGGCGATAGGCGATCGGGTGCGTGTCGAGCCCGGAGAGACGCTGCCTTTTGATGGCGTTCTGGAGAACGACGAAGCCTTGCTCGACCTCTCGCCCCTCACCGGAGAGAGTGCCCCGCGACGCTGCCTGCCCGGCGAGCCGGTGGCGGCAGGCTGCCGCAACCTGGGCGCGGCGCTGGTGCTCGAGGTCACCGCGGCTGCAGGAGAATGCCGCCTGGACCGGCTGCGCGAGCAGATGTGGTGGCAGCAGGCGCGCAAGGGTGAATTGCAGCGACTGGCCGATCGTTTTGCCGGCTGGCTCAGCCCCCTGGCGGTGGTACTCGCGGCTCTCACCTTGTTGGCTACGTGGCTGAGCGGAGTGCCGGCAGAGGAGGCTTGGGTCAGGGCGCTATCGGTACTGGTCGTCGCCTGCCCCTGCGCCGTGGGCCTGGCGATTCCGCTGGCGAGCCTGGCGGGCAGCGGGCAGGCGCTGGAGCGCGGCGTGATCGTACGCGACCCGAGTGCTTTCGAAGTGCTGGCGGGTATCCGCAGCGCAGCGTTCGACAAGACCGGCACCCTGACCCGAGGCGAACCGGAGGTGCTGGCCGTGCGGCCTGCTCCCGGTTACGGCGAGGCGGCCGTGCTGGTGCTGACCGCGCTGGCGGCGCAGGGCAGCGAGCATCCGCTGGCGCGGGCCGTGCGCAGGTATGCCCGGGATGCCGGCCAGGACGCCGTTGCCGAGGTGGCGGAAGCCGAGGAGACCGGTGGCCGCGGCCGTCGCGTACGCCTGGCCGATGGGCGCCGGCTACTGCTGGGTAGCCGCACCTGGCTGGGCGAGCAGGGCGTTTCCATGAAGGGCCTGGAGGAGCCGGCTGAAAGCGAGGTGCTGCTGGCCTGCGACGGCCAGTGGTTAGCGCAATTCAGTCTGGGTGAAGCGGCGCTGCCCGGTAGTGCCGAAACCCTGGCCAGGCTGCGTCGGCAGGGGCTCGTGCTGGCGCTGATCAGCGGCGATAGGGCTCAGGCAGTCCGGCGCCTCGGGGTCGAGGTGGGGCTACAGCCCGAGGAGTGCTACGCCGGGCGCAGCCCCGAAGCCAAGGCGAAGCTGCTGGCGGCCATGCCACAGCCCTCGCTCTATGCTGGCGATGGCATCAACGATGTGCTGGGGCTGGCGACCGCCAGCGTGGGCGTGGCGCCGCTGGGTGCGAGCTCCACCGTACAGGAGGGGGCCGGCGTGGCGCTGATGAGATCGGGCGTGTCGGGTGTCGAGAACGTCCTGTACCTGGCGAGACGTACCCGTCGCGTGATGCGCCAGAACCTGCTGCTGTCGGGAATCTACAACCTGCTGGCGCTGGGCCTGGCAGTAGCCATGCCGATACCGCCGCTGGTGGCGGTGCTGGCCATGGCGGCCAGCTCGCTGAGCGTGGTGGCGAACTCGGCGCGGCTGGCCTGGAGCGACGAGGGGGCAGCGGAGCGACAGCCGGAGGCGCCGCAGGCGGCAGCGCTCGGCGCAGCACCGTGACAGCACGAGCCAGGCTGTTAAGATGGCGGCTGCCTCAGTGATATCAGGACTCCCTCATGCTTGCCGATACCCTGGCCGCCATCTCGGCTGTCGATGCAACCCGGACCCGTCCCGTCCAGGTTCGCCTTGACAGCCTCACCAAGCCTCCCGGCAGCCTGGGCCGTCTCGAATCCCTGGTCCTGGAGCTCGCAGGCATGAGCGGTGAGGCCTTGCCGACGGTCACGCCGCCCGGCGTGATCGTATTCGCCGCCGACCATGGCGTGGCCGAGGAGGGCGTCTCGGCCTTTCCCCAGGAGGTCACGGCGCAGATGGTGGCCAACTTCGCCGCCGGCGGCGCCGCCATCAACGTCTTCGCCCGCCAGATCGGCGCCCGGCTCGAGGTCGTCGACGTCGGCGTCAAGGGCGATGTCGAAGGAGCCGGCGTCGTGACCGACAAGGTGCGCGCCGGCACGGCCAATTTCGCCCGCCAGGACGCCATGAGCCTGGCCGAGGCCGAGCGCGCCGTCGAGGTGGGCATCCGTGCCGCAGAGCGCAGCCACATCGACGGCTGCCGCTGTCTGATCGTGGGCGAGATGGGCATTGCCAACACCACCGCGAGCAGCGCTGTTCTGGCTGCCCTGAGCGGCTTGCCGGCGAGTCGTCTGGTGGGGCTGGGGACGGGTATCGCACCGGCACGGCTGGCCCACAAGGCAGCAGTGATCGAAGGGGCGCTGGCCGCTCGCGACGCGGACCCATCTCAACCGCTCGAGGTTCTGGCCAAGCTCGGCGGACTGGAAATCGCCGCCATGGCCGGCGCCTACCTGGGCGCGGCGGCCCGGCGCTTGCCGATCCTGGTCGATGGCTTCATCGCCACCGTGGCGGCACTGGTGGCCTGCCGGCTCGCGCCTGAGCTGCGCGGCTATCTCATTTTCGCCCACCGCTCCTGCGAGCCGGGTCATGACGTGGCGCTCGAACTGCTCGAGGCCGAGCCGTTGCTCGACCTCGAGCTGCGCCTGGGAGAGGGCACCGGGGCGGCCCTGGCCTTCCCTATGCTGGAAGCCGCTTGCCGCATGCTGGCCGAGATGGCGACCTTCGATTCGGCGGGCGTAGCGTCTGGTGGCACGGAGGCATGAGCGCCGAACCGCTGAGCCTGGCCTTGGTCGTGCTGCTCATCGGAGCCATCCTGCTGGATCTCGTGTTCGGTGACCCTCGCTGGCTGCCGCATCCGGTGGTCGCCATGGGGCGGATGATCGCCGCCTTGGAACGCCGCTGGAATCGCGGCACGCCCAGGGGGCGGCGGCTCAAGGGCTTTCTGTTGACCGGCTGTGTGGTGGTGTCGGTCTACGCGGTGGCCTGGGGGGGGCTGATTGCACTCGCCTGGCTGCACCCCTGGCTGGGGCTTGCCGGCGAACTCCTGCTGCTGGCCAGTGCTCTCGCGATCAAGGGGCTGCGCGATGCCGCCATGGCCGTGGCGACACCCTTGGTGCGGGGCGATCTCGGTGAGGCTCGCCACGCCGTATCGATGATCGTGGGGCGTGACACCGAAGCCCTCGATGAGGCTGGCGTCGCCCGGGCCACGGTGGAGACCGTGGCCGAGAACAGCGTCGACGGCATTACTGCGCCGCTGTTCTGGGCGCTGCTCGGCGGGGCGCCGCTGGCGTTGGCCTACAAGGCGGTGAATACCCTCGACTCCATGGTCGGTTATCGAAACGTGCGCTACGCCGATTTCGGCTACGCCTCGGCGAAACTCGACGACCTGGCCAACTTGGTGCCGGCCCGGCTGACCGCGCTGGCCATGTGGCTGGCCGCCCTGGCGATTCCAGGAGCGCGTACGCGTGGCGCCCTGGCCGGCACCTGGCACGATGCGCCGGGCCATCCGAGCCCCAACGCCGGCTGGCCCGAGGCGATGATGGCGTACCTGCTTGGCGTGCAATTGGGCGGCACCAACCACTACGGGGGGAGCATTTCCGAGCGTGCACTGATGGGCAAGACGTGCGGGCCGCTGCGGGTGGTGCATATCGGCCGTGCCGTACGCCTCATGCACGGCGCCTGGATCGTCTTTTTCCTGGTGATGGCCGGCTTGGCTGTGGCGTGGAGTGCAGGTACATGAGCGAGCAGGGAGAGGGCATGAACGACTGGCCGAGCCACGGCGGGCGTCCGGAGCAGGTACTGCCGCGCTTCGGCCTCACCGGCAAAGGTGAGGTGATCGACTTCAGTGTCAATCTCAACCCGCTGGGCCCTCCACCCTGGCTGGCAGAACGGCTTGCCGACAGCCTGGCCCAACTCTCCGTCTATCCGGACCCCGACTATACCGCAGCCCGGGCGAGCATCGCCCGGGCCGAGGGGCTTTCACCCGAGCAGGTACGCTTGACCAACGGCGGCGCCGAGGCGATCTTCCTCGCCGCAGCGCTGTTGTCCAGTCGCGAGGTGAGGCGGGCCATCGTCGTCCAGCCGACCTTCTGCGAGTATGAGCGGGCCTGCCACCACTACGGCATTGCCGTGCAGCATCTCGCCCTGGCAGGGGAGCGCTTCGAACTGGATGAGGCCAGTGCCTGTGAGGCCATGCGTGACGCCGATGCGGTCTTCCTGTGCCGGCCCAATAATCCCACCGGCACCCTGATCGAGCGTGGCTTGATCGAGCGCATGCTGGCGATAGGACAGCGCCACGGCACCATGCTGGTGGTGGACGAGGCCTTCATCGACTTCGTCGTGCCGGACGAGCGCTTGACGCCGCTGCTGGCCCGCTACGACAACCTGCTGCTGCTGCGCTCGATGACCAAGCTCTATGCCATCCCCGGGTTGCGACTCGGCTATCTGCTAGGCGGGGAGTCGACAGTACGGCACATTGCCGAGCTGCAGCTGCCGTGGAGCGTCAATTCGGTGGCGGCAGCGCTGGTCGGACCGCTGTTGGAAGACCAGAACTACCTGCATCGGACCCAGTCCTGGCTCGACGCCGAGCGGCCATGGTTCCAGCGTGAGCTGGAGGCACTGGAATTGCGGGTGGTGCCCTCCCGCACCAACTTCCTGCTGTTGCAGGATGGCGCGGCGCGACCCATGTCGGCGCTGCTGGAGCATCTGGCGCGCTGCGGTATCCTGGCGCGCCACACCCACAACTTCATCGGCCTCGATGGCGCCTGGCTGCGCGTCGCGGTGCGTACCCGGCAGGAGAACGAACAGCTGAACGAGGCCATCGCCCTCTGGAGAACGTCATGATCGCCTTCATCAGCGGTGGGGCGCGTTCCGGCAAGAGCACCCATGCCGAAGCGCTGGTGCGGCGCTGGCAGGCCGAGCGAGGTGGGGAGCGCTACTACCTGGCAACTGCCAGGAGCAGCGGCGATGCGGAAATGCTGGCGCGCATCGGCCGCCACCGGCAGGCACGCGGAGAAGGATGGCTCACGATCGAGGAGCCATTCGATTTGCTGGCCGCCCTCGACCGGGTAGCGCCTGGCAGCACGCTGCTGCTCGACTGCCTGACGCTGTGGGCCAGCCAGTTGTTATACGCCAGCCCGCTCGACGAGGCGCTGGGTATCGCCATGGTCGAGCGGACGCTGGCCACGGCCAGGCAGCAGGATATTGCGTTGGTCATCGTCTCCAACGACGTCAACGAAGGCATACCCCCCGATGACGACGAGGTCTGGCGCTACCTCGCCTTCCTGCAGCAGGTCCACTGCCTGGTCGCCCGTGAGGCGGACGAGGTGATACAGGTCGTCGCCGGCCTGCCTCAGGTATGGAAGTGCCAGGGGAGCCGTCAGCCATGAGAGATGCGGTCTACGGCCTGGTATTGGCCGTGCAGTTCCTGACCCGCCTGCCGCTGCCGCTCGCCTGCCCCTGGAACGCGACCACACGGCGCTGGGCGATACGCTGCTACCCCCTGGTGGGTATGCTCATCGGCGCTCTGCTGGTCACAGTGGCAGCATTGCTCGAAGGCGTGCTGTCCGCGCCGCTGCTCGTGCTGACGCTGCTTACGCTGTGGGTGGCGCTGACCGGCGGGCTGCACCTTGATGGCGTGATGGACGTGGCCGACGCACTGGGCAGCAATGCGCCGCTGGAGAAGCGCTGGTCGATCATGAAGGACCCGCACGTGGGCAGCTTCGGCATTCTGGCGCTGGTGTTCCTGCTGCTGTGGAAGGTGGCGCTGCTGTTCGTGCTGCTGGAGGCCGGGGCGAGCCTGGTCCTGCTGGTGGCAATTCCGGCGCTGGGGCGCCTGGCGGCGGTCGCATTGCTGGTGCTGGCACCAGCTGCCCACGCGGAGGGGATGGCTGCCGGTTGGAAGCGCGACCTGACACCGTCCGATCTTGCGCTGGCGGCGTTGCCGCTGTTGCCGCTTGCCATACTGGTGCCGGGCGGCGTGTGGCTGTGCCTGGCGCTGGTGCCGTTCCTGGCGCTCTATGCCTATGGGGTGCTGCGTGCGTTCAAGGGAATCAACGGCGATATCGTCGGAACCGTCATCGAGGGAGGAGAGCTATGGCTGCTGCTGGTCGCCTGGAGCTGGTGGTCGTTCGTCACGGCCTGACGCAGTGGAATCGCGAGCGTCGCTACCAGGGGCAGCGCGACATCCCGCTGCTGCTGCCTGATGCGGTGCCGGGGCTCGACCGGCTACGTGTAGCGCTGGAAGCGCACGAGTTCGACACCGTGCACTGCAGCGACCTGACCCGTTGTCGCCAGACCTTGGCGCATGTGATGGAGGAGCGAGCAGTGCTCCAGTCGGCACGCTTCGATGCGCGCCTGCGAGAACTCCATTTCGGCGACTACGAGGGCTGCACCTACGACGAGCTCGAGTCGTTGCCCCATTATCGCGCCTGGATCGACAGTGCGGGCGCGCAGGCCCCGCCGGGTGGCGAATCCACCGCCGAGCTGCGCCAGCGGCTCGAGGCATGGTTCGCCGACTTGTTGGCCGGCTGCATGCCGCAGGGCCAGTACCGTACCCTGGTCGTTACCCACGGTGGTGTGATTCGCGAGCTGCGCCGTCGCTTCGAGGGCATCGGCTTCTGGGAGGGCGGGGTCAGTCAGGCCGAAGGACGCATATTCACCTTCATTCATGAGCGAGAGTGCTGGCAATGCAGCTCTTCATCGGCGGTGCCTGTGCCGGCAAGCGTGGCATCGTAAGGCAGCGTTTCGACGCGGCCGTCTGGCATTCGGCTTACGCGGGATGTCGGCTCGAGGCGTGGCACACGGCTGCCGCCTCGTCGGGCTGCCTGGTGCTGGAAGGCTGGGAGCGTTGGCTGGCCGTGCGAATGGCAAACGAGCCCGATGACGACGGGCTGCGCCAAGCCATGGCTGGCGAGCTCGATGCGCTGTGTGAATGGGAAGCACGGAGCGGCGGGGAGGCAGTGCTGATCCTGCTCGAAATGGGCCGTGGCATCGTACCGCTTCTGCCTGAGCAACGCCGCCTGCGCGACCTCAACGGCTGGCTGGCCCAGGATGCCGCGGCGCGCTGCGAGCGGGTCTGGTGCGTCTGGCACGGCATGCTGCAACAGCTAAGTTCTTGATCTACCTCAGGCTAGGCGCAACGATGCGTTGACGTCCAGCCTCGCTATTGCTAGTTTACGCCCACTCTCAGGTGCCTCGCTGTAGTTCGAGGTTAAACGGGAAGTCGGTGACCTTTCTTCTAAGTTGAGGAAATGAGCATTCCGACGCTGCCCCCGCAACGGTGATCGAGTCTGGGTCCATCATCACGCCACTGTGCTCCGGCATGGGAAGGCGATGGCCCCGAAGCGCGTCATGGCGACGCTGCTTCGCTCGTCAGCCCGGAGACCGGCCCGAGAACCCAGGAAACACCGACGAATGTGTTCGGCGTTTCCCTCATGCCGGGTTGCGGTGGGTAACCTCGAGGCAGGGCAGACGCCTCACTTCTCTCCCTTTCTCGATCTCCCAAGCCGCCCCGGTTTTGCATAGAAGACCGTGCGGGCAGGCACGGCGAGCAAGGGAATCAGAATGAAAACCAAGCATCACTTGGCCGTGCAGGGCCTGGCCGCCTGCGGCCTAGCAGCACTCCCTCTGGCCGTTCAGGCTCAGGCCACGATCAGCGAAAGCGCCGACGCCGTTGCGCTCAACCCGATGATCGTCACCGCCACACTGGCGCCGCGCACCGCTGACGAAACGCTCTCCTCCGTTACCGTGCTCGACGAAGCCACCCTGCGCCGGCAGGACCCGACCAGCATCACCGATCTGCTGCGTGGCCAGCCTGGGGTGGATGTCAGCAACCGCGGGTCGTTCGGGAAAGAGAGCAGCGTCTATCTGCGCGGAACCGGTAGCGAATCGGCGGTGTTGATGATCGACGGTATCCGGCTGCGTTCCGCCACCTCGGGTGGTGCCGCCTGGCACTATCTCGATCCGCGCATGTTCCAGCGCGGCGAGATCGTGCGCGGTCCCCGCGGCAGCCTGTATGGTGCCGATGCGGTGGGTGGGGTAGTGCAGCTATTCACACGAGAGGCGGAAGAAGGTGGCCCGCATCCCTGGGTTTCGGCGGGCGTCGGCAGCTTCGACTCACGCCGCCTTAGCGCCGGGCTCTCCGGTAGCGGTGGTGGCACCCGCTACAGCTTTGCCGGCAGCCACTTCGCCACCGACGGCACTCCGGTTCGCCGCGGCGGCGAGAACCTGGGCTACGACAATACTTCGGCCCTGGCCCGAATCGCCCACACCTTCGATGGCGGCGCCGAGATCGGCGCCCTGGCCTTGCGTGCGCGTGGCAACAACGAATTCGACAGCGGAGAGAGCGATTTCGTCCAACAAGTGGCCGGCATTTATGGTGAGCTGCCGGTGACCGAGCAGTGGATCAGCCGATTGACCTTGAGCGAATCACGCGACGAACTCGACAATTTCAACACCGACTTTCCCTCGATCATCAACACCCGCACCCAGACCGCTCGTTGGCAGAATACCTTGAACTTCGGCCTGCACGAACTGATAGCGGGCGCCGAGTACAGTGAGGACAGGGCCTCGGGGACCACCGATTTCGATGTCTCCAGCCGCGGCAATGCCGCCGTTTTCGCCCAGGGATTGCTCGATTTCTCCCCCGTCGCACTGCAAGCCGGGCTGCGATACGACGACAACGAGGCCTACGGTGAGGAAGTCACCGGTAGCCTGGCGCTGGGCTATGACCTGGATGGCTCCCATACGCTGCGAGCGAGCTACGGTACTGCCTTCCGCGCGCCGACGTTCAATGATCTCTATTGGCCGAACTCGGGCAACCCCGAGCTCGACCCTGAATCCTCCAGCACCGTCGAGATGGGCATGCGCGGCCAGTATCGACGCTGGTATTGGGACCTCGCGACCTACCAGACCGACCTCGTTGACATGATCGACTGGGCACCGACCGAGGGCGGCCTGTGGGCGCCGCAGAACGTGGCGGAGGCGCGTGTGCGTGGCATCGAGCTGTCGGGTGGTGCCGAGCTCGGCGACTGGACGCTGGCTGCCGCGCTGACCTGGACCGATCCGGAGGATCGTGAAAGCGGCAACCGCTTACGCCGTCGCGCATCCAAGAGTGCGCGTTTAGACGTGGACCGTGAGCTGGGCGAATGGTCCCTGGGCGGCTCCTGGATCCTGCAAGGACATCGCTACGACGATGTGGCCAACCAGGAGCGGCTGAGCGGCTTCGGCTTGGTCAACCTGCGTGCCGGCTGGCAGTTCGCCCCGCTGTGGTCGGCTCGCCTGACGGTGGAGAACGCGCTGGACAAGGAGTATGCGACTGCCAGGTTCTCCAATGGCGATGACTACCTCAACGCCGGCCGAGCGGCCTTCCTCAGCGTCAGCTACGGTGCCCAGTGATGGCGCCCCACGTCATGGCCTGGCGGTTGGTGATAGTCCTACTGATGCTGCTGCCGACGCTTGCGTCGGCAGCCACCGTGGTGGGCATCGTCTCCGAGCGCTCGGCGGCCGAGCTCGCTGCTGGGGCACATCGCTTCCTCGACGCCTATCCCGAGCATGACGTGGTGCTGCGCACGCCGGAGCAACTGGCGAGCGCAAGCGACAGGGAGCTTGCCACGCTATTCGGCGAGGCCGATGCCGTGCTGCTCGCCGCGGTCTTCGGCGATCAGGTGGGGCGGATCGGCGAGCTCATTGAGCGGCAGGTGGAGCCGTTGGTGCCCGTGCTGGCCATAAACGGCGATCGGCGTCTGACGCGGCTTTCCCGGCTCGATGGCAAGCAGCTGTTGGCCGGGCTGAGCGAGGAGACGCTGGGCGAACTGGCGGCCGGTCCCGAGCCCGGCGAGACGGCGCTCGAGCACTATACCGACCAGCGCGAACGCTTTGCGGGGCAGCGTAAGTGGCTGATGGGGCGTGCCTACTACCAGGGGCGCAGCCCGGCGCACCTCGACGGCCTGCTGCGCTGGTTGCTGACCCAGGCCGGGCACGACCTCGACGTGTCCGAGCCGTCTCCACGCGAGGCGATTCGCTACCTGCGCCCAGCGCACATGGACGAGGCCAGCGCCGAGCCGGCCGACCTTCGCCTGCAAGGCGGGCCGGCGGTGGTGCTGCTCGATCTCGACAGCGGCGACCGCCCGGGCGACCGGGCGCTGCTGGAAACGACCTGCGAGGCGCTGGAACGCAAGGAGATACAGTGTGTCGCGGTACTGTCGCGCTGGGGAGGCGCGACTCGGGAGGCGGTGGAAAGGCTGCCCGAGACGCTGGGTGATGCCAGCCTGGCCGGTATCCTCAGCCTGCAGGACTTCACCCTGGGCGGTGGCGAGGGGAGGCGCGGTGTGACCGCGACGCTCGAGGCGCTCGACGTGCCGGTGCTCAAGGGCATCCGCCTGGCCGATCGCAGCGAGGCCCAGTGGCGCCTCTCCAGCGACGGTCTGCCGCGCGATGCGGTGCACTACCAACTGGCCATGCCGGAATTGCAGGGAATCAGCCAGCCGCTGGTCATGGCTGTGGCGACGCCGGTGCGCATCGACGAGGCAACCGGCGTGGCGTTGCGCCTGAGTGAACCGCTTCCCGAACGGGTGGCAGCCATGACGAACCGCCTGGCGCGCTGGCAGCGCCTGCGCGAGGTCGACAACGCCGACAAGAAGATCGCGCTGATCTATTACAACCACCCACCGGGGCGGCAGAACGTCGGCGCCGACAATCTCGACGTACCGGCCTCGCTGTTCGAGATGCTCACCCGTTTGCAGGAAGCCGGCTACGATACCGGTGAGCTGCCCGAGAGCCCCGAGGCGCTGCACGAGCTGATCCAGCAGCACGGCGTCAATCTGCCGGAGGATCGGGGGGCGCTTGCCGAAATGGCGGATCGAGTTGCCTCGCTGAGTGGCGACGAGTATCGCGCCTACTTCGAGACGCTGCCGACGACGATCCGCGCCGAACTCGAGCACGGTCCGCTGGGCTACATGCATGCCCGCCTGCGCGACGCCGACGACATGGGTGAGCCCGATCTCGTACGCGAATTGCTCGAGCGCAGCGCCGAGGACCTGCGGCACCTGCTCGAGCAGCACGAACATCCCGCTCGGGCACGTGCATTGGACCTGCTCGATCAGTACGTCGAAGGTTGGCGCCATCAACTCGCTCACGAAGGCGAGCCAGGCGAGCTGGAGGCGCTTCGCGATGCCCTTATCGCTACCGGCATTCCCGGCCTTTCGGGCTGGGGCGAGGCGCCGGGGCGCTCGATGGTGCACGAGGGGCGCATGCTGTTCCCCGGGTTGCGCTTCGGCAACGTCTTCATCGGCCCGCAGCCGCCGCGCGGCTGGGAAGTCGACGAAGAGCTGCTGCACGCCAACACCACCTTCCCGCCGACCCATCAGTACGTCGGGTTCTATCATTGGCTGCGTGACCGCTTCGAGGCCGACGCTCTGGTCTATCTCGGTCGCCACTCGACGCGGGAGTTCCTGCCTCGCCGCCGCGCCGGCTTGAGCGAAGACGACTATCCCGACCTGCTTGGCGGCGACCTGCCGCTGATCTACCCCTACATCGTCGATGGCGTGGGCGAGGGCATCCAGGCCAAGCGTCGTGCGTTGGGCGTGATGATCAGCCACCTGACGCCGCCGCTCGCCGCCACCGAGCTCTATGACGAGTTGCTCGAACTGCGCCAGTTGGTGGAGACCTTCGAGTCGGCGGTCTCGCCCGACAGCCCCACGCGCCGCCGTGCGGTGCAAATGTTGCGTGAGCGTATCGAGAGCCTCGACCTGGTCGATGAGTTCGAGCGCGAGATCGCCGGCGACCTGGGGCTCAATGCCGACGAGGTGACGCTCGACGAGGTTTCCGAGGAGCTGCTGGTGCATGAGGCGGGTCACTACGTGACCGATATGCAGGAGCGTTTCATGCCGCTCGGTTTGCACGTGTTCGGCCGCGATTGGTCCGCCGAAGCCATCGATACCATGCTCGCCTCGATGAGCGGCGACAGGGAGCTCGAGGCCGAACTCGCGACTGAACGTGAAAGCGAGCGGCGCGATTTGCTCGCCGCCTCGCCGGGCCACGAACGCGACGCCTTGCTGGCCGCCCTGGAAGGCCGCTTCGTCGCGCCCGGCCCAGGTAACGACCCGCTACGCACTCCCGAGGTGCTCCCCACCGGACGCAACTTCCACGCGCTCTCCAGCGACCTCATCCCCACTCGGGTGGCCTGGTCGTTGGGCCGCGAGCTGGCCGCAAGCGCACGTGCGCGCGACTCGGATGAACGACAGGCCGATGGCGAAGAGAGCGAGGCGGTGGTGCTTTGGGCTTCCGATACCGTACGCGACGAGGGCGTCATGATCGCCTTCGGCCTCGACATGCTGGGTGTACGCCCGCAGTGGAACTCGCGTGGCATCGTGCAGGGGCTCGAGCGGTTGCCGCTGGACGAGGCATATCCCCGTCGTCGCGACGTACTCTTCACTACCTCGGGGCTGTTTCGCGATCTCTACGAGGACCAGCTGGTATGGCTAGATCTGGCCGTGCGTCTGGCCCTTGACGGGGCCAGCGAGACGATTCGTGACGAGCATCCCCAGCTCGCCGATGCGCTTGAGGCTGCTCTTGCACCGCTGCCCCACGACCTGCGCGACCCGGGCGCCGAAAGCCTGGCCGAGAACCGCGTCGCTGCACGCTGGGTAGCGGATAGCCGGACGCTGCTGCAGAGCGGCGCATCGGCGCAGCGCGCCGGGGAGGAGGCTGCATTACGGGTGTTCGGTACCGCTCCGGGAGCCTACGGTGCCGGCGTCAATCGCCTGGCCACGCGCTCGAGCGCCTGGGAGAGCCGCGACGAGCTGGGCAGCGCCTACCGCCGACGCATGGGCCACGCCTACGGCAGCCGGCAGAGCGGCGAACCGGCCCATGCCGCCTTCGACGCCAACCTGGCGCGGGTGGGACGCACCTACCTGGGCCGAGCCAGTCACCTCTACGGCCTGCTCGACAATGATGACGGCTTCGACTTCCAGGGCGGCCTTTCCAATGCCGTGGAGCAACTGCGCGGCCAGGCACCCGACAACCGTGTGCTGCAGCATGCTGATATCGACAATCCGCGAGTCGAGAGCCTGGAGCGGGCGCTGCTCGGTGAGCTGCGCGCACGCAACCTGAACCCCCAGTGGCTGCGCCCATTGATGGATCACGGCTACGCCGGGGCGCGTACCATGGCCAGCGATTTCCTCGACAACCTGTGGGGCTGGCAGGTGACCAGCCCCGAGGTGGTCCGCTCCTGGGTGTGGGACGAGGTCGACGCCGTCTATTTCCAGGATCGCCACGACCTGGGGCTGGACGATTTCCTGGCCGAGTCGCACAACGCTCACGTCAAGGCGCATATGCAGGCGATCGCCCTGCTCGCCGCCCAGCGCGGGTACTGGGATGCCGAAACGGCAACCGTGGATCGCCTCGCCGGTGAATTCGCCGAGCTGGTGGTGGCCAACGGTCTGCCCGGCAGCGGCCACGCCCACCCGGACCATCCATTGTTGCCCTGGGTCGCCGAGCGACTCGACGAGGAACTTCGTGAAGCCTTCGAGGCGGTGGTCGAGGCCGCCCGCATGGAACGCAGCGAAAATCCGGCGGTACCCGCAAGCATTCGCGAGGTGCAGCCGCTCGAAGCCCAGGCCCAGAAAGCCAGTGCTCGGGGCGATGCGACCGCTGAGCCCGATCCGGCGGCGGGACAGAGCGGCGAAACGGCGCCAGACATCGCTCAGAATGCTCCGACTGGTGACGCCGATGTCTCCGCCGAGGGTGGAGTGAATCTGCTACCTTGGGCGCTGGCCGTGCTGACGCTGTTGTTGCTGTTGGGCGGGTTTGGCCACGGGAGAAGAATGCGATGAATCATTTCCTGACTGCTGCCACGCTGGAAGTCATGGACGCCGTCGTCGGCTGGTTGCTGGCACCGGTGATGCTGGCCCTGCTGGCCCTGGTGGCATTGTCGCTGTGGGAGCTGGGACTCGCCATCGGTGAGCGCAACGGAGGGATTCGCGGGTTGGTCGAGGCGGACAGGCGCGACAGGCTGGCGAGCCGGGCGCGCCGTGCTATCGATCGCGCCGACCTGCTGGCGCGCATCGGCCCCATGCTGGGACTGATGGGTACGCTGATTCCGCTCGGGCCGGGACTGGCCGCGCTGGCAAATGGCCATCTCGACGTGCTGGCTCAGGCCGTTACCGTCGCCTTCAATACCACCGTACTGGGGCTGTTCATCGGTATCCTCGGCTACCTGCTCGGTCGCCTGCGCCGCCGCTGGTACGACGCCGCCATGGCGCAGCTGGAGAGGAGGGCGCGATGAGCGTGCCGGAGTATCGTCGCAGCCGTTTCGACACGGCCGACGAGGAGCCGATGGGGCCGCTGGCCAACCTGGCGGATATCATGCTGGTGTTTGCCGTCGGCCTGATGGTGGCGTTGGCCGCCGCGCATGAAGGGAAGGCGGAAGGCGCCGATACGAGCGGCGGCATGGACGTCGAGACCGGGCGCGAGATGCCGGAACTGCCCGCCGGCATGGGCGAGGCGGGTAGTGGTTTCGAGAGCGTCGGCCGGGTCTATCGCGACCCCGAGAGCGGCCGCCTGATACTGATCGATGACAACTGAATCAATGAGGAGCCGCAGGTGACGAACCCGCGCCATTCGAGCTTGAACCTCCTGTTCGGCGTGCTGGGCATGCTCGCGCTGCTGCTGCCCCAGGCGGCAAGGGCCGAAGTCTGTGCCATCGACGACCGCGACCGCGAGGTGTGCCTCGAGGCGCCGGCCAGCCGCATTGCCGCGCTCTCGCCGGGAGCGACGGAGCTGGTCTATGCGGCCGGGGCGGGGGAGAAGGTGGTGGCGGTGGTGGCCTACAGCGACTATCCGCCAGAGGCCAGGGCGGTGGCGTCGGTGGGCAGCCATACTCGCATGGATCTCGAAGCGCTGGTCTCGCTGCGCCCGGACCTGGTGATCGGCTGGACCACCGGCAACCCCCCCGAGCAGCTAGAGACCATCGAATCCCTCGGCGTACCGGTGTTCTATATCGAACCGCGTGAGTTCGAAGACGTCTCCAGCGCCATCGAGCGGCTGGCCCTGCTTGCCGATACCAGGGATGAGGGGGACCGCGTCGCCGCCGAATTTCGCCAAGGCATGGCCGCGCTCGCCAAGCGCTACGCCGACGCCGAGCCGGTGCCGGTGTTCTACCAGGTGTGGGACGAGCCCCTGATGACCATCAACGACGAGCACCTGATCGGCAAGGTGCTGACCCTGTGCGGTGGCGTCAACGTTTTCGGCGAGCTGACGAGACTGGTGCCGCGCATCGATGACGAATCGGTGCTTGCCGCCGATCCCAAGGCGATCCTGGCCGGCGGCATGGGCGAGGAGAACCGCGACTGGCTGACTCACTGGGAGCAGTACCCGAACCTGACCGCGGTCGAGCGCGATAACCTCTACTTCGTGCCGCCATCGCTGATACAGCGGCCCACGCCGCGGCTGCTGGAGGGCAGCCGCCTGTTCTGCGAGAAGCTCGACGATGTCCGCGGCAAGCGCTGAAGCGATGACGATTCCCCGTCGGCGCTCGCTGTGGCTGCCGCTGGGCGTGCTGGCCCTGCTGGGGCTGGCAGCGCTGCTGCTGTCGGTCACGCTGGGCAGCGCCGCGCTGTCGTTGGGCGATGTCTGGGCAGTGGTACGCGGAGAGGGTAGTCCGCTGGCGAGCACGCTGATTCTCGAGCTACGCATTCCTCGCTCACTCTCGGCTTTCGCCGTGGGTGGCTTGCTTGCCGTGGCCGGCGGCCTGATGCAGGTGCTGCTGCGCAATCCGCTGGCCGACCCCTATGTGCTGGGGTTATCCGGTGGTGCCTCGGTTGGGGCGCTGGCGGCGATGCTTGCCGGGTTGGGCGGGGCGGTGATCAGCGGCTCGGCTTTCGCCGGGGCCTTTCTCTCGACGCTGCTGGTTTTCGGCCTGGCCCATGGCACCGGCAGTTGGACGCCATCCCGCCTGCTGCTCACCGGCGTGGTGGTGGCAGCCGGCTGGGGCGCGGTGATCACGCTGATGCTGGCGATAAGCCCTGCTGAACGCCTGCCCGGCATGCTCTACTGGCTGATGGGGGATCTCTCCTATTCACGCTCCCCCTGGCCGCCGCTGGCGCTGCTGCTGCTCATCTGTCTGCTGCTGGCGCCGCTCGGACGCAGCCTCAACGTCATGGCCCGCGGGCCGCTGCAAGCCGCAGCCCTGGGCGTCAACGTGCGTCCGCTGGAGTGGATGATCTATCTCGCTGCCAGCGTACTCACCGCGATGGCTGTGACTACCGCCGGCAGCATCGGCTTCGTCGGTCTGGTGGTGCCGCACATGCTGCGCCTGGTGCTGGGCAACGACCAGCGCTTGATCCTGCCGGCCTGCGCGCTGGCCGGCGGTATCCTGCTGGTGCTGGCCGATACCCTGGCGCGCATCCTGATCGCGCCCGAGCAACTGCCGGTGGGGGTGATCACCGCGCTGCTCGGCGTGCCCACCTTTCTGTTCCTGCTGTATCGGAGCCGCTGATGAACCGCCTCGAAATCAGCGGGCTGGTGGTCGACGTGCCGGGGCGTCACGACGGTCGCCCGTTGTCGCTCAGCGTCGAACCGGGGCAGGTCTGGGGCGTGCTAGGCCCCAACGGCGCCGGCAAGACGACGCTGCTGCATACCCTGGCGGGGTTGCGCGCAGCGCGGGCTGGCCGGGTGCTCGTCGATGGCCGCCCGCTGGCCGCGCTGGGCCGGCGGCAAGTGGCGCGTACCCTGGGGCTGGTGTTCCAGGAGCGCCACGATGGTTTTCCCGCCACGGTACGTGAGACCGCGCTGATCGGCCGCCACCCCTGGCTTTCCCCCTGGCAGATGGAGGGTGGCGAGGACCTGCGCCTGGCCGAGGCGGCGCTCGAACGTCTCGATGTCGACCATCTGGCCGAGCGGCTGGTGAGCACACTGTCGGGCGGCGAGCGGCAACGCCTGGCCATTGCCACGGTGCTGACCCAGGCGCCGAATATCTGGCTTGCCGATGAACCCACCAACCATCTCGACCTGCACCACCAGACCGCGGTGATGGCTCTGCTTTCCGAGCAGGCCGCCCAGGGCAAGGCCGTCATGATGTGTCTGCACGACCTCAACCTGGCGGCACGCTGGTGCGATCATCTGCTGCTGCTCTACCCCGATGGCGAGGCGTGCTGGGGGGCGGCCGAGCGAATGCTGGTGCCCGCCGCCCTGGAGCGGCTTTACGGTCAACGCCTGGCCACCGCCGAGATCGATGGTGCCCCCGTTTTCGTACCCGTGAGGTGATATGACGACTTCGACGATTCGCGGCGAGGCCCATGCCGCCCTGATCACCGCTCCCGGCTCAGGCCAGGGCAAGTCCATGGTGACTGCAGCGCTGGCGCGGCTACACCGCAACGCCGGGCGCCGCGTGCGAGTTTTCAAGCACGGCCCCGACTACCTCGACCCCATGGTGCAGGAGGTGGCCTCAGGCCAACCGGTCTACCAGTTGCACCCCTGGATGACAGGCGCAGACGAGTGTCGCTGGCGCCTGGCCGAGGCTGCCCAGGAGGCCGACCTGATCCTGGTCGAGGGCTCCATGGGCTTGTTCGACGGCGATCCCTCCAGCGCCGACCTGGCGATTCTCGCCGGGCTGCCGGCGCTGCCGGTGATCGATGCCTGGGGCATGGCCCAGACCTTCGGTGCCGTGGCCCAGGGGCTGGCCAACTTTCATCCCGATCTCGCCATTCACGAGGTGATCGCCAATCGCGTCGGCAGTCCCGGCCACGGCAAGCTGCTGGCTGGGAGCATGCCGGCGGGACTCTCGCTGCTCGGCGCCATCCCGCGCAGCGCGGCGATGAAGATCCCCGATCGCCATCTGGGTCTCGTTCAGGCCGGCGAACTGGCCGGGCTCGATACCCAGCTCGACGCCGCCGCCGACGTGCTGAAGGAAGCCGGGCTCGACCGCCTGCCGGCGCAGGTGATGCTCGAGGCCGAGGCCCCCGAGCCGCCGCCCCGCCTGCTCGAAGGCGTGCGTATCGCGGTGGCTCGGGACGACGCCTTCGCCTTTCTCTACCGTGCCAATCTCGACCTGCTCACACAGATGGGCGCCGAGCTGCGCTTCTTCTCACCCTTGGTCGATGACGTCCTGCCCGAGTGCGACGGCCTGTGGTTGCCCGGCGGCTACCCGGAGCTGCATGCGGCGAGGTTCGCTGCCAATGCGACGATGCTTGCCACGATCCGTGCCCATCACGACGCCGGCAGACCGATCCTGGCCGAATGCGGCGGGCTGATGGCATGCATTGAGCGTCTGGTGGATGGAGAGGGGGTCGAGCACGCCATGCTGGGGCTGCTGCCCGGCACCGCGCGCATGGCTGGAAAGCTCAGCGCCTTGGGACTGCAGAGCCTGACCACCGAAGCGGGTGAGCTGCGTGGCCACACCTACCACCATTCGCTGCTGGAAACGCCGCTCGAGCCAATCGCCCATGCCCGTCGTCTGGCCGGAAGTCCGGCCGAGCCGGTCTATGTCGAGGGTCGATCGGTTGCCAGCTACTTTCACGGCTATTTCCCCTCGGCGCCGCGGTTGGTGGCCGCCATTTTCCGCGGCGAGCCGGTGCGCTTCACTGAGTAAAAGGAGATCGTTTATGCGGGAGAACGCCAAGGATCCCCGGCGCCATGCCCAGCGCATGGCCGCCAAGCAGAAGATCATGCGGGAGCGCATTGCCGCTGCACAGAAGGAGCAGGGCCTGCTGCTGGTGCTCACCGGGCCCGGCAAGGGCAAGAGCAGCTCCGGCTTCGGCATGCTGGCCCGCGCGCTCGGCCACGGCATGAAGGTAGGGGTGGTGCAGTTCATCAAGGGCACGCGGGAGACCGGCGAAGAGGCGTTCTTCCGCCGTCAGCCGGGCGTGCAGTACCACGTGATGGGTGAGGGCTTCACCTGGGATACTCAGGATCGCGAGCGTGACATCCAGGCCGCCGAAGCCGCCTGGGAAGTGGCGCGGGGCATGCTCGGCGACGCCAGCTTCGACCTGGTACTGCTCGATGAGCTCAATATCGCCCTACGCTACGAGTACCTCGATCTCGACCGGGTGCTCGATGACCTGCAGGTACGCCCGGAGATGCAGCATGTCGTGATCACCGGTCGCTACGCCCCCGAGCAACTCATCGAGCTGGCCGACACCGTTACCGAGATGCGTGTGGTCAAGCACGCCTTCAAGGAGCAGGGAATCAAGGCGCAGAAGGGCATCGAGCTGTGATTCCCGATCACGCTTTTCCCCGGGCGCAGCGGGACGCTGTCTATCGCGCCATCCATGAGCGTCGGGATGTGCGCGCCCAGTTCCTGCCGGACCCGATTCCCCCGGAGGTGCTGGCACGCCTGCTGGCGGCTGCCCATCATGCCCCTTCGGTGGGTTTCATGCAGCCCTGGGACTTCCTGCTGATCGACAGCCTCGAGGTGAGGCGCCGGGTGCATGGCATCTTCGAGCGTGAGAACGAGAAAGGGGCGCAGCGCTTCTCCGAAGAGCGGCAGCAGACCTATCGCCGCCTCAAGCTCGAGGGAATTCTGGAGAGCCCCCTCAACCTGTGCATCACCTGCGACAGGGCACGAGGCGGCGAGCATGTGCTGGGGCGCAACAGCATCGTCGACACGGACCTGTTCAGCACCTGCCTGGCGGTGCAGAACCTGTGGCTGGCGGCCCGGGCCGAGGGTATTGGCGTGGGCTGGGTCAGCATCCTCGATCAGGATGAGCTGGCGCAGGTGCTGAGCCTGCCGGAACGGGTCTACCCCTTGGCCTACCTGTGCCTGGGCTATGTCAGCGAGTTTCTGGAGCAGCCCGAGCTGGCGCGTAAGGGTTGGCGTCAGCGCCTTCCCCTGGCGGAGCTGGTACATGGCAATGGCTGGGGGCACGCCCTGGTGGATGAAGCGCTGCAAGAGGCACTGGCCGAGGTGGCACGGCCATGACCACCCTGATGATCCAGGGCACCACCTCCGACGCCGGCAAGAGCACGGTGGTGGCGGGACTTTGCCGGCTGCTGGCGCGGCGGGGCGTGTCGGTGGCGCCGTTCAAGCCGCAGAACATGGCGCTCAACAGCGCGGTGACCGTGGATGGCGGCGAGATTGGCCGCTCCACGGCGCTGCAGGCGCTGGCCGCGGGGGTGGAGCCTCATAGCGACATGAACCCGGTGCTGCTCAAGCCGGAGAGCGACCGCGGCGCCCAGGTTATCCTGCGCGGCCGAGTGCACGGCCATCTGGACGCGCTGGATTATCACGCCTACAAGCGTACGGCACGTGAAAGCGTGCTGGCGGCCTGGCAAGCGCTGTCTTCCCGATATGACGTGATCATTGCCGAGGGGGCGGGCAGCCCGGCGGAGATCAACCTGCGCACGAACGACATCGCCAACATGGGCTTCGCCGAGATGGTGGATTGTCCGGTGATTCTAGTCGGCGATATCGACCGCGGCGGCGTCTTCGCCCAACTGGTCGGCACCCTGGAGCTGCTCAGCGAGAGCGAGCGCTCACGTACCCATGGCTTCATCGTCAACCGCTTCCGCGGCGATATCGCCCTGCTCGAACCGGGCCTCGACTGGCTGGCCGAGCGGACCGGCAAGCCGATATATGGCACGCTGCCCTATCTGCAAGGATTGCTGCTCGATGCCGAGGACAGTATCGGCCGCAGCGGGCGGATGGGGCAGGGGGACACGCTCAAGGTGTCGGTGCCGGCGCTGCCGCGCATCAGCAATCACAACGATCTCGACCCGCTGCGCCTGCATCCGCAGGTCGAGCTCAGCTTTATCGGGCCGAGTCAGGTCGGGCCGGGGCGGCCCCTTCCCCCTGCAGACCTGATCATCCTGCCCGGGAGCAAGAGTACCCGTAGCGACCTTGCCTGGCTGCGTGCCCAGGGCTGGGAAGCGGTGATACAGCGCCATCTGCGCTATGGCGGCAAGGTGCTGGGCATCTGCGGTGGCTTCCAGATGCTGGGGCAGGCGGTGCACGACCCCGACGGGTTGGAAGGGCCAGCCGGCTCGACGCCGGGGCTCGGCCTGCTCGACTTCGAGACGCGCATGGTAGCAGGCAAGCAGCTGCGCAACGTGAGTGGGCGCTTGCTACCCGAAGGCGTGGCGATCAGTGGCTACGAGATCCATAACGGTGTAAGCGAAGGACCTGGCCTGGAGCGGCCACTGGTGGAGCTGGAGGAGAGGCCTGATGGCGGTGTTAGCCCGGACGGCCAGATCATGGGCACCTACCTGCACGGCCTGTTCGATCGCCCCGAGGCCTGCGCGGCGCTGCTCGCCCGCTGTGGGCTCGACGCGCCGGACGCGGCGGTGGACTACCACGATCATCGTCAGCAGGAACTCGATCGGCTGGCCGACTGCCTTGAAGCGCACCTGGACATGGCGGCCATCGAACGGCTGCTAGGGCTGTGAACCCGATTGGGTGGGGTTGTCTGGCATACGGGCCGACACCTGAGTGTCGGCCCGTTGTCTTTTGGGGATGAGGTGGATGTTCAGTCTGGAGCAATTGGCAACTGGCGCTTGTGCGTGGTGCGACGGTAGGTGGTGAGGATGGTATCGAAAGCACGCTCGGACACGTCCCGGTTCTCCAGGAAGTCGTCGATCTCCTCGTAAGTGACACCCAGGGCCACCTCGTCGAGTTTCTGTGGCGCGAGCGATTCGAGATCGGCGGTGGGGGCCTTGTTCACCAGCTCTTCCGGGGCTCCGAGGTGTTGGCCAAGCAGGCGCACCTGGCGCTTGGTCAGGCCGGTCAGGGGAGCGACGTCGCAGGCCCCATCGCCGTACTTGGTGAAGAAACCCATGAGTGCCTCGGCGGCCTGGTCGGTGCCGATGACCAGGCCACCGCGAGTACCGGCCACGGCATACTGGGTGACCATGCGCTGGCGCGCCTTGATGTTGCCCAGCACGAAATCGCGCTGGCCGGCATCCTCGAACGCCAGGCCGCCGCTTTCCAGCGATTCCAGCAGCGCATCGCTGGCGCCCTGGATGTTCACATCGAGCACTTCGTCAGGCTGGATGAAGGCCAACGCCTTATCGGCATCGTCGGCGTCCTGCTGCACGCCGTAAGGCAGGCGCATCGCAACGAAGGTCGCCTGTTCGCCCTGTTCGCGGCGTTTCTGCACGGCCAGTTGGGCCAGGCGGCCCGCCACGGTGGAGTCGACGCCGCCGCTGATGCCCAGCACCAGCGTCGTCTGGCCGCTTTCCTGCATGATGTTGCAGAGAAAGTCGCGACGGCGCTCGATCTCATGCTGGACGTCGACGTCAGCCCGGGCCTGCAGCTGCACGCCGATAGCGCGCTGAACGGCCTGGCGCGAGCGTGTTTCTTCCGCCGCTTCCGTTGTGCTATCGAGACACAGTCGATGGTAATGGGGCAGACGTTCCAGCGCGTAGTGGGCCGCGGCCAGGCGCACTTCGTTGCGTTCGCCGTCGAAGCGGCGGGTTTCGCAATAGTGGTGATGATCACCGTTGTGGCGGAATGCCCAGGCGAAGCACACGGTGCCGATAGGCGTGTCGTCGTCACCGGGGGTGGGGCCGGCAATGCCGGTATTGGCCAGGGCCACGTCGGCATCGTTGTTGTTCAGGGCGCCGGCGGCCATCTCGCTGGCTACGGCTTCGCTGGTCAGGCCATGGCGCTCAATGGTGTCGAAGCTGACGCCGAGGTAGCGATTCTTCGACTGGGGCGAATAGACCCCGAGACCGCAGTCGATACTCTGGCCGCTTCCCGGCACCCTCGCCAGCTCCGATATGATCAGGCCAGCGGTGCAGGACTCGGCGGTGGCGAGCTTGAGGTCATTGTCGATCAGATAGTCCGTAATTCGATCCAGCAGTTCCATTGCCATTTCTCCTGTCAATGCGTCCTCTTAGGCTAGACCAACCGAATAGCATGTTCCGGTGGCATGTCCCAGTCAGGCCGGCGGCGGGGCGATACCGGCAAACAGGGCGGGGTCATCGCTGATCGCGCTGTCGACGCCCCATTCCCAACGCCGAGCGAAGGCGGCCGGGTCGTTGGGGGTATAGCACAGCAGGCGATAGCCGGCGGCCTTGATCTCCTGTGCGCGGCGAGGGGTGAGCCGAGTCCAGTCGGTATGGATGCTGTAGGCATCGAGCGCCTCGCAGCGCGACTGCCATCTCTCGGGCACGCCCTCGGTGAGCACGCCAATGGGCAGCAGGGAGGCATCGGCCAAGGACCGGGCGTGCTGCAGGGCGGGCTGGTCGAAGGAGGAGAGGATCAGCCGCTCCGGCGGCAGTGCCTTGAGCAGGCGAGGAACCACCACCTCGGCCAGTTCGGTGCCGCTGCGTTTGCTGGTCACCTTGAGTTCCATGTTGACGCCCATGTCCAGCTCTACCAGCAATTCAAGCATGTCACTCAGGGTGGCCATGCGTTCGCCGCGAAAACCGTCGCCGAACCAGGCGCCGACATCGAGCTTGCGCACCGCGGCGAGATCCAGCGTGGCGAGCCTGCCATGCCCATCGGAGCAACGCTTGAGCGTGGCATCGTGCCAGATCACCGGGGTGCCGTCGCCGAGCAACTGCACGTCGAGTTCCACCCACTGATAGCCGGCATCATGCGCGGCCCTCACGGCCGTTAGCGTATTCTCCGGGGCATGGGCGGAGAGCCCGCGGTGTGCGATCAGTCTGGGCAGCGCAATAGCGGGGTGCGATGGGGGCATGTCTGGGCTCCGGTGGAGGATCTGGTCAGGCTAGCCGATAGTGATGACAGAGTGGCGACCACCCACTAGCGGCACGCGTGGAATCGACCGCGACTATGCTAGGCTTGCAGCCTTTGACGATGCAATGAGGCAAGGCATGAAGGTGATGACCCCCGAGCGTGACGAGCAGCGTGATGCCTGGCTCGCCCGCCTGTGCGCCGATATCTATGGAAGGGAAGCGGGGCTATCGCCGTTGGTCACTTTTACCGGCACGCGACAGGTGTTGTTCACCCAGGAGGCCGCCCGTCTCTGGGCGCTGGTGGACGATCAGGGCAGGCCCGGTGCGCTGGCCCTGCTGGCGCTCGATTCATCGGGCTCGGGCATGGCACTGCGGCTGCACGCCTCGCCCGGCGGTGACCGTGAAAGCCTGCGTCGGTTGATCCGCGAGCTGGCCCAGAAAGCGCCGCTGAGGGTCGACGCGGTGGATCAGGAGGAAGAGGCGTTCTTTCGCCGTTGCGGCATCAATCGCTGGTTCGCGGCTCCCGGCGGCCAGCGTGTTGGCCTCTCGTCCCATCACCCCGCGGGTGGCGTGAATGAGCTGGAGCCGGCGCTGGGCTTCGACGATGAAGCGGTGCTGCGACGCTTCAAGCACGACCCGCGCTTCTTCGAACAGGAGAAGGCGCTCTTCGTCGAACGGCTGGCAGCGTTCCCCGGCTGAGCGCCGTAGTGGTACGACTCGCTTGACCGCATGGGCCAACAGCGGTTGGATGGTGTCACTCTATCGTTAGCGAACAAAGGGAAACGACATGGCCAAGCGCATCCAGTTTGCTCGTACCGGCGGCTCCGAGGTGCTCGAGCTCCTCGAGGTGACACCGGCCGATCCCGCTTCCGGCGAGGTTCGGGTCAGGAACGAGGCCGTCGGGCTCAACTTCATCGACATCTATTTTCGCACCGGCCTCTATCCCGTCCCGGGACTGCCGTCGGGGCTCGGTACCGAGGGGGCCGGCGTGGTCGATGCCGTGGGCGAAGGCGTGAGCCACCTGAAGGAGGGCGACCGGGTCGCCTATGCCCAGGGGCCGCTCGGCGCCTATGCCGAATATCACGTGTTGCCGGCCGACAAGGTCGTGGTACTGCCTGACGGCATCGAGGCGGAAACCGCTGCGGCCAGCATGCTCAAGGGCCTGACCGTGCAGTATCTGCTGCGCCAGACCTGCCCGCTCGAGGGTGGCGAGACGATCCTGTGGCACGCGGCGGCGGGCGGGGTCGGCTCCATTGCCTGCCAGTGGGCCAAGGCGCTGGGAGTGAAGCTGATCGGTACCGTCAGTTCCCCCGAGAAGGCCGAGCTGGCGAAATCGAATGGCGCCTGGGCGACCATCGACTACACCCGCGAGGATGTGGTGGCGCGGGTGCGGGCGCTGACCAACGGCGAGATGTGCGACGTGGTCTACGACTCGGTGGGCAAGGACACCTGGATCACCTCGCTGGACTGCCTCAAGCCGCGTTCGCTGATGGTCAGCTTCGGCAACGCTTCGGGGCCGGTCGATGGGGTCAATCTCGGCATCCTCAACCAGAAGGGCTCGCTGTTCGTGACCCGTCCCAGCCTCAACGGCTATGCCGACACCCGCGAACGGCTTGAGATGATGTGTCGCGATCTGTTCGACATGCTGGGCAGCGGCAAGGTCACGATCGACATCGGCCAGCGCTTCGCCCTGGCCGACGCAGGTAAGGCCCAGGACGCCCTGGCCGGCCGCAAGACCACCGGCTCGACCATACTGTTGCCCTAAAAGCCGCACCGGCATGACACGACGCCCGCCTCGAAGAGGCGGGCGTCGTCGTTTTGCCCGGCAAGTGGCAGTGCTAGGCATACTCCTGGGGCGATTCGATATCGAGCTGCGGCAGAATGGCGTCGAGCTCGAACTGCGAGCGTGGCGTCAGGGAGCCGCTGCGGGATTCCCCGAGCGAGGGTGAAGCGAGTTCAAAACCGTCGGCATGGGTATCGAACTGCATGATGTCGCCGTCGAACTCGTCGAGCGTGTTGTGCAGGTTGTCGCGCAGCGCGGCGAGCATCGTCGTGCCATTTTCACCCTCTGCAATCGCGTTGATCCACTCCACGGTTTGCTCGGGCGAGAGCCCATGGAGTTCGCCGTAGCGGATCAGCAGGGGCACCGCGCTGTGCCCCCCGCCGCTCTGATCGATCAATACCTGGGCTGCCTCCTCGCTGAAGCCGGCATGGGCGAGGAAATCCGCCGTGGCCTGGGTCTCGAAGCGGCTGTTGTGCTGTGCGTTCAGATAGGCGTCGCGGCCGAACTGGACCAGGGTGGCCAGGGTGGCGATGCCGAAGCCGACCGGGCCTGCCAGCGACGAACTGCCGAATACCGCATAGCCGACCCCGCCCGCCACCGCCGCGTTGAGACCGGCACCGACGACATCGCCCTCGTTCAGGCGCACCAGCGCATCGACACCGGCCAGCCCGGCACCGAACAGATGCACGAATTTGCCGCCCAGCTTGAGGCCAGGGGTGACCCGGGAGCCCTCGCCGCCGGTGAGCAGGGCATCGACCAATTGAGCGCCATCCACGCCGACCCGCGCCGTCTCGATGGAAACCTGCAGGGCGCTGCGCAGCGAAGGATCGTCGCCGTAGGCGTCGATGGCGTTGGCCAGCCCCGAGCCGACGATGGAGAGGGCAGAGGCGCGGAAGGCGCGATTGTAGGGCGAGTCGCGGAAGATCTCGTTGGTCTTGTCCAGGGTGTTGTTGAGGTTGCGCGCCACGTCGATGCCGTAGCGCTGCGGATCGAAATCGTCGGTGAACTCAGGTATCAGGGGTTCGAAGGCATCGGCGAGCTCGTCGAGTTCGTCGGCCGTGGTGCCGAGCAGTTCGGCGAGTCCCGGGTTGTCGCGCAGTGTCTCGTCAAGCCGAGTCCGGGCCTCCTCCAGCGACTGGGCGTCACTGGGGTCGATGTCGCCGGCCGGCAGGATCACGTTCTCGCGCAGGTAGGCGCCGGCCAGGCTCACCGCGAGGGGGTGGTCGCCAGTGATGCCCAGTTCGTTGAAGGTTTCGATCAGGGCGTCGCCCGACTCTCCCTTCACCAGCTCGGGTCTCTCCTGGAGGGCCGTCGAGACGGCCAACTGGGCGTTGGGGTCGTCGAGCAGGGCATCGATACGTGCCTGATGATCTGCCCGCACACCGTCGGGCAGCGCCTGCAGTTGCTCGATCTGTTCCAGCAGCCCGGCACCGCTGTCGGCCAGTTGTTCCTGCAACGCCTGGAACTCCGCTTCCCAGTCGGGATTCGAGGCGATGTAGTCGTCGATGGCCGCTTCGAGCTGTTCCTCAGTCATCGCTGCACCGCCGTTGAGGATGAGGAAGCTCAATTCGTCGAGATGTTCGTGATAGTCATCGGCCTGCTCGGCGATGGTACCGTCGCGGAAATGCTCCACCGCGCTGAAGACCTCGTCACGAAAGCCCTCCACGCCTTCCAGCGAGGCGATCGCCAAGGCCAGGCTGGGAATGGCCTCGCCAGAGGAGACCGCCTCGTTCATCTCGTTGCGCACCGTATTCATGTCGACCGGGAGCTGCTCGGCGAGCCGGTTCACCGCGCGGTCGCCCGCTTCCGTTCCGGCGATGCGGTCAAGGATCTCCATCAGCATTGCGGTGCCGTTCGGCCCGGCCATCGCCCCGCCGTAATCCTGCAGGTCGCCCTGGTTGGCCACTTCGATCTCGTCGACCAGGGCATCCACCACCTCGCTGGCAAGTTCGGCCCCCAGTCCCTCGGTCAGGGCGTCGAGGCGTTCGATCGTCTCGAGGGTTCGACGTTGCGGGGTATCGGTACCTTCCAGCTCTCCGTCAAGCGGCTCGGCTGCCCAGGCGGCGGCATCATCGATGATCGCCTGGGCGTCGCTGGAGCGGTCGAGAGCGTTCTGCACCCGTTCGGGGGCATCGGCTCGTCCCGCTTCATAGGTGCGCAGCGCATCGGCCGGGTCGTCCTCGGCGCGGGCGTCGGCGATGATCCCGGCCCCCGCTTCGGCGGCAATCTCCCGAGTGTCGCTGGAGCGATCCAGGGCCGCCCGTACCGCCGAAGAAGCGTCCTCATACCGCTCTTCGAGCACGTCGAGTGCCTCTTGCGGATCGCTGTGCTCACGGGCTTCGGCAATGATCTCGCGGGCTTCCGCTTCCGCTTCCGGCCCGGTATGGCTACTCGGCTGGAGCGCCAGGCCGCTGTTCTGCGCGGCCTGCTCGATCGCCATCTGGGCGGGGCCGGCATCCACCCAGTCGTGATCGTAGATACGCTGCAGGGCGGCCTGCCGCTCATCGGCCGGCAGTGCCGCCAGGTAGCGTTCGATGTCCTGGGAGATGGCATCGATCTCGGCGTCGTAATCGACCGCTGCCGGGTCATCGGCATATTCGAGGTCGTTGCCTCGCTCGCGCAGGCCGTCGATGAAATCGTCTTCGCCGATGGGAACGCCCTGGGCATCACGTGGCGACTGGGCCGCCTCCTCGGGAGAGGTATGCGGAACGAACACGACGTCGCCGGGGTCGATCTCGGCCGGATCGGAGATGTCGTCGCGCTCGTTCAGGGCGAGGAACTCGTCGAAGTCGAGGTGGAGCTCTTCGGCGATCTCCCACAGGCTGTCGCCTTCCTCGACGATGAAGACCCGCTCCGTCGTGCCGTCGATTTCGCCTGGTCCGCCTGCCGATGCTCGGGCACTGAGGGCCTCTTCGACGGCCTGTTCGAAGCGCCGGCGTTCCGCCTCGGTCATGGCCTTGGACGTCACGCCGTCGGCCTGGTAACGGCGCAGCGATTCGATATCGATCCGGTATGACATGCTCCGCTCCTCCCTCCGTGAAGGCTTAACCATAGGGAGGAGCGAAGGCCTGGTGTCTTAAGCTTTGTTGAATTTTTTGTGGCACTTCCTCAGGGGCGACCGGGCGAGATCACAGGGAAGCGCCGAGCTCGGCGATCATCGTCTCGCGATGCTTGAGCGCCGCCAGCCCCGCCTCGCCCAAGACGCTGGCCACTTCACTCAACAGGCCTTGGGCGAGCAGCATGAAGGCACACATGCTGTTGCTGTAGAACAGGCTGTGATTGGGCACCGGGAAGCTGTGACGCGCGACCCGGGCCAGGGGAGAGCTCTCCGAGTCGGTCAGGGCAATGACATCGATACCGTGGCGGGCCGCGACCTCGGCCGTGGCCAGCACGCTCGGGGTGTAGGGGAAGCAGCTTGCCACCACTAGTACGTCGCCGGGGGCGAGCTGGGCCAGGGCATCGGCGACGCCTTGCCGGCCCGCGTCCAGGGGGGCGACGTCGGGGCGCAGCATCCCCAGGCCATAGGCCATGAACAGCGCCAGGGAATGGAACTGGCGCATGCCGTGGACGCGCACCCGTCGGGCCGTCGCCAGCAGCGTCACCGACTGCTCGAAGGCCGCCGGATCGATGCGCTTCAGCAGGCCCGCCATGTTGGCGCTCTCTTGCCGAACCAGCCGGCTCAGCCGGGCCAGCTCCCCCGTGTCGCCGCTCGCTTCGAGGAGGCGGGAGGCCTGGTCGCTGTAGAAGCTCTGGCCTTCGGTGACTTCACGGCGGAAGACGGCCTGCAACTGGCCGAATCCCCCATAGCCCAAGCGCTGGGCCAGGCGCGAGAGCGTCGAGGCATTGACGCCCAACTGGACCGCCAACTCGCTGATGGTGGAGACAGCGGCCTGTTGCGGTGCCTCGATAAGCAGCGCAAGTGTGTGCCGGGAGCGCTTGCCCAGCCGGATGCCCGCCTCGCCGGCTTCGATGGCCTTGAGTCGTTGCTTGAGGTCGTTCAGCGTCTGCGGGGGTGTGGTGGGGGGTTCCGTCATTGCATCGATTCACTTCTCTCGGGGCGTCGGGAGAGCATTGTAGCCTTTGACCTGCTGGGGATGCTGGGTTGGAAGTTTTTGCAAATATCAATTGCAAATTATAATAGAGCATTTATATTTTGCGTATTGTCAACCCGGAGAATTCCATGAGCCACGTCTTCCATCGCAGCCTGACGCAGGATTACCCCACAGCCGTCAAGGGCGAAGGCCCTTACCTGATCGACGATCAGGGGCGGCGTTACCTGGATGCCTGCGGTGGAGCCGCGGTCTCCTGCCTGGGGCATAGCGATGCCGCCGTCATCGAGGCCATTCGCGAGCAGGTGGGCAAGGTGGCCTACGCCCACACCGCTTTCTTCACCACCGAGCCGATGGAAACCCTGGCCGACTTCCTGATCGAGCGCGCACCCGCAGGGCTCGAGTCGGTCTACTTCGTCTCGGGTGGCTCCGAGGCGATGGAGGCGGCCTTGAAGCTGGCGCGCCAGTACTTCATCGAGATCGGCCAGCCGCAGCGTAGGCACTTGATTGCGCGCCGCCAGAGCTACCACGGCAATACGCTGGGGGCGCTCGCCACCGGGGGCAACGCCTGGCGGCGCCAGCAGTTCGAGCCGCTGCTGATCGACGTGAGCCATGTCAGCCCCTGCTATGCCTATCGTGGCCTGAAGGAGGATGAGACCCCCGAGGCCTATGCGGTGCGCCTGGCCGATGAGCTCGAGGGCGAGATCCTGCGACTCGGGCCGGAGAACGTGATGGCATTCGTGGCCGAGCCGGTGGTGGGTGCCACCATGGGTGCGGTGCCCGCGGTGTCGGGGTATTTCAAGCGGGTCCGCGAGGTGTGCGATCGCCATGGTGTGCTGCTGATCCTCGACGAGGTGATGTGTGGCATGGGGCGCACCGGCACCCTGTTCGCCGCCGAGCAGGAAGGCATCACCGCCGACCTGATCACCATCGCCAAGGGGCTCGGGGCCGGCTACCAGCCGATCGGTGCCACCCTGGTCAGCGGGCGTATCCGCGATGCCATTGCCAATGGCTCGGGCTTCTTCCAGCACGGGCATACCTATATCGGCCATGCGACGGCCTGCGCTGCGGCGCTGGCGGTACAGACGACCATTCAGGAGCGTGACCTGCTGCCGCGGGTGCGTGAGCTGGGCGAGGGACTGCAGCGGCGCCTGACCGAGCGCTTCGGCGAGCATCCCCATATCGGCGACATTCGCGGCCGGGGGCTCTTCCAGGGCTTGGAGCTGGTAGCGGATCGCACCACCAAGGCGGCATTCGAACCCGAGCGCAAGGTGCATGCACGCATAAAGAAGGCCGCCATGCAGGCGGGGCTGATGTGCTATCCGATGGGCGGTACCATCGACGGTCGTCAGGGCGATCACATCCTGCTGGCGCCGCCCTTCATCCTCGCGGAAAGCCATCTGGATGAGATCGTCGACAAGCTCGATATCGCCCTGCGCAGTGCGCTGGGCAGCCGATAGGAGATACGCATGGCCATCGAATCCCGCCTGAGCCCACTCGACGAGGCGCGCCTGGACGCAGAGCAGCGTCGCGTACTGGAGGAGATCCTCAGCGGTCCACGCGGCAACCTGGACGGCCCCTTCCTGGCATGGGTCCATAGCCCGGGCCTGGCCGATCACGCCCAGCGTCTGGGCGCCTTCTGCCGCTACGGCACGCGGCTGGAGCTGCGCCTGACCGAACTGGCGATCCTGGTCACCGCTGCCTGGTGGCGGTCCCAGGCCGAGTGGCAGATCCACGAGCCCATCGCCCGCGAGGCCGGGGTCAGCGACGCGGTGATCGAGGCGCTGCGCACGGACCAGGAGCCGGTCTTCGAACGGGATGACGAGCGCCTGATCTATCGCCTGGGCAGCACGCTCTATGCCACCCGGCGAGTCGACGAGGCGCTCTATGCCGAAGCCGTCGAGACCTTCGGCGAACCCGCGGTGGTCGAGCTGGTAGGGGTGTTCGGCTATTACGCCCTGGTGGCCATGACCCTCAACGTCTTCGCGGTGCGTCGCGACACGGATGCTCCCCTGCCGTTCAGCGAGCCGTAAGGCCGGCGCGTCGTGTTTCAAGGCATTGCCACTACGTACCGGAGCATCTCGAGGCGGTCAACGCCATGCTCGAGAGGATGGCGAAGTAAGCGTTCGGCAGAAGTTTATCAGCACTACTGAACCCGGCCACGGCCGGGTTTTTTCATGGTGTGGCCGAAGTTGCAGAAAAGGCTGGATTTTTTTGCGTGCGACTGTTGTGCTGAGGCCAAAGAGCCACAACAGGGAGCGGTTGGAATGGCCGATCATACGCTGGTATTCATCGTGCTGGGCCTGACGCTGGCCGCCTTCGTCTGGGGGCGCTTCCGCTATGATCTGGTGGCGCTGACGGCCCTGCTGGGGTCGGTTCTGTTGGGCCTGGTGCCGGGCGACGAAGCGTTTCTGGGCTTTGGCCATCCTGCGGTGATCACCGTTGCCGCGGTACTGGTGCTGAGCCGCGGCTTCGAGCGTTCCGGGGTCGTGGACGTGATCGCCGAGCAGGTGCTCAAGGTCGGCGACCGCCTCTTCCTGCAACTGGTGGCGCTGAGCGTTACCGTCGTAGTCCTCTCCGGCTTCATGAACAATGTCGGTGCCCTGGCGCTGTTGTTGCCCGTGGCCATGCGCCTGGCGCGAGAGCACGACACCTCGCCCTCCCTGCTGTTGATGCCGCTGGCCTTTGGATCGCTGCTGGGTGGACTCACCACCCTGATCGGCACGCCGCCCAATATCATTATCGCCAGCTATCGTCGCTCGGTTTCTGGCGAGGCTTTCGGGTTGTTCTCCTTTTCGCCGGTCGGTGTGGCCGTGGCCGTGGCCGGGCTGGCTTTCATACTGCTGATCGGCTGGCGGCTGGTTCCCCAGCGCGCCGGCAAGGCTTCCACCGAGGCGATGTTCGATACCGCCAACTACCTGGTCGAGCTCAAGGTCGGCGAGGACTCCAAGGCCAACGGGCTGACCCTGCGTGAGCTGCAGCGGGAGCTGGAAGAGACCATCCCCGTGCTGGCGGTAGTACGCGATGACAAGCGCCGCGCCGGCCACGCCTTCTTCGGCGTACTCAGGGAGGGCGATATTCTCATGCTGGAGGCGGGCCCCGAGGAAATGAAGCTGCTGGAGGACAAGGCTGGGCTGTCTCTCGGCGTCGAGCCGGAGGACCCGGCAGAAGAAGCAGCCGATGATGTTAGCGGGGAGCGTGTCGATCCTGTCCAGCATCAGCCGAGCAATGACAGCAACGACCAGCGGACGGAGAGGAAAGATAAGAAAGATAAGGAGAAAAAGGAAAAGAAAAAGCGGGTCGATACCGAGGGGCTCGAATTGGTCGAGGCGGTGGTGCGAACCGACTCCATGATGGTTAATCGTACCGTGAGTCAGTTACGCCTGCACAACCAGTTCGGGCTGCACCTGGTAGCGGTAGCTCGGGACGGGGGCCGGCTCAAGCAGCGCCTTCGCGATATCCGCTTTCGTGCTGGCGACGTCCTGCTGCTACAGGGTGGCGAGAGCGAACTCTCCGAGAGCCTGGCGACGCTGGGGTGTCTGCCGCTGGCGAGCCGCAACCTGGCGCTGGGACAGCCGCGCATGCTGCTGGTCTCGCTGGGCATCTTTGCAGCAGCCATCCTGGCCATTCTGCTGGGGGCCCTGCCCGCGGCGATAGCGCTCTCGAGTGCGGCAGTGGTCTCGCTGTTGGTGGGAGTGCTGCCGCTGCGTGACGGCTACGAGGCCATCGATGGCCCGGTGATCGTGCTGCTCGCCGCGATGATTCCGGTGGGGCAGGCGCTCGAGACCAGTGGCGGCGCGGCGCTGATCGCAGAAGCGATGCTGGTATGGGGAGGGCAGTGGCCCGCAGTGGTTACCCTGATAGTGCTCTTCGTGATCACCATGATGCTATCGGATGTCATCAATAACGCGGCAGCGGCGGTGCTGATGGCACCCATAGCCGTAAGCCTGGCCAACGGTTTCGATGCATCGATCGACCCATTCCTCATGGTTGTGGCTGTCAGCGCCTCCTGCGCTTTCCTGACCCCCATCGGCCACCAGTCCAATACCCTGGTGATGGGACCCGGTGGCTACCGTTTCGGTGACTATTGGAAGATGGGGCTGCCCTTGGAACTGGTGGTGCTGGCGGTTGCGATACCGATGATTCTAATTGTGTGGCCTCTATAAGAGAGTGAAATAAGAGCCCCGGCACGGGGCCGGGGCGGAGGGTTGCTGCAGTCGAGATGAGGCGTCAGGCTGCGTTATGGCGCAGGATATTGGCCTTGTCAGTGGCGAACTCGTCGTACTCGAAGTCGTCGACGCTGAGCAGTTCCAGCACCTCGGCCTCGAAGCGGCGCATGAACTCGGCATCCTCCTCGCTGACCAGACCCTTATCCCGGGCGGCTTCCAGGCGTGCCTCGGGGTGCAGCGCCTGGCGCGGTAGCTCGCCCTTGGCATAAGCCTTGTTGACCGTGCGATAGAGCACTTCGGCGCGGTCGTAGTCGGCCAGCAGGGCGTTGTAGTGCGCCAGCGGGTTTTCCTTGACGCCATCGTCGTTCTGCCAGGTCGCCTCGATCAGCTTGGCGCGCAGAGCTGTATCGCGAGATACCGCCTGGGCGATGTCCCTGGTCAGGTGGTCGGCGGGGCGCTTCCAGCGGCGGCCCAGCGGCATCACCACGGCCCGCAGCACGCCGGCCAGGGCGCGGTTGGGCAGGTTGTCGAACAGCTCGTCGAAGGCCTGTTCGGCGCGCTGCAGCAGGTGAATGCAGCTGTAGTGCAGCAGGGCGGCTTCACCCTCGACCTTGTCGCCTTCCTGCCAGTGCTTGAGCACCATCGAAGCGAGGTAAAGGTTGGAGAGCACGTCGCCCAGCCGTGCCGAGATCATCTCGCGCTGCTTGAGGGCGGCACCGAGACTGGCCATGGCGGCATCGGCGCACAGGCTGAAGCCGGCCGACAGGCGCGCCATGTCGCGAGCGTAGGGCGCGGCGACCGCATCGAAGGGTACGCTTGGCTTGCCGATGCCGAGCCCCATGGTGAAGGCGCGGGCAGCATTGCCGAAGACCAGGGCGGCGTGGCCAAAGAAGGCGCGATCGAAGGCCGGTAGATCGTTGCTGTCCGAGGCGGCCAACTCCTCCAGCACGAAGGGGTGGCAGCGGATGGCGCCCTGACCGAAGATCATCAGGTTGCGGGTCATGATGTTGGCACCCTCGACCGTGATCGCGACCGGGTTGGCGCTGTAACCGATGCCCAGGTAGTTGCGCGGCCCCAAGGTCACCGCCTTGCCGCCGTGGATGTCCATGGCGTCGGAGAGGACGATGCGCTGGAACTCGGTGAGCTGGCTCTTGAGGATCGCCGAGGGTACCGCCGGCTTCTCGCCGCGGTCGATGGTATTGGCGGTCTGGTAGACCGCGGCCTGGGCGATATAGCCCAGGGACGCCATGCGGGCGAGCGGTTCCTGCACACCCTCCATCTCCACCACCGGGACGTTGAACTGGCGACGAATACGGGCGAAGCCGCCAGTCCAGCCCAGGGCGTAGCGCGAGGTACCGCTGGCGCCGGAGGGCAGGGTGATGCAGCGGCCGATGGAAAGACACTCCACCAACATGCGCCAGCCCTGGCCGATCATCTCGGTGCCACCGATGATGGTGTCCAGCGGTACGAAGACGTCCTTGCCCTTGATCGGGCCGTTGAGGAAGGGGCTGCCGATGGGGTGATGGCGGCGGCCGATCTCCATGCCGGCAGTGTTGCGCGGCACCAGCGCCAGGGTAATGCCGCGGTCCTCCTCCTCGCCCAGCAGGTGGTCGGGGTCGAACAGGCGGAAGGCCAGGCCCACCACGGTGGCGATCGGGGCCAGGGTAATCCAGCGCTTCTCGAAGTTGAGGCGCAGGCCCAGCACCTCCTTGCCGTCGATCACCTGTTTGCACACGATGCCGGTGTCGGGCAGCGAGGTGGCATCGGAACCGGCGCGCGGGCCGGTAAGACCGAAGCAGGGGATGTCCCGCCCGTCGGCCAGACGCGGTAGGTAGTGATCCTTCTGCGCCTGGGTGCCGTACTTGAGCAACAGTTCACCCGGGCCCAGGGAGTTGGGTACGCCCACCGTGACCATCAGCGTCTCGCTGATCGAAAGCTTCTGCAGCACCAGCGACTGCGCCTTGGCCGAGAAGCCCAGGCCGCCGTACTCCTTGGGGATGATCATGCCGAAGAAGCCTTCCTTCTTCAGGTATTGCCACAGCTCCTCGGGTAGGTCGGCGCGCTCCTTGGCGATCTCCCAGGCGTTGCACATACCGGCGGCCACGCTGCACTGATGCTCGAGAAAGCGCTGTTCCTCCTCGCTCAGGCCATCGTCGTGATAGCTCATCAGCTTGTCCCAACGCGGGCGGCCCGAGAAGAGTTCGCCATCCCAGGCCACGGTGCCGGCCTCCAGCGCGGTGCGCTCGGTATCGGACACCTTGGGCGAGACTCGCTTGAACATGGCGAATAGGCGCGGCGTGAGCCATTGGATACGCAGTGCCGGCAGGCCGGCCACGGCAACCGCCGCCGCACCGAGCAGCAGCAGAACGCCAAGCACGGGGGAGACCAGCAGACTCACCAGGCCAAGGCCGCCGAGCATTACCAGGATTGGCATGGCGCCAGCCTCTCGCCGCATTAACGCCAGCAGGCCAGCGACGGTGAGGATGAGCAGTATGAGGGTGAGCATTTCTTCAGCGCTCCCTTGGTTCATGTTTAGAACAGTTGTTTGAATGTGTCAGCCTAGCCCATCTTGCGACAGGTGACCAGCCCAGTGAAAGGCACGAACGAAGGCGCCCCGCTCGAGGGCGGGGCGCTGTGTGGCGAGACAAAGAGCCTTAGGGAAGCGCTGAACAAATCGCAGAGCGATTCGCTCGCGCAGGCATTTTTGCAGTGTTTCCTAGGTCAGGCGGCGTTGGGGCTCGCGTCTGGCAGGGCTGTCACCGGATACGTAGTAGGGCGCATCGGAGGGCGGCAGCGGTTCGCGTCCGCGGATACGGTCGGCGATCTTCTCGGCCAGCATGATGGTCGGCGCGTTGAGGTTGCCGGTGGGGATCACCGGGAACAGCGAGGCGTCCACCACGCGCAGCCCTTCGAGCCCATGCACGCGGCCCTGGCCGTCGACCACCGCGTCGTCGCCTTCACCCATGCGGCAGCTGCCACAGGGGTGGTAGGCAGTCTCGGCATGCTCGCGTACGAAGGAGTCCAACTCCTCGTCGCTCTGCACGTCCGGCCCCGGCGAGATCTCGCGCCCGCGGTAGGGATCCATGGCCGGCTGGGCGATGATCTCGCGGGTTAGGCGGATGCCATCGCGAAACTCCTGCCAGTCCTTCTGGGTGGACATGTAGTTGAACAGGATGCTGGGAGCTGACTGCGGATCGCGCGAGGTCAGGCGGATGCGCCCGCGACTCTCGGAGCGCATCGAGCCCACGTGGGCCTGGAAGCCGTGCGCCTGCACCGCGCTCTTGCCGTTGTAGCTGATCGCGATGGGCAGGAAGTGGTACTGCAGGTTGGGCCAGGGCTCCTCGTCGTGGGTGCGGATGAACGCACACGACTCGAACTGGTTGCTGGCGCCGATGCCGCTGCCACGCAGCAGCCACTCGGCGCCGATCTTGGGCTGGTTGAACCACTTCAGCGCCGGGTAGAGCGTGATCGGCTGCTTGCACTCGTACTGGATGTACATCTCCAGGTGATCCTGCAGGTTTTCTCCGACACCGGGCAGTTCGTGCACCACGGGAATGTCGAACTCGCGCAGGTGCTCGGGGTTGCCCACGCCCGAGCGCAGCAGGATCTGCGGCGAGGCGATGGCACCGGCACACAGCACTACCTCACGGCGGGCACGGACCTGGTGGGTCTGGCTACGGCGCAGGTAGCGCACGCCCACGGCGCGCTTGCCCTCGAACTCGATCACGTCGGTGGTGGCGTGGGTCTCGATGGTGAGATTGTCGCGCTGCTTGGCCTGGTCGAGGTATCCCCGGGCGGTGGAGGCGCGCCGCCCCTTGGGCGTGACGAAACGGTCCATGGGACCGAAGCCCTCCTGCTGGTAGCCGTTGACGTCCTCGGTCTCGGGGTAGCCGGCCTGCACGCCGGCATCGATGAAGGCGCGATAAAGCTCATTGTTGCCTTCCTTGGGCGTGGTAACGCTGACCGGCCCGTCACCGCCGTGGTAGGCATTGGCACCGCTGTCACGGCACTCTGACTTCCGAAAGTAGGGCAGGCAGTCGGCGTAGCGCCAGTCCGAGAGGCCGGCCATGCCGGCCCAGTTGTCGTAATCCAGGGCGTTGCCGCGGATGTAGCACATGCCGTTGATCAGCGACGAGCCGCCGAGCCCCTTGCCGCGACCGCACTCCATGCGGCGGCCGTTCATGTGCGGTTCCGGGTCGGTCTCGAAGGCCCAGTTGTAGCGCTTGCCCTGCAGCGGGTAGGCCAGGGCGGCGGGCATCTGGGTACGGAAGTCGAAGCGGTAGTCGGGGCCGCCGGCTTCGAGCAGCAGCACGCTGACCGCCGGATCCTCGGTGAGGCGGGTGGCCAGCACGTTGCCGGCCGAGCCGGCACCGATGATGACGTAGTCGAATTCACGAATCTGGGACATAGCATCTCTCACTGATAACGCGACGGAAGCGGGCCTGCGCCTGTGCGCAAGGAGTGTCGGCCCAAGGCAGGAGCGGCTGGCGGTAGCGAGGGGCGCCGGAGACAAGCCGAAGAGGAGGTCCTACGCCATGGATGGCGTAGGTAGCGCCCAGGGATGGGTTCACAGAGCCTCCTCGCAGGCTTGTCGACGGATCAGCCCCGAGCGATCCCGTATGTTTTTTCCTGCCTTCTAGAACACCGACTCGAAGGGTCCCATCTCCACCTGCACCGACTTGGTCTGGGTATAGTGGGCCAAGGTCTCGATGCCGTTCTCGCGGCCGACGCCGGACTGCTTGTAGCCGCCCACAGGCATTTCGGCCGGCGACTCACCCCAGGTGTTGATCCAGCAGATGCCGGCCTCGAGACGATGAATGGTGCGGTGCGCGCGGGCGAGGTTCTCGGTGAATACGCCGGCCGCCAGCCCGTAGTGGGTGTCGTTGGCACGCCGGATCAGCTCCTCCTCGTCGTCGAAGGCGAGGATCGACATCACCGGACCGAAGATCTCCTCGCGCACGATGCGCATGTCGTCGCTGCAATCGGTGAACACCGTGGCGGGAGCCCAGGCGCCGTTGGCGAAATCGCCCTCGACAAGGGGCTCTCCGCCGATCAATACGCGTGCACCATCCTGTTTGCCGTATTCGATGTAGTCGAGCACCTTGGCCTGGTGTTCGAAGCTGACCAGCGGGCCGAAATTGACGCTGGGGTCGCGCGGGTCGCCGGCGCGGATGCGCGCCACGCGCTCGGCGATCTTCTCCTCGAATTCCTGCTTTACCGAACGCTCGACGAAGACCCGCGTGCCGTTGGTACAGATCTGCCCGCTGGAGTAGAAGTTGGCCATCATCGCCGCATCGGCGGCGCGGTCCAGGTCGGCGTCGGCGAAGACGATCAGCGGCGACTTGCCGCCCAGCTCCATGGTCACGTCCTTGAGGGTCGAGCCACCTGCCGCTGACATGACTTTCTTGCCGGTGCCCACTTCACCTGTGAATGACACCTTGGCGATGCCTTCATGGGCGGTCAGCATCTGGCCGACCCGGGCGTCGCCATGCACGACGTTGAACACGCCGTCGGGCAGTCCCGCCTCGGTCAAGATCTCGGCCAGCTTCATGGCCGTCAGCGGCGTCACCTCGCTGGGCTTGAACACCACGGCGTTGCCCGCGGCCAGCGCCGGCGCGGCCTTCCAGCAGGCGATCTGGATCGGGTAGTTCCAGGCGCCTATGGCGCCGATCACGCCCAGCGGCTCGCGACGGGTGTAGACGAACGAGGACTCGCGCAGGGGAATCTGGGCGCCCTCGATGGCCGGAGCGAGGCCGGCATAGTATTCGAGCACGTCGGCGCCGGTGACGATGTCCACAGCGGCGGTCTCGCTGATCGGTTTTCCGGTATTGCGCGTCTCGAGTTCGGCGATCTCGTCGTTGCGCTCTCTCAGCAGCGCCACGGCCCGATTGAGAATGCGGCCGCGCTGCATGCCGGTCATGGCGGCCCAGCGGCGCTGGCCCTCACGCGCGGTGGCGACGGCGCGGTCGACGTCGGCCTGGCTGGCCTGCTCCACTTTGGCCAGCAGGCTGCCATCATAGGGATTGACGACGTCAAACGATTCGCCGGAGGTTGCTGGCTCCCGGCGGCCGTCGATGTAGAGGGTCTCGGTGTCGAAAGCTGTCATGCGGTCTCCTTCGAGGTCGCGGTGGAGGTGTCGTAACCGACGAGGAGCTGGTCGAGATAGCCGTGGGCAATGCGACGAGCACGCTCGGTATCCAGCCCTTCGGGACTGAGGGTGCCACGCAGCCACAGGCCATCGATCATGGCGGCCAGGCCGCGGGCGGCATCGCGCGCCGCGTCGTGGGGCATCAGGCGGCGGAACTGGCAGCACAGGTTGGAGTAGAGCCGCTGGTCGTTGACCTGCTGCAGGCGCTGCAACTGGGTTTTGTGCATGCTGCTGGCCCAGAAGGCGAGCCAGGTCTTGGCTGCCGGGCCGGAAATCTGGCTACGATCGAAGTTGCCATCGATGATGGCACCGAGGTGGTCGCGGGGGGAGCCGTTGGCCAGCTTGCACCGTCGTGCCGCCACGGCCTGCCCCAGATCGGAAAGGACCTGGCGCATGGTGGCTTCGAGCAGGCCATCCTTGCCGCCGAAATAGTGACTGATGATCCCGGCCGATACCCCGGCATGACGGGCGATACGCAGCACCGTGGCGTCCGCCAGACCGACTTCGTCGATGGCGGCCATGGTGGCCTTGATGAGCTGGCTACGCCGGATCGGCTCCATACCTGTCTTGGGCACCCGCTGACTCCTCTTGATGCGACTGATGCGACACCACTGGCATTTTCAGCAAGCATGGCATTTTTTTATTGAACGTTCAATCAATAAAAAGGCAGACGGCTTTTGGCTTGCTTGCGCGTCTCGCTTCGTGCATAATCCTGCCGCGTTGAAGGGGCAGCGTTCCCCTGAAAAAAAAGGCTACGTAGCTCAGCCGGTTAGAGCACATCACTCATAATGATGGGGTCCCCTGTTCGAATCAGGGCGTAGCCACCAGACTCTCTACACGACGCCCGCACAACTTCCCGTTGCGCGGGCGTCGTGTGTCTGAGGGCATGTCCAGGCGCGGCCTCGGGCTCAGAATCCGCCCTTGACCTTATGTGAGCGATCCGTATACTACGCACCGTGTTCAGGGCCATTCCCGGATAGCTCAGTCGGTAGAGCAAGTGACTGTTAATCACTGGGTCGCAGGTTCGAGTCCTGCTCCGGGAGCCAAGAACACAAGCTGACCCTGACGTTCGTCATTCCTCGATAGCTCAGTTGGTAGAGCAAGTGACTGTTAATCACTGGGTCGCAGGTTCGAGTCCTGCTCGAGGAGCCATCAGCTAGTTGATGCAAGCCATCAGTTGCCCCGCAAGAGGAAGTGCCCCACTTCCTGACCGCACCGTTCCCGGATAGCTCAGTCGGTAGAGCAAGTGACTGTTAATCACTGGGTCGCAGGTTCGAGTCCTGCTCCGGGAGCCAACATCTATCGCCTCACCTCGCATTTTCCCTGCGTTGTTTTCCCCCCGCATTGTTTCCCCTTGGCGCCGTACTGGCTTGTCCTGCCTTTCAGCGTGTCTCGGTCGGGTCGTGACGAGTGCCTCGTGGCGTCACGAACGCCAGGTGGCGACGCTCGATCTCGCAGGCTTCGCATGCGGGACTGAATAGGTAACCTTGATAGCCCCCGCACCCCTGATGTCGTAGGAATGCCAGCTCCTCTTCGGTCTCCACACCTTCGGCAATGGTCTTCAGGCCCAGGGTGTCGGCCAATGTGATGATGGCCCGCACGATGCCTTGGTTCTTCCTGTCTTCGTGTATCCGCTTGATGAAGCTCATGTCGATCTTGACAGTATCGATGGGAAAGTCGCGCAGGTAGGCGAGCCCCGAGTAGCCCGTGCCGAAGTCGTCGATCGACAGGGCTACGCCGAGGCGCTTCAGTGCCTGCAGCGTGGACAGGGTGTAGTCCAGGTCGAACATGGCCACATGCTCGGTGATCTCGAGTTCGAGGTCCTGTGCCGGTACTTGCCGCTCGCTGAGCCAGCGCGTCAGTTCGAGGACGAAATCGGAGCGCGAGAACAACGAAGCCGAGACGTTCACCGCTACCGGCAGTACGCGACGCCCCTCGCGGCGCCATCGCGCCAACTGGTCGATCACCGCCTTGAGCATCCAGCGGTCGATGGCGGCGATCTGTCCGCTCAGTTCGGCGACGGGGATGAAGTGTCCCGGCGGCACCAGGCCGCGCTCGGGGTGCTGCCAGCGTACCAGTGCCTCGAAACCGACCACCTCGCCACTGGCAATGCCGAGCTTGGGTTGGTAGTGCGCCCGTAGCTCATTGCGCTGCATGGCACTGTCGAGTTCCACCCGTAGCGTCAATCGACTCTGTGCCTGATGCTGCATCTCGCTGGAATAAAACGCATAGATGCCGCGCCCACGGGCCTTGGCCTGGTACATGGCCGTGTCGGCGGCCTGGATCAGTTCATCGAGACTGGTGCCGTCGCGAGGGGCCTCGGCGATACCGATGCTGCAACCGATGTGCACCGGTTGTTCCTCGAGTCGGTAGGGCTGTCGCACGCTTCTGATCAGACGCTTTGCGAGTGAACGTGCCTCCTGACGACGGCCGGACAGCAGGACGACGAACTCGTCGCCGCCGAAGCGGGCCAGCGTATCGCCATCGCGCAGTTCGCCGTGCAGCCGGGCGGAAACCAACTGCAGCAGGAGGTCGCCCTGCTGGTGGCCCATGGCATCGTTGACGTGCTTGAACTCGTCCAGATCCACGAACAGCACGGAGAGGGTCAGCGGCCCATTGCCCGCCTGCTCGACCGCGTGTTGGAAGCGATTCTCCAGCAGCAGACGGTTGGGCAGTCCCGTCAAGGTATCGTAGTTGGCGAGATTGAGGATCTTCTGCTCGGCCCGTACCTGTGCCGAGACGTCTTCCATTACCGAAATGAAATGCTCGATCTGGCCGTCCTCCCCCCGAACCGCGGTGATGGTACCGCGCTGGGGGTAGTGCTCGCCATCCTTGCGGGCGTTCCAGAACTCCCCGGCCCAATGGCCCTCCGTCAGCAGACTACGCCACAGCGATTCGTAAAAGGCGCTATCCTGCCGGCCTGACTGGAGCATGCGGGGATTGCGACCGACGACCTCCTGTCGGCTATGGCCCGTGATCCGCGTGAAGGAGGGGTTAACGTCGAGAATGTGGCCACTGGCGTCGGCGATGATGATGGATTCGTGGCTGTGCTCGAAGACTTCCGAGGCCAGCTTCAGGCGTTGACGATCCGCCTGCATGTTCAGGGCAAAGGCGATGTCACCGGCCAGTTCGTCGAACAGACGTACCATGTCGTCATCGAGGCCATCGCGCTGCCGGCTGAATACCGTCAGCACGGCCTGGACCGGCTTGCCCTCCGGTTGGATGGGGAATGCGGCCATGGCGCCAGGCTCATTCTGCAGAGAGGCAGGGGACGCATCTGGCCGCCAATCGTGCCGAATGACATGACGGTTATCCGCCAGCGCCTGACGTACCAGGTCATGGTCGGGGTGGCAACTCCCCGCCGCTAACACGCCGCTTCCCTTGCGTGCACAGATCGAGTTGGCAGGTTGGCCGCCGGCGCCTGCTCGTGCGGCGTGTACCGGCGTGATGCAGGCCAGGCGGAAGCTGCTCTCGGCAACGATGATCTCACACATTCGCCCATAGAGCTGGGTCGGCGTCAGCTTGAGGTTGATCAGCGCCTGATTGGCGTTGCTCAGCATCTCGTACATGTCGCGCATCTTCTGCACCCGGATCAGAACGCGCCGGCGCTCGTCGATCAGGCTGCCGAGCAGCCAAACGACCATCTGGTTGATCAACAGGAACACCGACAGGGCAGTCAGGCTGCGCTGAGCGCTACCGGGGGTATCGCCGGCTCCCAGGGCATCGGCCACGCCTGCGACCAGACTTGCCGACAGGACCACGAACAGGCTGGCCGTCAGGGGAAGCCGTATGGCGGCGATCAGCAGGAGAGGGGTCAGCAGGAAGCTGTAGGTGGCCAACGTCCTGCCGGCTGGGTTGTTCACACTGAAGATCAAGGCCGATGCCAGGCAGGTGAGCGCCCAGAGCGTCGCCGATTCCCAGTTGAACGGGCGGGCGCTGGACTCGGGCCCACTGCTGCGGGGGAGGTGGAAGAGCAGCACCAACAGGGGGGCGAAAAGAAGCAGGCCGTTCAGGCGCTGGATGAACCACCACAGCCACTCGGAAATGAAAGGTTCATCGGGGTCGGACAGGCCCAGCGCCGTCAGGCTGGACGACAGCGTTGCCGGCAGCAGGCAGCCCCATAGCAGGAAGTGCAGTATGCCGCGCTGCGTACTGGGGCCAAGCCCTTCGGGGGCGAAGTGCAGCAGCAACTGGGCGCCGAGCCAGGCCTGTGCGACCAGGGGCAAGCTGATCCAGAGGGCGGTGAGAGGCGGCGTACCCAACAGGCCGATGCGCAGGCCGAGATCGAGCAGCAGGACCGTACACGAGAAACGCAGCCGTTCCCGGGCGTGAGGGAGTGGCAGCACGAGCAAGGCAGCAAGCAGAATGCCTCCCTGCGGTAGCATCAAACTGAATCCGTGGTTCGGATTGCGCAGTGCGTAAGCCGCCAGCGAGAGCACCGTATAGGCCAGCAACCAGCCCGCCCAGTGACGGCTTGCACTTCGGGCCGAGCCAACCAACCGATGAATCACCATACGAAGTCTTCCCATGGAGGCGTAGGCTGGCGATTTGGGGCTGGGAGCGGGCGGATGGCTCGCCAGCCATTACTAGAGACATTCTCGTCGATCTGGTGCCTCACGCCATCAACGCAGCGTGGACGCGCCCGGCTGGGCTGCCCGCAAGCTTGTCGCGAAGTTCCGTATCGTGAAAGGGGCCGAGCCTCCCAATACCGGGTGATACTACTAGGGAAGCGGGTGAGAGTTGATGACGCATCTCATGATTATGCTTGGGCGATCGCTCAAGCATCCTGTGGGGTGCAGGGAGAGTGAGCTCAGGGAGGGGAGGGCTGTGAGACGACGAGGGGCGGGTCCCTTGCGAGGACCCGCCCCGGGAGGGGGGGCTCAGTAGCGGCCGGCCAGGCGGCGTTCGGTCAGCTCGGCGTAGTCTGCGAGGATGGCCGCGGCTTCGACCATCTGGACACGCTCAACCGGCTCGTCCTCGGTCTCCTCTTCTTCGCCTCGGGCGTCGATCAGCTCGTCCAGCGGCTCCAGGCCCAGGGCCTTGCGCCGGCGGTTTTCCAGCGCCAACTGCTCGGCATCGCGGCTCTCCACCTCTTTCTGGCGCTGCTCACGGTCGAGGCTGACGCTGGTGTGTTCTTCACGCAGCCGACGCGCCAGGTCCACACGCTCCTTCAGGTAAACGAAGTTGGGATGGGAGTCGGCCCTTTCGCGGTGCCGGGAGCGCAGGGTCTCGAGATACTCCCACGGCTCGCCGTAATGGCGATACTGAACGGCCTGGACGGTATCCCACTCCAGCGCGTTGTCCAGGCTGCTCTCGCCGATTCGTTCCGGGTCGACCATGTCGGGAAAGAGAATGTCGGGCTCGACGCCCCGGTTCTGGGTGCTCTCGCCCGAGATGCGGTAGAACTTGGCGCGAGTCAGTTTGATCTGGCCGTGGCTGAGGTCGTTCAGGGTCTGCACGGTACCCTTGCCGAAGGTGGCGCTTCCCAACACCAGGCCGCGACCATAGTCCTGGATGGCACCGGCGAAGATTTCGGAAGCCGAGGCCGACAACCGGTTGACCAGCACGGCCAGGGGACCGTCGTAGATGGTGCCGGTCTCGGTATCGCCATACAGGCTGATGCGCCCACGTGCATCGCGCACCTGGACGGTGGGGCCGCGGTCGATGAACAGACCGAGCAGCGAGTTGGCTTCCTGCAGGGCGCCGCCGCCGTTGTTGCGCAGGTCGAGCATGATGCCGTCGATGCCTTCCTGCTTGAGCCGTTCGACCTCACGTGCCACGTCGCGAGTGGTGCTGCGGAATTCCTCTGCGCCGGACTGCCAGGCGTCGAAATCGACGTAGAAGGTGGGGATGGTGATCACGCCGATGCGCTGCACTCCCTCGTCGCGCTCCACTTCGATGATCTCGCCCTTCGCCGCCTGGTCCTCGAGGTTGACGGTATCGCGGGTGATCTTGACCTCGTGCGAGCGTGTCATGTCCACGGCTTCTGCCGGCACGACATCGAGACGCACCACGGTACCCTTGGGGCCGCGAATGAGGTCGACCACTTCGTCCAGTCGCATGCCGACGACATTGACGGTTTCTTCCTCGTCATCCTGGCCCACACCGACGATACGGTCAGCGGGTTCGAGCACGCCTGCGCGATCCGCGGGGCCGCCGGGTACCAGGCTGGTGACCTTCACGTACTCGCCATCGGACTGCAGCATGGCGCCGATGCCTTCCAGCGACAGACGCATCTGGATGTCGAACGATTCGCCCTGGCGCGGGGAGAGGTATTCGGTATGCGGGTCGATGCTGCTGGTCACCGCGGCCATGAACAGGCCGA